>NZ_JAIUHZ010000009.1:0-212001 GCF_020165355.1 Mesorhizobium sp. BR1-1-6 | reverse complement strand
GCTCGCGCGCGCCAATCCTCTCCCCCGGCGCGGGGGGGAGTGGTGGCGAGGTAAGCTCGACGGAGTGGGGGTCGACTGCTCACCGGAGCAACGCTTGCGCCAGCTTGCCCGAGCGTGACTTCTGGACAAACGGAACCGTTTGTCCGCGAAAACCGGTCGCCACTTTTCGCTGACGCGGTCCTGCGGTTCGGGATCATGTTCTGCCGCGCCCATCGTTGCGCCAGACGCCGTCATCGGCCATCAGCTCGCTCAATATGCCCTCGCGCAAGCCACGGTCGGCAACGCGCAGCCGCTCCGACGGCCACACGGCGCGGATCGCTTCCAGAATGGCGCAGCCGGCCAGCACCAGGTCGGCGCGGTCCGCGCCGATGCAGGGATTGGCGACACGCTGCTGGAAATCCCAGCCGACCAGCTTTTCGACCATGCGGTCGACGCTGTCCCTGTCCATCCACAGGCCGTCGACGCGGCGGCGGTCGTAGCGCTCGAGATCGAGATGGACGCCAGCCAGCGTCGTCACCGTTCCGGAAGTGCCCAGCAGATGAAATTTCGGGCTGGCCTTGAGGTGGCTAAGCCGATCGCGGCCATCGAAGGCGGCGAGCCGGGCGGCGACGTCGTCGACCATGGCGCCAAAAATCTCGCGCGTCACCGTGCGGCCGCCGAAACGCTCGGCCAGCGAGACGACGCCGACCGGCAGCGACGTCCACGACACGATATGGTTGGCGAGTCGCGGCGAGCGGCGGCCGGTGAGATCGATCAGCGCGATTTCGGAGGAGCCGCCGCCGATGTCGAACAGCACGACGCCCTGCGTGTCGCGCTCGACCAGCGAACCGCAGCCGGACACCGCCAGCCGCGCTTCGGTCTGTCGGTCGATGATTTCGAGCTTGAGGCCAGCCTCGCGCTCGACGCGCTCCAGGAACTCGACGCCGTTCGCCGCCGAGCGGCAGGCCTCGGTGGCGATCAGCCGCGCCTTCCTGATCTTGCGGTTGCGCAGTTTCTCGCCGCAGACCTTCAGGGCCTCGACCGCGCGGTCCATCGCCGGTTGGCCGAGGCGGCCGCTGGCCGTGAGCCCCTCGCCCAGTCGCACGATGCGCGAAAAGGCGTCGATGACACGAAACTGGCCATGACGCGCCGGCACGGCGACCAGCAGCCGGCAATTGTTGGTGCCGAGATCGAGCGCGGCGAAGACCGGCAATTCTGGCATCGGCGGCCGATGAGCCCCCGATTCGGGCCGAGCCACCGCGATGGGCGGTGTGGCTATGCCTGCAAGCGCCGCGCCAGCCGCGGCGGCGCGTGCCGTCGGCGCCCCGTTCGCCGCGGGACGGATATCGTCGCGCGCAAAAACCTTGCGCCCGCGCCGGCGTTTGCGCCTTTTCTTGGCCTTGCCCTTTTGATGGTGGTTCGCGTCGCTCGCCTGCCCGTCGGCGGAGCGTGGCTCCGTCGGGCGGCGTTGCTGCCATTTGGCGGTCCCCGGGCCTGCCGGCCCCGGGGAAGCGCTGGACGCGCCCACCTCCGGCGCGCCGGCGCCGGTGTCGCGGTCTTCCACTGTCGTTCCTTCCGGCGCCGCGCGAACCGGCGAACGGACGCAGCAGGCGCTTCTTTGTTTCAAGTTGCCGCCAGACTAACAGCGCCGGCCCGGATCACCAAGTGCCGCGTGGCACGAATTTTGCCGGGCTGTCCGCAAACCGCCCGCTGCCGCGTCTTACGCAAAGTGGGGGTAAACAGCGACTTTCAGCACAAATGCGTGTGGGGACGGTCGCATGGCCGGGCCGATATTCCCGCTCGGCTGTCGATTTTCCGCCTCTCGACGACGATAACGATTGCGGCTTGCCATGGCGGCAAGGGCCGGCGGTTGAATAGCCGGCTTCGATGAGGCATCTCTGAAATAGAGGGGGCAAAGCGATCGGAATCGCCGACCGCTTTCCCGCAATGACAGCGAAGACAACGGGCCCGCAACGCATGGCAGTCAGGCAATGAACTGGAGACGCTATTTCTGGCCGGTCGTCGGCATCGGGGCGGTGATTTTCTCGCTCCTGCTGCTCTGGCACGAATTGCGCGGCATTTCGCTGGATGATGTCTGGGACGGCATTGCGGCGATCCCGGCGCGCGGCTGGATCCTCGCGGGGCTGAGCTCGGTTGTCGCCTATGCCTCGCTCGCCGGCTACGACCACATCGCGCTCCTGCATATCGGCAAACGCGTGTCGTGGCTGTTCGTCACGCTGTGCTCCTTCACCACCTACGCGCTGTCGCACAATATCGGCGGCTCGGTGTTTTCGGGCGCCGTCATCCGTTATCGCGCCTATGGCACGAGGGGATTGAGCGGACAGGACGTCGGCGTGCTGGTGGCGATCTGCTGGATTACCTTCGTGCTGTCGACGGTACTTGCCTCCGGCCTCGTTCTGGTGCTCGAACCGCAGATCATCGACCGCTTCTCCGGCATTGCCCATCACGGCCTGTCGCGGGCTGCGGGCATCGTCATGCTTGCCGTCGTCGCCGCCTACATCTTCGGCAGCTGGCTGCATCTGCGGCCGCTGAAGATCGGCAGCTTTCAGATTCACTATCCGGCCCTGCCGATCGTGGCGCGGCAATTGCTGATCGGCCCGATCGAACTCCTGGCGGCGGCCGCGATCATCTTCTTTGCCCTACCCGGGCCCCATAACCCCGGCTATTTCGTGGTGCTCGGCGTGTTCCTCGTCTCCTTCTCGATCGCGCAGATCTCGCACGCGCCGGGTGGGCTGGGCGTGTTCGAGGTGGTGTTCCTGGCCGGGCTCTCCGACATGGACCCCGTGGGCGTGCTAGCGGCCCTGCTGGTATTCCGGCTGTTTTATCTCATCGTCCCGCTGTTTCTGGGCCTGGGCATCGTGCTCTACTTCGAGCGCTCGCAGTTCGGGCGGACAGGGAGCTGAGGCGCCGCGCCGAAACATCACAATTGAAACACCGGCAGGCTTGACTATTTTCTGCTGGCGGCTACAAGGCAGCGCTCAAGCGGCTCAGCCGCTCGGCCCGCGCGGTTTTCACGTTTGTCGTGATAGTCACGCCTGCTGGGGAATAGGTTAACGGTAGACCCACGGACTCTGACTCCGTTAGTCCTGGTTCGAATCCAGGTTCCCCAGCCAGCTTCACTCCCATCGTCCGCACCAGACCAACCAGCCTGATCCGCCGTCTCGCGATCGAACAGGCAGCCCGATCGCGGGTTGAAATATCGGGACGGCCTCTTACCTCGGTAAAGGGCGGGCGAACAATCCAGCAGATCGGAGAGCGGTTTTGGCGTCTCGCGGGATTCGACTACCGGCTATCCTGTTTCTTCTCACCGGCACGGGCGCGCTCTGGTCCTGCGTCGTTCCCGACGATACGTCCAAGCTTGCGAAAGAGGATCCCACAACGGCTGCCGCCCAAAAGGGAATGGTCGGCCTCAGCGAAGCGGACCTGCGAATGTGCGCGGGGTTCCCCACCGCCACCGCCGACGAAGGAGCATCGGGGCAAATCTGGAGCTACGAGCGTGCGGTGCAGCGGGGCAATGTCAATGTCGTGCTTCCTACCTTCGCGGTGGGCCCCATCCCTTCCGTCGGCGGGTCGTTGAATGTCGCTCCGGGAGGTTATTGCAACACACAGGTTCGCATCGTCGATGGCCGTGTGGCTGAGGTCGCCTATGCGGGCGACAACAACCTTCCAAACCGCCGCGATGGGCTGTGTGTCAGCGCCGTCGACGCATGCGTCGTCTATGCCCGCAAACAAAACAAGGGCAGGTCTGGCAGTTAATGGCGTTCGACACCGGTGCGGGTGAGCCCGGCGTTGCCATAGGCGCTGCACGGGCTGGTGGAATGCCTGACACGGCGCGGCGAAGCGAGGCGTTGCCGGCGCTGCAAGCAAGGTTGGCCAAGACGGATGTACCAATCAGCTCGTCATGCCTGTGCAGGACGAGCGTGCAGCCGGCGCCGAGTTCTTGCCGTTAAGTCTATCATCACATGCATCCGCGCGACCGCCGGACGTCCCGATCCGTATTCCTCATACTGGCGGTCGGTGATCGCGGCTCAAATGCAGGGGGGAATGGAACCAGATCGGCCCTGCAACGTCATAGAAGCAGGTGCTCATGCAGGAGTGTGACGTCGATGACCAGGCTCCTTCTCGTCGCGGCTGTCGTGCTCGCCATGGCATGTGACGTATCGGCGGCGGCAAAGCTGGACGTCGCAGCCGTCAACAACGCGCAATTCGACGACAGCGAAGCAAAAGGCGTCAGTGCGACCGTGCTGAAGGCACAGATCCTTCTGGATCGCGCGCGCTTCTCGCCGGGCCTGATCGACGGCCGCGCAGCAGAGAACTTCGCCAAGGCGGTCCGGGCGTTTCAGGCGGCCAACGGGCTGCCCGCCGATGGTAAGCTCACCCGCCAGACCTGGGACAAGCTGGTCGCGACCTCCCCGAGCCCGGCGCTCGAGACGTACGAGCTGACGCGCAAGGATGTGCGCGGACCGTTTACCAGGCGAATTCCGGCGCGCATGGAGAAAATGGCCCGCCTGCGCAGGCTCGGCTACCACAACGCGGCGGAAAAAATAGCGGAGCGCTTCCACGTCAGCCAACAGTTGCTTCAACGGCTCAACCCTGGCGTCGGCTTCAGGAAGGCCGGGCAAAAGGTGCTGGTGCCTGCCGTCACCCGAGGCGATCCGCCCGCGGGTGTTGCTGAGGTCGAGGTCGACAAGGGCGCGCGCCAGCTTCGCGTGCTCGACCCGTCCGGCAAAGTGCTTGCGGTGTACCCCGCCTCGATCGGCAGCCAGGAGAAGCCGGCGCCGAGCGGCCAGGCAGAGGTCAAACGCGTGGTGCACAACCCGACCTATCACTACGATCCCGACTTCGCCTTCAAGGGGGTCAGGACCAAGCGCCCCTTCACGATCGCCGCCGGGCCAAACAATCCGGTGGGATCGGTGTGGATTGATTTGTCCATCGAAAGTTACGGCATTCACGGGACTCCGGACCCGAGCAAGATCGGGAAAACCTTCTCGCATGGCTGCATCAGGCTGACCAATTGGGACGCCGAAGATCTCGCCTCCGAAGTGCACGAGGGCACGAAGGTCATCTTCACCGGCGAAGCGGTGGGATCAATCGACCAGGGATCGCCGTAGAGGCAACCGGGGGACTCACTTTCACTTGGCTGCTGCCATTGAGGCGCTGCCGGCCTTGGCCGTTAGCCGGCCGGCGCCTCAGTTTACTGCGAAGTTACCCCAGCCACTTCTCATAGTCGGACACCAGCAGGTGCAGCGGGGCGACGTCCTCGTCGATGTTGGAGAAGCGACCGATCGGCTCGCGAAACACATTGTCGGTGAGATCGTCATTGACGGTCGACACCTCGCCGATCAGTACGTCCTTGCCTTCGGCCCAGAAGGCATGCCAGACGCCGGGCAGCAGCGTGACGCTCTGGCCCGGATCGAGCTTCAGCAGCCCGCCCGCCGGCAACCGGTGGATGGTGCCGTCGACAGGCACCGACACCTCGGCCTTGGGATCGATGCCGCCGTCGCGATCGTGCATGAACAGTTCCAGCACCAGCTTGCCGCCGCCACGGTTGATGATGTCCTCGGCCTTGATGTTGTGGCGGTGCATCGGCGACAACTGGTCCTTGCGCGAGATCATGATCTTCTCGGCATAGAGCATGCCCATGCCCTTCTTCATGTCCTCGTAGCGGCCGTTGCGCACGGTGAACAGGAACAGGCCGAGCTCCTTGAACTTTTCCTGGCCGTAGTCGGTGATGTCCCAGCCGAGCCGTGAGGTGAAGATCGCAGAGGAATCGACCTGGCGCGCCTTCATCTCTTCCGGCGACCAATAGGCGAAGGGCGGCATGATGTAACCGAACGAGCGGATGAAAGCGTCGGCTTCGCGGATGATGTCGTTGATGGCGGAGCGTTTCATGATCGTGGTCCTCGTGTCGACTTTTCCGACAAATCGCATAGCCGAACGCCGATGCGGTGTCGATCCGTATTGCCCGATCCCGGCTTGCGGCGTGGCCGCATGGAATCACGGATCCGCTCGGCTGGCCGGGTGACACAAGGCACTTTCAGGGCCATAACCCCTGCGGATTCCACAGGGTGACAGATGATGCCGACCATTCACGACCTCGATACGCCATCGATCCTGATCGACGCCGCGCGCGCCGAAGCCAATATTGCCCGCGCGCAGGCGCATGCCGACCGTCACGGGTTGAAGCTCAGGCCCCACATCAAGACGCATAAGCTGCCCTATTGGGCGAAGAAGCAGGTGGCGGCGGGCGCGGTCGGCATCACCTGCCAGAAGATCGGCGAGGCCGAGGTGATGGCCGATGCCGGGCTGACCGACATTTTTCTCCCCTACAACATCCTTGGCCGGGCCAAGCTGGAGCGGCTGAAGGCGCTGCATGGGCGCGTTACCCTATCGGTGACGGCGGACAGCGTGGAGACGATCGAAGGCTTGGCCGCCACCTTCACCGATGCCGGCCATCCCCTGCCGGTGCTGGTCGAATGCGACACTGGCATGGGGCGCTGCGGCGTGCAGACGGCCGGTGAAGCGGTTGGCCTGGCAAGACAGATCGAGACGGCAAAGGGCCTCGCCTTCGGCGGGTTGATGACCTATCCGGCCGCGGGCCGTGCGGGGGAGGCCGAGGCCTGGCTCGCCGGCGCCAGGCAGGCGCTGGCCGCCTGCGGTCTCGCCTGCGCGCGCATCTCCAGCGGCGGCACGCCCGACATGTGGCGCTCGGGCGAAGACAGCGTCGTCACGGAATACCGCCCCGGCACCTACATCTATCTCGACCGCTACCAGGTCGCCAAGGGCGTCGGCAGCCTCGACGATTGCGCGCTGAGCGTGCTGTCGACCGTGGTCAGCCATCCGACGCGGACGCGTGCCATCCTCGACGCCGGCAGCAAGGCGCTGTCGAGCGATACGCTGGGGCTCGCCGATTTCGGCGAGCTGCTCGGCGTTGCGGGAGCGCGGGTGACGGGCCTGAGCGAGGAACACGGCACGGTCACGCTCTCAGGCGATGGCAAGCTTCGCATCGGCGAGCGCGTGCGCGTGGTGCCCGACCATTGCTGCGTCGTCACCAACCTGTTCAATGAGGTCAATTTGATCGACGGCGAGACGGTGCTGGAAACCCTGCCGGTGGCCGCACGTGGGCGGATGGGATGACTTCTTTGGCCAGGCGCGGGTGATTCAAGCCGGCTGACGCTCAGCCTGCCGGGCCGCGACCCTGCGCATCGCAATCACCCGCCGCCGGTGGATTTCGGTACGCATCGCCATCAGGTGCAGCGCGAAGAACAGCACCGTGAAGCCGATGGCCATCACCAGCAGCGGCCAGAGCATCGAGGGGTCGATGGTCGATCCGCCCATGCGGAACACCGAGGCCGGCTGATGCAGCGTGTTCCACCAATCGACCGAGAATTTTATGATCGGGATGTTGATGAAGCCGACCAGCGTGATGATGGCGGCGGCCCAGGCGGCGCGGCCGGCATCATCGAGCGCGCGGGTCAGCGCGATGATGCCGAGATACATCAGGAACAGCACGAAAACCGAAGTCAGCCGCGCGTCCCATACCCACCAGGTGCCCCACATCGGCTTGCCCCAGATCGAACCGGTGATCAGCGCCAGGGCGGTGAAGACGGCACCTATGGGGGCCGCCGATTTCAGTGCGACATCGGCCAGCGGGTGGCGCCAGACCAATGTGCCGAGCGCCGAGAGCGCCATCAGCGTGTAGCACATCATGGCCAACCAGGCGAAAGGCACATGGATGTACATGATGCGGACGGTGATGCCTTGCTGGAAGTCCTCGGGCGCGGTGAAGCTCATATAGAGGCCGGCGGCAAGGGTCAGCGCCGCAATCGTCGCCAGCCACGGCACCACCCGGTCGGCAAGCGCCACGAACCGTGTCGGGTTGGCAAGATCGGTCCAGCCGCTCAGGCGTGAAGTGCTGTCGCTCATGCCGCTTTAAATAGCCCGGCTATGCGTCTGGGGCAATCGAGGGAGTGTCGCAGGCCTTGTCACCTCCCCTTGGGGGGTTGCTGCGAAGCAGCGGGGTGAGGACGGCGGCGCTCCCCGACCGGACCTTCGGTCCGACCTCCCACGGGGGGAGGTAAAAGAACCCGCTCAGGCGGCCTCGCCCTGTATCGAGCGGCTGAGGCGGCGGACCTCTTCGTCGTTGAGCAGGCCGCCGGCGCGCAGCAGGCTGGCGAAACGGCCGTTGCGCAGCGACAGCTCGGCGAAGCCACCCATTTCGACCACCCTGCCCTTGTCCATGAACACGACCAGATCGGCGTCGCGGACGGTAGTCAGGCGGTGGGCGATGATGAAGGTGGTGCGGTCGCGGCGCAATTCGTCGATCGCTTCCTTGACGCGGTCTTCTGTCTCGACGTCGAGGGCGCTGGTCGCCTCATCCAGCACCAGGATCGGAGCATCCTTCAACACGGCGCGGGCAATGGCGATGCGCTGGCGCTCGCCGCCAGACAACTGGCCGCCGCGTTCGCCGACCACCGTGTCGTAGCCATTGCTCTTGGCCAGGATGAAGTCCTGTGCGGCAGCCGCGTTGGCGGCGGCATGGATCTCGTCGTTGGTCGCATCGGAGCGGCCGACGCGGATGTTGTCCTCGATCGAGCGGTTGAGCAGGCCTGCATCCTGGAACACGGTGGCGATCGAATGGCGCAGCGACTTGCGGGTCACGGTGCGGGTGTCGATGCCGTCGATCAGGATACGGCCGGTGGACGGCGAGAAGACGCGCTGCAACAGATTGATGAGCGTGGTCTTGCCGGCGCCGGTCGGCCCAACGATGGCTACGGTCTGGCCCGCCTGGACCTCGAAGGAGACGTCGTGGATGCCCTGCCCCGAATTGGCGAATTCGAAGCCGACATTCTCGAAGCGGACATGGCCGGTGACGTTAGTGAGATCGCGCAGCCCGTCCGGTTCGGCGGCGTCGGCCGCCGAGTCCTCGAGATGGTAGAAATCCTCGAGCTTGGCGCGGGCTTCCGAAATCTGGTTGGCGAATGCCGACATCTGGTCGAGACGTGCGATCAGCAGCGTTGCAAAACCGGTGAAGGCGATGACGTCGCCGATGCGCAGCTGGCCGTGGGTGACCAGATAGGCGCCGATCAAAAGCACCACCATCATCGAAATCGTCGACGACAGGCGATGCAGCGCATTGGCCATGGCCCACCAGTCGAGCACAGGGTTCTGCGCATCGAGCAGGTTCTTGACGTAGCGGCGCAGCGTATCGGCCTCATGGCCGAGGCGGTTGTAGCTCTGCAAAACGGCGACGTTGCTGACCGAGTCCGTCACATGGGCGAATACGGTGTGATAGTGGCGCTCCACGGCGGCCTGGCCTGCCTTGGTCCGCTTCATCACCAGCCGGCCGATGCCGACATAGAGCACGCCGAGAGCCAGCAGCACCATCGACATGCGCACGTCCATGCTGAGCGCGGTCGGGATCAGCAGGAACAACGCGACGGCCGTGGACAGATGCTGGCGCATGAATTCGAGCCAGAGACTAAACAAGGTCTCCACGGCACGCAGCAGCGTGTGCAGGGAATTGGACGTGCCGCGCTGATGATGCCAGGCGAGCGGCATGGTGATGACGCGCTCGAAGGAGTCGCAGAGCACTTCGCTGCGCCGGGCGTGGGCGAAGCGGTCGGCGCCGCGCGCCACAAGAACGAACGCGATGATGTTAAAGGCGCCCAGGCCGGCCCAGAGGGCGAGGGTCGAAAAGACGGAGCCGTGTGCGGAAATCGCGTCGATCACGCGACCGAACATGATCGGCTCCAGGATGGCGATGATGGCCAGCGCGACATTGGCTGAGCAGATCAGCGCCACGCGTTTCCTGTCAGCTGCCAAATAACCGAGCGCTCGCCAGTAGATTTGCAGAAGGGACACTTCAGCTACTCCGCCAAAACATTTATTGTGCACCGCACCATTTCTTGACACGTATCGGTTAACGCGTCGCAAAACAATGCCCGTCTATCCCTTCCGTTCCCGTTTAGCGAACAAAAGATGACGACGATGCGAAATCTCACGTGATCACCTAACGGGTTGAGATAAAAGGTGAAATGTCAGCCTTGCGGCAAAATCATGGCAGCCGCTGAGCGCTGCCACATTTTTAGTCACGGGGATCTTGCCCGGCATGGCCCGACCGGGTGCGCCGGCTGCCCAAGCGGAGATCTGCAAATAGACAAAAGACTATCCCGCGCATTCCGGAGGATGCGCGGGACAGGGTTGAAGCTGTTGATTTTACGAGGGTATCTTCACGACAACTTCGACCTTGCTACCAGCCTTCGGTTGGAAAGACGCGGATTTCGTCTTCGAACCATCAACTTCAAGCGAGATCGACTTGGTCTTTTTGTCGCGGACGACACGCACCGTGACTTCGGCCCCCAGCATTTTGAGCGTGGCGGCGTAGCCATCCCAATGGCTGGGCAGTTTCGGCCTAAACGTGATCTGCTTTCCACGCCGCTCGATGCCGAGAATGCCTTCGACCGCCGCCCGGTACAGCCAGCCCGCCGAGCCCGTGTACCACGTCCAGCCACCGCGGCCGCCCTTGTTGTCGCTGGCATTGCCGTCGCCGGCGTAGATATCGGCCGCAACCACGTAGGGCTCGACGCGGTAGCGCTCTGCCGAGGCCTCGTCCAATGCGTGGTTGACCGGGTTCAGCATCGAGAAGCAGCGATAGGCTTCGTCGTTCAGCCCCATTTCGGCCAGCGCGATGACGAACCAAGTGGCGGCATGAGTATACTGGCCGCCATTCTCGCGAACGCCCGGCGGGTAGCTCTTGATGTAGCCCGGGTCCTTTTTCGTCTTCGAAAAGGGCGGCGTGAACAGCTTGAGGATCTTGAGTTCGTCGTCGACGAGCAGCTTGGTCGCCTGCTGCATCGCCGTCGTCGAACGCGCCGGATCGCCCTCGCCCGAGAGCACGCTCCAGGACTGGGCGATGGAGTCGATCCTGCACTCCTGGGATGAGCGCGAACCGAGCGGCGTGCCATCGTCAAAACTCCCGCGCCGATACCATTCGCCGTCCCACGCCGTGCTCTCCAGCGCGCGTTTCAGCGCGTCGGCATGCTTTGCCCAGGCCTGCGCGTGCTTGGCATCACCCTCGGTCTTGGCCACGGCGGCGAAGTCGCCCAGCGTCCGCAGCAGGAACCATCCGAGCCAGACGCTCTCGCCCTTGCCTTGCTCGCCGACGCGGTTCATGCCGTCGTTCCAGTCGCCGCCGAGGATCAGCGGCAGCCCGGCGGGACTGCTGCGCGCAATGGCAAGATCGAGCGCACGCGCGCAATGCTCGTAAAGGGACGCCGTCTTTTTCGAAATTTCGGGCGTGAAGAAGGCATCGTGCTCGCCCTCGCCGAGCGGCTGTCCATCGATGAAGGGCAGCTGCTCCTTCAGGATGGTGGCGTCACCCGTCACCAGCAGGTAGCGCGCGGTGGCATGGGCCAGCCAGACCACGTCGTCGGAGATCAGCGTACGCACACCCGCCCCGGTGCGCGGCAGCCACCAATGCTGCACGTCGCCTTCAGGGAACTGCCGACGCGCCGCGTTGAGGATCTGGTCTCGCGCCAGTTTGGGATCGTGCGCCAGCAGAGCCAGCGTGTCCTGCAACTGGTCGCGGAAGCCGAAGGCGCCACTGGCCTGATAGAAGGCAGAGCGGGCGCGGATGCGGCAGGCGAGGCTCTGGTAGGGCAGCCAGTGGTTGACCATGGCGTCGAGCGCCTTGTCCGGCGTTTCGACCTGGATGGTGTCGAGGAAGCCGCGCCACTCGCGCTCGTTGTCGGCCAGACGCTGGTCGAAATCCCTGCCCCGATGCTTGCGCACCAGGGCGCTCGCTTCCGCGGCCGAGCCGGCGTCCCCGAGCAGCCAGAACAGCGTGACGTCGCCGCCGGCCGGAACATCGATGTCGCGGGCGATTGCAGCGCAGGGATCGTCGCCGGCCTCCACGCGGCCTGACAGTCCCGCGCCGCTCAGCACCGCCTGCGGAAACTCGCTGGTGCCGTGCCGGCCCAGGAATTCAGTCCGGTCTGCTGTCACCGAATGCACGCCGTCATCGGCGGCGAGGAAGGCGACGCGCTCCCCGAAATCGAGCCCGTAGGGGTTCTGTGCCAGCAAGGCGCCGGTGGCGGCATCGCGCGACGGAACGATGGTCGCCGCCGTGCGCGAGCGATGTCCGCCCAGCACCCATTCGGCATAGGCATAGACGCGCAGCCTGGCCGGCGCCGGGCCGGCATTCTGGATGCGCAGGCGGGAAATCTTCACCGGGTCGACCGGGTCGACGACATGGGTGAGGTCCATCGACAATGAGCCGCGCTTCGACCGGAAGGTGGAGAACCCTTGGCCGTGCCACGTCTCGTAAGTCATCGACGGATCGCGCACCACGGCGGCGAGCGGCGAGAATGCCCGGCCACTGGCGTGATCATAGATATAGATGCCCTCACCGGGCCGGTTCGAAACCGGATCGTTCGACCACGGCGTCAGTTGGTAATCGCGGCTGTTGCGGCTCCAGGTGAAGGCAGCGCCTTCGGCGGAGACGTGGAAGCCGAACGAGGCGTTGGAAATAACATTGATCCAGGGTTGGGGCGTGGTGCTGCGGCCGGCCAGGCGCACGACATAATGCCGCCCGTCGCCCTCAAAACCACCGAACCCGTTCCATTGGCTGAGCCCGTGCCCGTCCGCCGCCAGGGCCTGCGAGCCAAAGGAATGCGTCATAGACCCCAATTCGGGCAATGCCGCCGGCTGCTGGGCATCGCGCGCCTGCAAGGCGGCCACTTCGGCCCGCTCGATCTGATCGAAGATGGTGCCGTTGCGCGTGTGCAGAACCACGCGGGCAACCGCAAGCAGCGTCTTGTAGGTGGTCTCGTCCATCAGGTCGCGGCGCACGGCGAATATGTGCTGGCGCGGTCCGAGCTCCTTGCCGCGCAAGCGGCTGTTCTCGCACAGGGATTCGACTGCTCGCTGCAGGTCCTGCACATAGGAGGAGGCCTGTTCGTTGACGACGACGAAATCGATCATCATGCCACGGGTGCGCATGTACTCCTGGAAACGGAGCGCCTGGGCGACGATTTCGAGATCGGCGACGTCGCCGATCCTGACCAGGAAGATCGGGAAATCGCCGGAGATGCTGGTCGGCCACAGGCTCGACTGCTTGCCCAGTCCCGAAGCGATGGATTCGGCCGGCAGGCGCAGGAATGGATCGGGATAGATCAGATAGCGCGCCAGCTTCTGTACGTTGGCGGCGTCGGCCAGGCTGAGGCCGAGATGCCGGGTCTGCACCTGGCTGCGCGTCCAGGCAAGCATTGCCTGTCGGGCAAAGCTCTCCGGGTGGTCGAGCCGGGCAATGGCCTCCTCCAGCTCCGCGCGGTTGGAACCGACGACGGTCCAGAAGGTCAGCGATATCTTCTTGTTGGCGGGCACGCGCACCTGGCGGCGCAGCGAGGCGACGGGATCGAGGGTGAAGCCGGAATGGCCGCCAAGCCGAGCGCCTGGATCGAACGCCGCAGCGTCGACGATGGTGCGGCCGCGGCCGATGAAGGCGCGCCTGTCGGTCTCGGCTTCGGCGTCGCGCGCCGGACCGGACGGGTCGGTGACGAAATGCACCATCGTCACGTCTGGCTCGCTGGTCTCGCGCTTGCGCCGCGTGGCGAAGATCGCCCCATTATTGGGGGCAATTTCGGTCTCCACGAACATTTTCGAGAAGGCGGGATGGGCATTGTCGGATACCTCCAGGCCCAGCACCAGCTCGGCGAAGGAGGTCACTTCGATGTGACGGTCGGTCGGTCCCTCGTTGAACAGCGTCACGCGGCGGCCTTCGCCATTGCCTTCCGAGATGACGATGCATTCGACCTCGGAGCGCAGCGTGCCGACCAGTTTGACGAAGCTCGCCTTGTCGTCGGAGAACAGCGTCTGGGTGCGCTCCTCGGCCGCGCGCTTCGGCTCCGCCGTCGCCGACCACCAGTCGCCACTGCCTGCGTCGCGCAAGAAGATGTAGGAGCCGAGCCGGTCCTCGGTCGGATCCGGCTGCCAGCGCGTGACGGACAGATCGCCCCACCGGCTGTAGCCGGAGCCCGTCGCGGTGACCATCACCGAATAGCGGCCGTTCGACATCACGTTGGTCGAACGCAGTGCCCGCACAGGATCGAGCACGATGCGGGTGTCGGGACTCTCGGTTTCGGTCTCGTCCTTCGCCCGTTCGTCCGCCTCGGTTCTGACGGTCGCAGTCGGGATGTCGCGCGGCGCCCTCTCCTGGAGCAGAAGTTCGGCCGACTCGATGACCGGATCGCTGTGAAAACGGTCGCGCAGGCGACCCTCGAAAATGGCATCGGCGACCGCCGCGATCGACATACCGGAATGGTGGGCCATGTAGTTCTGCACGACGACGTGATCGGTGCCTTCCGGCACGCGCTGCGGCGTGAAATCGACCGCGTCGTAGTAACCATGGCGGCCAAGCGCGCCGAGCTCCCGCAGTCGCGCTAGGTTCTGCACCGCTTCGCGCGGGTTGAACTGCGCGGCCAGCACGGTGGCGTAAGGCGCGATCACCGTGTTCTGGCCAAGGCCGCGCTTCAGCCCGAGACCGGGCACGCCGAAATTGGTGTACTGGTAGGTCAGCTCGCGGTCGCGGGCATTGTAGGCCGCTTCCGAAATGCCCCAGGGCACATTCTTCTGACGGCCATACTGGATCTGGCGCTTGATGATCAGCTTGCTGGTCTGGTTGAGAATCGAACCTTGCGGTTCCTTCATCACCAGCGGCGGCATCAGATACTCGAACATCGAGCCGGACCAGGACATCAGCGCGCCCTGGAAGCCGATCTCGACGATCGGCCGGCCAAGCCGGAACCAGTGCTCAGTCGGCAGGTCGCCCTTTGCGATGGCGAACAGGCTGGTCAGCCGCGCCTCGGAGGCCAGAAGATCGTAGCAGCTCTCGTCGAGCTGGTGCTCCTCGACCCGGTAGCCGATCGACAGCAGCTTGCGCTCCGGCCGCATCAGGAACGAGAACTCCATCTCGAAGGCGAAGCGGCGCGTGCGCTCGCGCAGGGTGAGCAGCTTGGCACGCAGCGCCTCTACGGCGTTGTCGTCGCTGTGGGCGTCGTGGACATGCGCCTCGCAGGTGGCTTCGAGCCTGGCCGCCCAGTCGACGATGACATCGCTCTGTGGCGATGCCGCCTCGGTGTGGATGGCGGTGGCGAGCTTGCGGATCTCGCCGGCCAGCACAGCCAAATTGATGGTGCGGATCGAGGCCATTTCCGGCTGCGCCTTGATGGTGTCGACGGCGCGCCGCATGCCGTCGAGGCGGTCGGCCAGACGCTGGCGCAAGGGACGCAGCTGACGGCGGTCGTCGGGCAGCTCATCCAGGCTCTCGCCGAGGATGGTCACTGTGTCGAGGATGCCCTCGAAATCGCCCTGGAGATGAACGGACGGCGCCTCGGCCCATTCGGCGCAGGCCGCCGCCACCGCCACCAGATGGCCGGCGAGATTGCCGCTGTCGACAGCCGAGATGTAGAGCGGATAGAGCGGCTTCAGTGTGGTGGTGTCGTACCAGTTGAAGAGATGGCCGCGGTTGCGCGGCATGCTCTCGATGGTCGTCATGGTGGCATCGATGCGGGTGATGGCATCGGACAGGCTGATCCAACCGAAATCGCGGGCCGAGACGACCGACAGGAGATAGACGCCGATGTTGGTCGGCGAGGTGCGCGGCGCGACCACTGGCGCCGGGCTCTCCTGGAAATTGTCCGGCGGCAGATGATGATGCTCGGCCGTGACGAAGGTTTCGAAATAGTGCCAGGTGCGGCGCGCCACCGTGCGCAGCGCATGGATGTCGGCCTGCGATATGCGCAGCCGGTCCTCGGTCTCGGCCGAACGGCTGATCCAGCTGGCGATCGCCGGGGAGCCGATCCAGAACAGAGCGAAGAAAAAGGCGACGAAGGCGCCGGTGGAATCGGCCAGCACCGGAATGGCGAGGCCGACGAAGCCGATGATCACGGCGCCGTACATCATGCCGTAGTAGGAGCCGAGATCGTTGTCGCCGGCCTTGTGCGCCTGCGAGGCGGTGCGCCATTCCAGCAGGTTCTGCCGGGAGACGAACAGCCGGTAGAGCGTGCGCACGATGGCGTCGCCCATCATCCAGGCGTTATGCGCCATCAGCACGATCTTCAAGGCCACCATGGCGGTGCCGAAGGCGACGTCGCGCGCCAGTGCGGAGAAATGGCCGCGCGGCGTCTGGTCACCGCTCTTGGGCAGTATGGCGTTGACGACGTCGAAAGTGGGCGCCATGAACAGGCTGAGGATCAGCAATGCCTGCCATTGTGCTGCCTGCGTGAAGGGCAGCAGCGTCCAGCCGGCGATCGCCGCCATCACCCAGAAGATCGGCGTCAGGGAGCGGCGCAGATTGTCGACCATCTTCCAGCGCGACAGTGCCGGGACGCCGGAGCGCGGATCGAGGATGAAGCCCAGGAGCTGCCAATCGCCGCGCGCCCAGCGATGGTGGCGCGAGGCATCGACCGAATAGCGGGTCGGGTAATCCTCGACCAATTCGACGTCGGTGACGAGCGCCGAACGCGCCAGCGCGCCTTCGAGCAGATCGTGGCTGAGGATGGTGTTTTCCTCGATGCGGCCCTGCAACGCGGCCTCGAAGGCATCGACGTGGTAGAGGCCCTTGCCGGTGAAGGAACCGTCGCCGAAGACGTCCTGGTACAGGTCGGACACCGCAAAGACATAAGGATCGAGGCCGCGATTGGCCGAGAAGACCCGTTGGAAGAACGACGCCTCGTCGCCACTGGTCAGCGAAGCGGTGATGCGTGGCTGCAGGATCGTGTAGCCCGAGGTGACGACGCGCCTGGTGGCATCGAAATGCGGGCGGTTGAGCGGGTGGCAGAGCTTGCCGACAAGCGTAGCGACCGCATCGCGGGTGGTGCGCGTGTCGGCGTCGAGCGTCATTACGTGAACGACTTTTTCCGGCAGCGGCACATCGAGCGGCAGGAAGGTGGTGTCGCTGTCGCCGCGCAGCAGCAGGTCAAGCTCGTGCAGCTTGCCGCGCTTGCGCTCCCAGCCCATCCAGCATCCCTGCGCGGCATTATAGAGCCGGCGCCGGTGCAGGAGATAGAAGCGCGGCGCGCCTTCGGCGGGATAGCGGGCGTTGAGGCGGGCGATCTCGTCACGGGCGAATTCGAGAATCTCGGTGTCGGCCGCGTCGATCTCGGTCTTGCTGTCGGGCCAGTCCGACAGCAGGGCGAAGTGGATCTCGTCCGCCAGATTGGCGAGGTAGTGCACTTCGATGTTGCGGATGTTTTCCTCGACGTCGTCGCGCGAGCCGATCAGCGACGGCACCACCACCAGCGTGCGTGCCTCGGACGGCACGCCGTGCCTGTAGTCATAGCCGATAAGGCGCGTCGGCTTGAGGAACAGCGAGACAACGGTATTGAAGAAAGCGAGCGCGCCTTCGCTGGCCGGCACGGCAAATAGCGCCAGCATCAAGACGATCGAAGGCACAGACAGGCCGAGATTGGCAAGGGCATTGCCGGAAACCACCAGAAGCAGCACGGTCAGCGCAAAGACCGGCAGGACGATGCCCAGCCATCCGGTCTTGGCAAAGGTGCGCTTGACGGTCTGACTGACGGTCGGTCGGTAGCCGATCGCCTTTTCCAGCTCCAGCCGGCGTGGCCCGACAAGGAAAAAACCGACATCCGTGTGCGCTAAAGGAGCCGCAAGGCCATCTGCGCCGTCGGCGGCGGATGCAATTTCGTTGGTGATCTGGCCGGCCAGTTCGATCGCCTTTTCGGCGACGCGATATTCCGACAGATTCGAGCGGCGGGCCAGCTCTTCGATCGCGGTCCGGTACTGGTCACGCGAGAAGAAATCGAGCGCGGCGAAGTCGGTGCGCTCGCGCAGCACCGTGTCGATACGGCTGACGCCCTCGAACCACACCGTCCAGTCGATATCGTTGATGAGACGCAGGCCGCGTATGATGTTGCCGGTCGTCACATTGCCGCTGGACAGCGTATGATGCTCGGAAATGATGATTTCCTCAGCGTCCGAGCCGGTCTTCTCGAGTTCGCCTTCCAGCCACTCCAGCGCCTTGCCTGCATTCTGCGAGCCGTCGCGCAAGCGGTAGAGCAGTTGCGTGGCAAAGGTGGTGTCCTGGGCGTGCGCGCTGAAATTGGCCAGGATCGCTTGCCGGTCGCGGGTATCGTCGGTCGCCAGCACCTTGTCGGCGACATCATTGGCGATCTGGCGCATCTGCCGGGTGCGGTTGACCCTGACCGCAAGGCGGCGAAGATTTTCGATCAGAACGAAGCGCAACAGCGACGGCAGCGCCCAGAGTTCGCCGATCTTCAGTGGCTCGACCGACTGGAAGCCCTGGACGATGGCCTTGAACATGGTCGCGGAGACGGAACTGTCGGAATGCGCCACATAAGTCCAGGCCAGCGCCAGCGCGCGCGGCACGCCGCCGCCGTCCGGCAGCTTCAGCGTCGGCAGTTGACGATAGAAGCGGCGCGGCAGGTCGCGCTTGACCTGGAAAATGGTTTCCTCGACCAGATAGTTGTTGTCGAGCAGCCATTGCGCCGCGGGCGTGATGGTCTCGCCCCTCGCCTGCGCGGCGTTGGTCGAACGGTAGACTTCGAGGATCTTCTTGGCGCTGTCGCGGATGCGGGCCTGGAAATCGAATGGCGTCAGGCCGAACAGATCCGCGAGATCGCCCTTGGCCAGGCTTTCACCGAGCAGCCGAAGGCGTTCCTCCGGCAGGAAAATGGATCTTATCGGTTCTTCCGTGATGGGCGGGAAGCTCGCGCTGGTCTTTTCGATTTGTGCTGGATTCGTCTGAATATTCATTGAAAATTCCGTAAGCGGGCACTCAGCGGCGTCACCGCCACGGCAATGGCCCTAAAACCGATTCAAATGCAATTGGTTGCATGCCCAGCTTTTGCCGAAAATTGTTTCCGCACCACGACAAGGCATCGTCTTTTCGACCGTTTCAAAGACGAACGCCTCTCACTCCCGCCGAGACCGATCGACGGAAAGGATTCAGGCTTTTTCGTGATCCCGGCTGGAGCTTACCCTATATTTCGCCGGCATCGCGATCATGTTTGGAAACAAGCGTTAATCGTTGGCTCGAATGCCATCGATCCGGACCACGAATACTGTCGTGTCGTCGATCGGCTGGATGCGCAGGCCAGTTGTGGCTGAGGCAGTCAGGAGCGCGTCGAGGTGGCCAAGGCGAACAGGCTCAGCGGCGGCAACCACGAACTCCCCACCCAGACACAGGACGAGGGTCGCGCGGCTTTCAGTTCCGATTTCCAAAGGGTTCGAGATTACGAGGCGTTCGACGGAATGCCTCATGCGGCCGCGACGGGTCATTACGTTGAGATCGGTGATCGGGCCGGCGATCAGTTCGGCACTGGTCGGCCGGTCGGCCGGAAAGGAAAGCGGGGCTGAAGCGGCGGTCAGGCGCGCCGGCGGCTGGCCGGCGACATCAAGAACGATCCCCTCGCCTTCCAATACCGACAGGGTGCGGTCAATGCCGGCAAAGCTGGAGAACGGCCCGCTGCCTTCGACGCGGGCCATCGAGACACGCCAATCGAAGGTGTCGAGCCCGGCATCGGCCGGCGAGACGGCGATTTCCGTCGTCACGCCGCCGCCGTTCTTCCACGGCATCGATTTGTATTCGGCTGCCCGCAGGACGCGCATCGGTCGGCCTGTTATCCCAGAATGCCGGGCAAATTGAGCTGATGCTCCCTGGCGCAATCGATGGCGATGTCGTAGCCGGCGTCGGCGTGCCTCATGACGCCGGTCGCCGGATCATTCCACAGCACCCGCTCCAGGCGCCTGGCTGCCTCAGGCGTGCCGTCCGCGACGATGACCATGCCTGCATGCTGGGAAAAGCCCATGCCGACACCGCCGCCATGGTGCAGCGACACCCAGGTAGCGCCCGATGCCGTGTTGAGCAAGGCGTTGAGCAGCGGCCAGTCGGAAACCGCATCCGAGCCGTCCTTCATCGCCTCTGTCTCGCGGTTCGGCGAGGCGACCGAGCCGGAATCGAGATGGTCGCGGCCGATGACGACAGGCGCCTTGAGTTCGCCTTTGGCGACCATCTCGTTGAAGGCGAGGCCCAGCCGGTGGCGGTCGCCGAGGCCGACCCAGCAGATGCGCGCCGGCAAGCCCTGGAAGGCGATGCGCTCGCGCGCCATGTCCAGCCAGTTGTGCAAATGGGTGTTGCCGGGCGTCAGTTCGCGCACCTTGGCGTCGGTCTTGTAGATGTCCTGCGGATCGCCGGAAAGGGCCGCCCAGCGGAAGGGGCCGATGCCGCGGCAGAACAGCGGCCGGATATAGGCCGGCACGAAGCCTGGGAAGGCAAAGGCGTTCTCGAAGCCTTCTTCCTTGGCGACCTGGCGGATGTTGTTGCCGTAGTCGAGCGTCGGCACGCCGGCGTTCCAGAAGGCCACCATCGCCTCGACATGCTCGCGCATCGAGGCGCGGGCGGCTTTCTCGACTGCTTTCGGGTCGGACGTGCGCTTCTCGCGCCACTCGGCCAGCGTCCAGCCCTTGGGCAGATAGCCGTTCAACGGATCGTGCGCCGAAGTCTGGTCGGTGACCATATCGGGGCGCACGCCGCGCCGCACCAGCTCGGGCACGATATCGGCGGTGTTGCCGACCAGGCCGACCGACTTCGCCTCGCCTGCCCTGGTCCAGCGCGCGATCTTCTCCAGCGCCTCGTCAAGCGTATCGGCACGCTCGTCGACATAGCGGGTGCGCAGCCGGAAATCGATGCGGTCGGGATCGCATTCGACGGCCAGGCAGCAGGCGCCGGCCATGACGGCCGCGAGAGGCTGGGCGCCCCCCATGCCGCCGAGGCCGCCAGTCAGGATCCATTTGCCCCTGAGATCGCCGCCATAGTGCTGGCGTCCGGCTTCGACGAAGGTCTCGTAGGTGCCCTGCACGATGCCTTGCGTGCCGATATAGATCCACGAGCCGGCCGTCATCTGGCCGTACATCATCAGGCCTTTCCTATCGAGCTCGTTGAATTTCTCCCAGGTCGCCCAATGCGGCACCAAATTGGAGTTGGCGATCAAAACGCGCGGCGCGTCCGGATGGGTGCGGAAGACGCCGACCGGCTTGCCGGACTGCACCAGCAGCGTCTCGTCCTCGCCAAGCGTCTTCAGCGAAGCGGCGATGCGGTCGAAATCGTTCCAGGTGCGCGCCGCCCGGCCGATGCCGCCATAGACGACCAGTTCGTTGGGATTTTCGGCGACATCGGGATCGAGATTGTTCATCAGCATGCGCAGCGGCGCTTCGGTCGTCCAATACCTGGCGTTGAGCTTGTCGCCGCGGGGGCTGCGCACTTCGCGGATGTTGTGGCGAGGATCGGTCATGTCGTCACTTCCCTTTCAGATGAGCGCGGCGAGGCGTCAGCTCTCGACCCACGAAATCGCGGTCTCGAGGATGGATGTCAGTGTGGCGCGAATCGGCGCGGCGAAGGCGGCGTCGTAAGGGACCGGCCAGTTGTCGGGCGCGCCCTTGCCTTCGGGCTCTCGCATGTAGCCGCGGTTGGACAGTTCCATCTGCAGCGCATGGACGCCGTTTTGCGGCTGGCCGAAATGGCGGGTGATCCACCCGCCCTTGAAGCGGCCGTTGACCACGAACGTCTCGCCGGTCTCGGCCAGGATCCCGGCGACCTTTTCCTGCAACGCCGGATCCGTGCTCTTGCCGTCATTGGTGCCGAGGTTGAAGACCGGCAGCGTGCCATCGAACAGGCGCGGCAGCACAGAGCGGATCGAGTGGCAGTCATAGAGGACGATTTTGCCATGCAATCCGCGCAGCCGGTCGATCTCGGCCTGGAGCGCGGCATGATAGGGCATGAAGAATTTTCGGCGGCGCTCGTCGATTTCCGACGGCCCCGGTTCCTCGCCTGTACGGTAGAGCGGATCGCCGTCGAAGGTTTCGGTCGGGCACAGCCCGGTCGTCGCCTGACCAGGGTAGAGCGAGGCGCCGGACGGATCGCGATTGACGTCGATGACGGTGCGCGAGATGGCGGTGTGCACGACGGTGGCGCCAAGACCTGTGGCGAAATCATAGAGCTTGTCGATCCACCAGTCGCAGTCGCGCTGGCCAAGCCAGCTCGAGACCAGCCGGTTGTCGAGACCGGCGAGATCGATGCCGGTGTGCGGCATGGAAACCAGCAGCGGCGCGGTGCCTTGTTTTACCGTCAGCCAAGGAGGTGTCATGCGAGGCCTCCGCAGGTTGGAGCTCTACGGCTGGGATGAGAAGGAACGCAACCTACCATGCCAAGCACTCTCATGAGGCAATTCCCGGCAGCGCCACCGCGCTCGCCGCCTTCACCGCTGCGCCGCTGCGCACCATGGCGATGGCTTTCTCCATGTCGGGATGGAAATGCCGGTCGTTGTCGAGATGCGGCACCTCGGCCCTGACCATTTTGCGCACCGCTTCAAGTGCGGCGCTGGAAGCGAGCGGCGCGTGGAAATCGCAGCCCTGGGTCGCGGCCAGCAACTCGATGCCGATGACGGCCGTGGCGTTCTCGACCATGCCGATCAGCCGGCGCGCACCATGTGCGGCCATCGAGACGTGATCCTCCTGGTTGGCCGACGTCGGGATCGAATCGACGCTTGCGGGGTAGGCCTTCTGCTTGTTTTCGGAAACCAGCGCCGCCGCTGTCACCTGCGGGATCATGAAGCCGGAATTCAGGCCGGGCTTCGGCGTCAAAAAGGCGGGCATGCCCGACAGCGCAGGGTCGACCAGCATGGCGATGCGGCGCTCCGACAGCGAGCCGATCTCGCAGACGGCGAGTGCAATCATGTCGGCGGCGAAAGCCACCGGCTCGGCATGGAAATTGCCGCCCGACAAGGCGGTGTCGTCCTCGGCGAAGATCAAGGGATTGTCGGTGACGCCATTGGCTTCCGTGCCGAGCGTGTCGGCCGCCTTGCGCAACACGTCCAGAGCGGCCCCCATCACCTGCGGCTGGCAGCGCAGGCAATAGGGATCCTGCACGCGCTCGTCGCCGACGCGGTGGGATTCGCGGATGGCGCTGCCGGCCATCAGACTGCGCAGCGCATCCGCCGTCTCGATCTGGCCGCGATGCCTTCTCAAGAGATGGATGCGCGGATCGAAGGGGGCGTCCGAGCCCCTCGCGGCGTCGGTGGACAATGCACCCGCGACCAGTGCCGACTGGTAGAGAACCTCGGCCTCGAACAGGGCCGCCAGCGCGTAGGCGGTCGAGAATTGCGTGCCGTTAAGCAGCGCCAGCCCTTCCTTGGCGCCAAGGATGACAGGCTCCAGCCCATGCGACACGAAGGCGACCTTGGCCGGGAAGCGGCCATGCGGGGTGAAGCATTCGCCGACGCCGATCATCACGGCCGTCATGTGCGCCAGGGGCGCGAGGTCGCCGGAGGCGCCGACCGAACCTTGCGCCGGCACCACCGGGATGACATCGTTGGCCAGCATCGCTTCCAGCAGCTCGATGGCACGCGACCGCACACCGGAGGCGCCTTGCGCCAGGCTGGCAAGCTTCAGGGCCATCATCAGCCTGCAAACAGCGACCGGCATCGGCTCGCCGACGCCGGCGGCGTGCGAGAGCACGATATTGCGCTGGAGCGTTTCGAGATCCTGGGCAGGAATGCGGACGCTGGCCAGTTTGCCGAAACCGGTGTTGATGCCATAGACCGGCTCGCCCTTGGCGACGATGCGTGCGACAGCCTCCGCACTCGCCTTGATCGTTGGCCGGCAGGCATCGTCGAGCCTGGGCACGGCGCCGCGATAGATGGCGCGCCAGTCGGCCAGGGTCACGTTGCCGGGTTTCAGTACGAGTTCGGTCATTGTCCTCTCCAGATGCGCGCGTGCAAGGGATTGAAGCCCATGCGGTAGACGAGTTCGGCAGGGCGCTCGATGCTCCAGATCGCAAGATCGGCGGATTTCCCCGCCTCCAGCGTGCCGGTCTGTCCGAGCAGACCCAGCGCGCGGGCGGCTTCGCGGGTCACGCCCGCGAGGCATTCATCGACCGTCATGTCGAACAAGGTCGCCGCCATGTTCATGGTCAGCAGCAACGACGTCAGCGGCGAGGTGCCGGGGTTGTTGTCGGTGGCGACGGCCATCTTGACGCCATGCCTGCGGAATAATTCGATCGGAGGTTTCTTCGTTTCGCGAATAAAATAATAGGCGCCGGGCAGGATCGTCGCCACGCTGCCCGATGCGGCCATTGCCGCCGCGCCTGCCTCATCGGTGTATTCGAGATGATCTGCCGACAGCGCGCCATAGCGCGCGGCAAGCTCGGCGCCATGCAGGTTCGACAATTGGTCGGCATGGAGCTTTACCGGCAGGCCAAGCGCCTTTGCGGCTTCGAAGACCCGTGCCATCTGCTCGACCGAAAACGCGATGCCTTCGCAGAAACCATCGACGGCGTCGGCAAGCCCGTCGGCAGCGATGGCCGGCAGGATCGTGCCGGTGATGAGATCGATAAAGGCGTCCTTGTCGCCCTTGGCTTCCGGCGGCAAGGCATGGGCGCCGAGAAAGGTCGTGCGGATCGTCACCGGGCGCTCGGCGCCCAGGCGGCGCGCCGCGCGCAGCGACTTTTTCTCGTTTTCCAGGTCAAGGCCATAGCCGGACTTGACCTCGACGGTGGTAGCACCCTCGGCGATCAGCGCATCCAGACGCGGCAGTGTCTGAGCGACCAGTTCGTCCTCACCCGCGGCACGCAAGGCCCTGACCGACGAGACGATGCCGCCGCCGGCCCTGGCGACCTCCTCATAGGTGGCGCCGGCCAGCCGCATCTCAAACTCGTTGGCGCGGTCGCCGGCGTGGACGAGATGGGTGTGGCAGTCGATCAGGCCGGGCGTGATCCAGCGGCCCTCGCAATCGACAATCTCGGCATACCGCTCGAACGCCGCCGGAATATCGGCTTCGGCTCCGGCATAGACGATGATGCCGTCACGCGCGGCGACGGCGCCCTTTTCGACGACGCCCTGCCCTGCCGCACCTTCGGCAAAAGTCGCAAGGCGCGCATTGCGCCATATGCGAACCGCCGCCGTCCGGCTCCTGCTTTCTCCAGCCATCATATTTTCCCTTTGAAAGGATGGCGGTTATGTATATACATATTAAAAAGCACCGCAAGTGCTATTGTCATCATAAGCCAGGATTCGGAGAACAACGTGACGGCGATCTTTGCGGAACAGGCGCTTCTGCCGGAAGGCTGGCGAGGCAATGTGCGCATCGCCCTGGGCGGAGGCAGCGTTGCGGCAATCGACGCCGGGGTTGCGCCGAACACCGGCGACGAGCGCCACGCCATCGTCCTGCCGGGCATGCCCAACCTGCATAGCCACGCGTTCCAGCGCGGCATGGCCGGACTTGCCGAGTTGCGCGGCCCGTCGGCCGACAGTTTCTGGAGTTGGCGCGAGGTGATGTACCGTTTCGCGCTGTCGATGACGCCCGACCAGGTCGAGGCGGTCGCCGCCCAGCTCTATGTCGAGATGCTGGAGGCCGGCTTTTCGCGTGTGGGCGAATTTCATTATCTGCATCACGACCGCGACGGAAAGCCCTACGCCAACATTGCCGAAATGGCCGAGCGCATCGCGGCCGCCGCCGCAGAAACCGGCATAGGCTTGACGCTGCTGCCGGTCTTCTATGCACACTCTTCTTTCGGCGGCGCGGCTCCCAACGAAGGTCAGCGCAGATTTCTCAATGATGTTAACCGGTTCTCACGCCTGGTTGAGAAAAGTCGCGAATGCGTTCGCACCTTGAATCAAGCGGTCATCGGCGTCGCCCCCCATAGTTTGCGTGCGGCGACGGTCGAGGAGTTGCGACAAGTCGCTGCGATGACGCCGGAGGGACCGATCCACATCCACGTCGCGGAACAAGTGAAGGAGGTCGAGGACTGCATTGCCTGGTCGGGCGCGCGTCCAGTCGAATTTCTGCTTGGCCATTCCAATGTCGACCGGCGCTGGTGCCTGATCCATGCCACCCATATGACCGATGCCGAGACCATGGCGATGGCAAAAAGCGGCGCGATCGCGGGGCTGTGCCCGATCACCGAAGCCAATCTCGGCGATGGCATTTTTGCGGCGCCGCTGTTCACGCAACATGGCGGCCGCTTCGGCGTGGGCTCCGATTCCAACGTGCTGATCGGCCTGCCGGACGAGCTTCGGCAACTCGAATATTCGCAGCGTCTTGCCCACCGCGCCCGCAACGTGCTGGCGGTCGCCGGCGGCTCGACCGGCCGCGCGCTGTTCGACGCAGCGCTTGACGGCGGCAGCGCCGCCCTTGGCGCCGGCGCCTCGCGGATCGCCATTGGCGCATCCGCCGACCTCGTATCGCTCGACCACAGCCAGGCTTCGCTTGCCGGCAAGGCCGGAGACACGATCCTCGACGCCTGGATCTTCGCCAACGGCACCAAGGTCGATTGCGTCTGGGTGCACGGCCAAAAGCAAGTCAGCGGCGGCAGGCACGCCAGGCGCGACGCCATCGCGGCGCGTTTCCGCAATGTCATGACCGCGCTTTCGGCAGGCTGATCAGGGACAGCCCATGAGCATGGTGGCGACAGCGGAGACGGAGGGCGGCGAGACGGTGTCGCTGCATCAACGCATCCTGTCGGACATAAGCGAGAAAATCCTGTCCGGCGCCTGGGCGCCGGGGCATCGCATCCCGTTCGAGCACGAGCTGACGGCCGAATATGATTGCTCGCGCATGACGGTGAACAAGGCGCTGTCGCAGCTTGCCAAGTCAGGACTGATCGAACGCCGCCGGCGCTCAGGCAGTTTCGTGCGTCGGCCGCAATCGCAAGCGGCGGTGCTGGAAATCCATGACATCAGGATCGAGGTCGAAGCGCTCGGCCTGCCCTATCGCTACGAGCGGCTTGCGCGCCTGAAGCGGCGCAGTAGCGCGCAAGACCGGTCGCTGCTCGGGCTTTCCGCCTCGGGTTCGGTGCTATCGCTGGAATGCCTGCATTTCGCCGGAGAACGGCCGTTCGCGCTCGAAGAGCGGCTGATCAATCTCTCCGCCGTCAAGGAAGCCGGCGAGGAAGAGTTCCTGGATATTGCGCCGGGCCCGTGGCTGATCGGCCGTGTGCCGTGGAGCGAGGCCGAGCATCGCATTCGTGCTGTTGCCGCCGACGAGCGTGTTGCCGGTGCCCTCGACATCGGCCTTGGTGCGGCCTGTCTTGTGGTCGAGCGCCGGACATGGAGTGCCGAGCACCCGGTCACCCATGTGCGCTTCACCTATGCAGCCGAGAGCCACACGTTGGTGGCAAGATTCACGCCGTCACACGGATAGCATCTCTTCCCTTCTCCCCTTTTTGCCTTCGCAAGGAAGGGGAGAAGGGAAAGCGCAGCGCCTCAGATCGCCGCGGTGATAATGATCTCGACCAGATATTCCGGACCGGCGAGCTTGGCTTCGCCGGTGGCGCGTGCGGGTGTGTGGCCCTGCGGCACCCACTTGTCCCATTCCGAGTTCATCTCGGCGAAGGTGCCCATGTCGGCCAGCCAGATGATCGCCTGGACGATCTTGGTCTTGTCGGTGCCGGCCTTGGCCAACAATTCGTCGATCGTCGCCAGAATATCGCGGGTCTGCGAGGCGACATTACCGCCCGGCTCCCCAACCTGGCCGGCCAGATAGACGGTATTGCCGTGAATGACGATCTGGCTCATGCGTGGGCCAACATCGATGCGACGAATGCTCATGGGAGTTTCCTTCCTTTGTGGTCGCGCCTCTTTAAAGTTGGCACCGGCTTCGGACAAGGCCGAGCGTTCCAAATCCCCTTGGACCAGCGGCGCCGGAGAGTCACGGCAAGTTGAGCCGGCAGCCACAATTCCGCTCGATTGGCTTGTTGACTAATGTAATAACATCACATATCCAATCGGCGCTGCCCGGCAGCCGCACTACCGCCCCACGGACCGTCAAATGACCGAAACCTGCCTGACATTCCGTGACTTGACGCTTGGCTATAACAGCCATCCGGCGATCCATCATCTGGACGGCATCATACGCAAAGGCTCGCTGACCGCCGTCGTTGGCGCCAATGGTTCGGGCAAGTCGACGTTGATGAAGGGTATCGTCGGCGTGCTGAAGCCGATGGCCGGCGCGGTGACGCGGGCGCCAGGCGTGCGCGCCGCCTATCTGCCGCAGCAGTCGGAACTCGACCGCAGCTTTCCGGCCCGGGTCGTCGATCTGGTCTCGCTCGGCCTGTGGCCGAAACGCGGGCTGCTCGGCCGCCATACCAAGGAGGATCGCCAATCCGTCAGCGAGGCGTTGATGGCGGTCGGCCTTGGCGGCTTCGAGACCCGCCCGATCGACACGCTGTCGGGCGGCCAGTTGCAGCGCACCTTGTTTGCCCGCGTGCTGTTGCAGGATGCGGATCTCATCCTGCTCGACGAGCCGTTCAACGCCGTCGATGCAAAGACGATGGGCGATCTTATTGCGCTGATCAAGCGCTGGCATGGCGAGGAACGCACAATCATGGTCGTCGTCCACGACCTCGACCTTGTCCGGCAGAATTTTCCCGAAACGCTGCTGCTGGCCCGCCAGCCTGTCGCTTGGGGCGAGACGAAGGAGACGCTGCGGCCTGAGAATCTCCTGCGGGCCAGGCGCTTCCATGAAGCGTGGGAAGAGAACGCGCCATGGTGCGAGCCGGGCGGACCCGATCATGACCATGACGGACATGATCACAATCATGATGAGCCTGCCCATGCACAGGATCGTCACCACCATCATGGCGCCGGACCAAGGGCTGCATGATGAACGTTTTCTACGAACTCTTCATCGCGCCTTTCGCCGATTTCGCCTTCATGCAGCGGGCGCTGTTCGGCTCGCTGATGCTGTCGCTCGGCGCCTGTCCGGTCGGCGTGTTCCTGATGTTGCGGCGCATGAGCCTCTCGGGCGACGCCATGGCGCACGCGATCCTGCCGGGCGCCGCCGCCGGCTTCCTGCTTTACGGGCTGGAAATCCTGCCGATGACCATTGGCGGCCTGATCGCCGGCATCGTCGTTGCACTCGGCGCGGGCGCCGTCTCGCGATTCACCATCCAGCGCGAAGACGCCTCGATGGCCGCCTTCTACCTGATTTCGCTCGCCGTCGGCGTGCTGATGGTTTCGGTCCGTGGCTCCAGCGTCGACCTCATGCATGTGCTGTTCGGTACGGTGCTGGCGCTCAACGATGAAGCGCTGACGCTGATCGGCGGCATCGTGCTGGTGACGCTTGCCAGTCTCGCCGTCTTCTGGCGGGCCTTGGTCGCCGAATGCCTCGACCCGCTGTTCCTGCGCTCGGTCAGCCGGTGGGGCAGTCCGGTGCATTTCATTTTCCTCGGCCTCGTCGTGCTCAACCTCGTTGGCGGCTTCCAGGCGCTGGGCACGCTTCTGTCGGTCGGACTGATGATGCTGCCGGCCGCCGCGGCCCGTTTCTGGACCGTGCGCGTCGAACCGATGTGCGTGCTGGCCGTGCTGATCGGCTTTGCCTCCTGCATCGCCGGACTGCTTCTGTCCTACCACGCCTCGCTGCCCTCAGGCCCGGCGATCATCCTGTCGGCAGGCGTCGTCTATTTCGCCTCGATCCTGTTCGGCACACGCGGCGCGCTGCGCGCCCGCATCATCCATCACCGTCATCGGACGGCCTGATCCACCCCAGCCTCCAAGGAGACCGCCCATGTTGAAATCGATCCGCGCCGCCCTTACGATGAGCGTTATAACATTAACTGCTCTCGACGCGTCGTCGGCCTTTGCGGCGCCCTTGAAAGTGGTCGCAAGTTTTACCGTCATTGCTGATTTCGCCAGGAATGTTGGCGGCGACCGCGTCAACATCACCACCATCGTGGGACCCGACGGCGATGCGCATGTCTACGAGCCGAGCCCGGCTGATGCGGTAGCCATGGCGGGCGCCGATCTGGTGCTGGTCAACGGCCTGCATTTCGAGGGCTTTCTACAGCGGCTGGTCGATGCCAGCGCCACTAAGGCCTCGATCGTCACCCTGACCAAGGGCGTGGCGGCGATCGACTTCAAACCGGAATTCGCCGATGCGGACGCGGCGGAGGGCGCGGGTACCGGCGGCGGCAAGACGGTCACCGACCCACATGCCTTCCAGTCGATCGCCAACGCCAAGATCTATGTGAAGAACATTGCCGAAGCGTTCTGCGCGGCCGACAATGATGGCTGCGTCAGCTACCAGACCAACGCCGCGGCTTACACAAAGAAGCTCGACGCGCTCGAAAGCGAGGTGAAGGCGGCGATCCAGTCCATCCCCGAGGCAAAACGCGTTGTCATCACCTCGCATGACGCGTTCGGCTATTTCGAGCACGAATACGGCCTGACCTTTCTAGCGCCGGAGGGCGTCTCGACGGATTCCGAACCGTCGGCCGCCGACGTCGCCAAGCTGGTCGAGCAGGTCAAGCAGGACAAAGCGGCGGCGATCTTCGTCGAGAACATCACCAATCCGCGCCTGATCGAGCAGATCGCCAGCGAGACCGGCATCAAGGTCGGCGGCACGCTCTATTCCGACGCGCTGTCGCAGCCCGAAGGCCCGGCCTCGACCTATGTCGACATGATGCACAACAACATCACGCAGATCAAAGGCGCGATCCTCGGCAGTTGAGCCGCTCCGACCCAACCGGGCCCTCGCGGCCCGGTTGGATTTTCCGGTCAGCACTCGCTATTTGGCAGAGAAATCCCTCGGCGTGGATTGCCGGCCGTGCCGGGGAGTGGCAAGACTGCCCAACCAGATTGCGAGGACACCACAATGGAATACCGCGAGATCAGCGAGGACTATTCGGTCTCGGGCCAGATCCAGCCCGAGGACGTCGCCGCCATCAAGGCAGCAGGCTTCAAGAGCGTGATCTGCAACCGGCCGGACGACGAGCAGCCCGGCCAGCCTTCGGCCGACACGCTCAAGGCCGCAGTCGAGGCTGCCGGGCTTGCCTTCCGCTACATCCCCGTCATCAGCGGCCAGATCACGGCGGAGAATGTCGAGGACCAGGGACAAGCGCTCGACGAGTTGGAAGGCCCGGTGTTCGCCTACTGCCGTTCCGGCGCCCGCTGCACCAATCTCTATGGGCTGATTCAGCAGTCGAAGGGTTAGATTGGCAGCGCGCCCGTCTCCTTGAGCGTCTCGAGCACAATCGCCGTCTTGACGTGCTGCACAGATTCGTGCGGCAAGAGCACGCCATTGACGAACTCCGACAATGATTTCAGGTCGGGCGTAACCACCTTCAGGATATAATCCATTTCGCCGGTCAGCGCGTGCGCCTCCTGCACTTCGGGCAGCCGCGCCACCAGTTCGCCGAAGCGCCGCGCATTGTCGCGGTTGTGAGTGGCCAAGGTCACCGAGATGACGTTGACCAGCGAAAAGCCCAGCCGGTCGCGGTCAAGCACGGCGCGATAGCCCTTGATATAGCCGTCCTCCTCAAGCCGCTGGCGGCGGCGCGAGCATTGCGAGGCCGAGAGGTTCACCCGCTCCGAAAGGTCGTTGTTGGTGAGCCGTGCGTCACACTGCAACAGCGCCAATATCTTGCGATCAAACTGATCAAGACGCGCATCATTCATGATACTTCCAAAAACCATGCACATTTCATGCATCAGATAAACATTTCAAGCGTTTGAATGCAAGCACCGTGCGACCTGCCCGCGCTATGATGAGTTGAGATGGCCCATCTAGGCCAAGCCAGCTTCCGGAGGATTATCATGGGTCCCTTCCCGCACGACGCCCCGCCCGCCAAGATCAGCAAGACCAACCCTGCCGGCACCGACGGTTTCGAGTTCGTCGAATTCGCGCATCCGGAGCCGCGGAAGCTGGCCGAGTTGTTCACCCGCATGGGCTACGTAGCCGTGGCCAGGCATCGCACCAAGGACATCACTGTCTGGCGGCAAGGCGACATCAACTATGTCGTCAACGCCGAGCCCAGCTCGCATGCGATGAAGTTCGTCGACAAGCATGGCCCATGCGCCTCCTCGATGGCGTGGCGGGTCGTGGACGCCAAGCATGCCTTCGAACACGCGGTATCGAAAGGAGCCACGCCTTACGAAGGCGCCGACAAGACGCTTGACGTGCCGGCGATCGTTGGCATCGGCGGCTCGCTGCTCTACTTCATCGAAACCTATGGCGAGAGGGGTTCGGCCTATGATGCCGAATTCGAATGGCTGGGCAAACGCGACCCCAGGCCGGAAGGCGTCGGCTTCTATTTCCTCGACCACCTCACGCATAATGTCTACCGCGGCAACATGGACAAATGGTGGGATTTCTACCGCGACCTGTTTGGCTTCAAGCAGATCCATTTCTTCGACATCGACGGCAAGATCACCGGGCTGGTCAGCCGGGCGATCACCTCGCCCTGCGGCAAGATCCGCATTCCGCTCAACGAGTCCAAGGACGACACCAGCCAGATCGCCGAATATCTGAAGAAGTACAATGGCGAGGGCATCCAGCACATAGCGGTGGGCACCGACGCGATCTACGAGGCCACCGACAAGCTTGCCGCCAATGGGCTGAAATTCATGCCCGGCCCGCCGGAGACCTATTACGAGATGTCGCATGCACGCGTGAACGGCCATGACGAGCCGATCGAGCGCATGAAGAAGCATGGCATTTTGATCGACGGTGAAGGCGTGGTCGACGGCGGCACGACGAAGATCCTCTTGCAGATCTTCTCCAAGACCGTGATCGGACCGATCTTCTTCGAATTCATCCAGCGCAAAGGCGACGAAGGCTTTGGCGAAGGCAATTTCCGCGCACTGTTCGAATCGATCGAGCAGGACCAGATCAAGCGCGGCGTGATCAAGGTGCAGGCCGCGGAGTAGATCGATCCCGACCAGGTGGCTTGCGGTTCGATAAATTATGACCTAAATTATGGTCACAAAGGATCGAGCCATGAATGTTTCCATCGCCGAGGCCAAGGCCAAATTGTCGGAACTCGTCAGCCGCGCGGAAGCCGGTGAAGAGATTGTACTCACGCGCCACGGCAAGGTGGCTGCGCGTATCGTGCCTCCGGCAGCGGCGGAACCCTTGCCGCGTATCGGCGCGTTGAAAGGCAAGATCTGGATTGCGGACGATTTTGACGAACTCGGCCCCGAATGGGACGAGTACGTCAAATGATGATCGGCCCGTTTCTCGCCGATACACATATCATCCTTTGGTCGATTTCGGACGATCGACGTCTCAGCAAGCACTACCGCGCCATCCTGGCTTCGGAAGCGGTGGTGTTCGCCAGCGCGGCAAGCGTCTGGGAAATTGCCATCAAGCGCTCAATCAGAAAACTCGATGCGCCGGATGATCTGCCAACACTGCTTCCAAGGATGCAATTTCAGCCGCTCGCCGTCACCTTCCAGCATGCGAACGCTGTCGCTGGCCTACCCCACCACCATGGCGATCCATTCGACAGACTACTGATTGCGCAGGCGCAAATGGACAAACTAACCATCATGACATCCGACCCGCATTTCGCCCGCTACGACGTCGCCCTGACATAAGCAGTGGTCTCACAAACCCAGCCGTCCAACCTCCTCCTGCCTCAGCTTCAAATCATAATCGAGCAGGAACTCGTCGAGTTGCGGCGGCGCGACCGACGTGCCGGACAGCATCGCGTGCACCTGGCCGCGATGGTGGATGTCATGCAGGAAAACATGGGCGAGGATATCGCCGATCTTTTCCGGGATCATGCCGTCTCCACGCCGGTCAGTGATGACATGGCGGTCGAGGTCGGCTTCCAACAAGGCATCGCAGAAGGTGATCAGCCTGCGGTCGAACTTGATCTGGGCCACTGACAAATCGGCTGCGTTATCGAACGGCACGAAATCATCGTACACCGCGGCGCCGATACCGCCCTGCTCCAGAAAATCGAGATAGAGAAGATCGACCGCAAGGATGTGGTTGAGCGTCGCCCTTATCGACGGGAAGAAGCTGATGCGATTGGCTTCGAATTCACCAGGCCCCAGCATAAGCACGGCGCGGTAGAGCCGGTCGTTCGACCAGCGGTTGTTGCGGGCCATTCGGCGCAGATGATCAAGCAGGTTCATCCTTCAACTTCTTGCGCCCTCACCCTTCATATTTCTCGACCGTCTGCTCGATGGCGCCGAAGATCGAATGCCCGGCCTTGTCCTTCATCTCTATGCGCACCGTGTCGCCGAAACGCAGAAACGGCGTCTTCGGCTCGCCGCTCTCGATGGTCTCGATCATGCGCAGTTCAGCGATGCAGGAATAGCCAGCGCCGCCGGCCGAGACAGGCTTGCCAGGCTCACCGCCGAGCTTGTTGGAGACGGTGCCGGAGCCGATGATGGTGCCGGCCGCCAGCGGCCGTGTTTTCGCCGCGTGCACGATGAGCGCGGGGAAATCGAACGTCATGTCGACGCCGGCATTCGCCCGGCCGAAAGGTTTGCCGTTGAGGTCGGCAAGCAGCGGCAGGCTGACCTTGCCGCCATCCCAGGCCTCGCCCAACTCGTCCGGCGTCACCGCGACCGGCGAGAAGGCCGAGGACGGCTTGGATTGAAAGAAGCCGAACCCCTTGGCGAGTTCCGGTCCGGTAATGGCACGCAGCGTCACGTCGTTGACCAGCATCACTAGGCGAATCGCCTCCCACGCTTTTTCAAGGCCAGCGCCCATCGGCACATCATCGACAACGACCGCGACTTCCGCCTCCATGTCGATGCCAAAGGCCTCGTCGGCCGTGCGGATCGGGTCTCGCGGCGGGATGAAGCTGTCGGAGCCGCCCTGATAGATCAGCGGGTCGGTCCAGAAGCTTGCCGGCATTTCGGCGCCGCGTGCTTTTCGCACCAGCTCGACATGGTTCACATAGGCCGAACCGTCAGCCCATTGATAGGCGCGCGGCAGCGGCGAATGGGCATTATGTTCGTGAAAGCGCGCCGATGGCACCGCATTGCTCTCGAGCGACTCCGCCATTGCGGCCAAATGCGGCGAAATCCGCCGCCAATCGTCGAGCGCCGCCTGCAGCGTCGGCACCAGGAAGGAGGCGTCGGTGAAGCGTGTAAGATCGCGCGAGACGACGACGAGCTTTCCGTCGCGCGTCCCGTTCTTCAATGTAGCAAGCTTCATGCGGTTTCCTCTCCTGACGCGGCCTTGCGCCGCTTGGCCCACAACAAAGCTGTTATGGGCGATCGTCAAGCCGCCGGCTCAACTTTCCTGAAGGCAGTTTTCCGACGGCAGCGATCCATTCAGGACCAATCGCCCTCGGGCGTGCCATTGAAGCGCTTCTTCAGATCGGCCCAGCAGTCGATGTAATTGTCCTGCCTGGTGTCGAGTTCGGCAGCGTAGCGGGTCAGCATCTGCGGGAACCGGGTCTCGAACATGAAGGCCATGGTGTTGTCGAGCTTGACGGGCTTCAGATCCGCGCGCGAGGCCTTTTCGAAGCCAGGTGCATCCGGGCCATGGGCCAGCATCAGATTGTGCAGACTGATGCCGCCGGGAACGAACCCTTCTTCCTTGGCGTCGTACTGGCCGTGAATCAGCCCCATGAACTCGCTCATGATGTTGCGGTGATACCAGGGCGGGCGGAACGTATCCTCCGCCACCAGCCAGCGCGGCGGAAAGATGACGAAATCGATGTTGGCGGTGCCCTCCTCGCCGCTCGGCGCCGTCAGCACCGTGAAAATCGACGGATCGGGGTGGTCAAAGAGGATCGCACCAACCGGCGAAAACGCCGCCAGATCATATTTATAGGGTGCATAGTTGCCGTGCCACGCCACAACATCGAGGGGCGAATGGCCGATTTCCGTGACATGAAAATGTCCGCACCATTTGACGATCAGCCGGCAGTGCGTCTCCTTCTCCTCAAACCAGGCGCAGGGCGTCTTGAAATCGCGCGGATTGGCCAGGCAGTTGGCGCCGATCGGGCCGCGGTCGGGCATCGTCAGCTTGGCGCCGTAGTTCTCGCAGACATAGCCGCGCACTTCGGCATCGACCAGTTCGACCTTGAACACGAGACCGCGCGGCAGGACCGCGATCTCGCCGGGCCTGAGCTCGATGACTCCCATCTCGGTGACGAAGCGCAAGGCGCCCACCTGCGGCACCACCAGCAACTCGCCGTCGGCGTTGAAGAAATGGTCGTCGACCATCGACCTGTTGGCGACATAGACATGCGCCGCCATGCCGGTCTGCCCAAGCACGTCGCCGGCGGTGGTGATCGAGCGCATGCCGGCGATGAAGTCGGTCGGCTCCTTCGGCATCGGCACCGGGCTCCAGCGATACTGGCCGAGCGCCAGCTCATGATCGCCGACATTGGGCGCACTTTTCCAGAAGGGATAGCTCACCGACTTGAAGCGCCCGGTATGTCTGACGCTCGGCCTGATGCGGTAAAGCCAGGAGCGCTCATTGGTGCCGCGCGGCGCGGTGAAGGGCGAACCGGAGAGCTGCTCGGCATAGAGGCCGTAGGCCGGCCGCTGCGGTGAATTACGCCCGTGCGGCAGCGAACCCGGCAGGCTTTCGGTTTCGAAATCGTTACCGAAACCCGGCATGTAGGAAAAGGCCATCGCTTCCTCCTCGCGAATGCTTGACCAAATTGGTTTCATTTGTAACCATCCAAAATGTAACTATCAATGCCGTGCGCGGGCATTTCTCGATGGCTGGTCATGGAATCCGAAATCCTGGAACTCGAAAGCTTTCTGCCCTACCGGCTGTATCGGCTGGCCGATGCGCTGAGCCGCGAATTCTCTCGGATCTACAAGGAGCGTCACGGCCTCACACGGCCGGAATGGCGTACGCTTTCGGGGCTTGGCCAGCGCGGCACAATGACCGCGACGGAACTCGGCGCGCAGTCGGCGATGCACAAGACAAAGGTTTCGCGTGCCGTGGCGGAGCTTGAGCGTCGCCGCTGGCTCATCCGAACCACTGACGAGAACGATCGCCGCGTCGAGCACCTGGCGCTGACCAGAGCCGGACTTGCGGCCTATAGCGAGATGGTGCCACTGGCGAAGGCTTTCGAACAGGAGCTGCTGGCCCAGCTGAGCGCCGACCAGCAAGCCTCCATCGTCAAAGGCGTTGCGTCATTGGAAAGCGCGTTGGGTCTGAGACAGCGGCTATCGGCAGATAGAATATGAGACGGTGGCTCGACGCGACAGCGCCTTGAAGCAGAGACTGTCTGGCGGTCATTTTCGATCGCTGCTTGCTCGGTGGCGGATTTTCAGTGCTGTATGTCAGCCAGTGATCATCGACGGGCGAATTGGGGGAAGAATGAAGTCGCTGCTCGCGAGGCCGGTGGCCGTGGTCGTCTTGCTGTTTGCCAGAGCCATCACCGCTGTGCGGCCGTTTTGGCATGAAGGCAGATTGCCTCGGCGTCGCTCGATCTTCTTTGCCAATCATTCCAGCCATGGCGATTTCATCTTGATCTGGACTGTTCTGCCGCCGCGCCTGCGGCGGCGGGTGCGTCCCGTAGCGGGTGCCGACTACTGGCTGAAATCAAAAGTCCGAGCCTTCATCGGCCGTGACGTTTTCAATGCCGTCCTGATCGAGCGCAATCGCGATGGACGCACGCTGGATCCTGTCGAAAGCATGGGAGAGGCGATGAGGGAAGGCTCTTCGCTCATTCTCTTCCCGGAAGGCACGCGCAACCAATCCGACGCGTCCTTGCAGCCATTCAAGTCCGGGCTGTTCCATTTGGCGGCATCGCACCCGGATTTCGAGTTGGTGCCGGTATGGATCGCCAATCTCAACCGGGTGATGCCGAAAGGGGAATTCGTGCCTATCCCGCTGATCTGCACCGTGACGTTCGGCGAGGCAATGCACCTGGCTGACGGCGAGAGCAAGGATATGTTCCTCGAGCGGGCACGTGGGGCGCTGCTGGCGCTGGCACCGAAAAAGGCAGCGGAATGAGCTCAACCCAATTCGATATGATGGTTCTCGTGCTCGGCGTCTGCGGGATCCTGCTCGTGGCCTCTTTCGTGGGGCATATCCTGGAGCGACGGCTGTCGCCGGAAGGCTCCAACCCAGCCATCGAGAACCTCAACGCCCGTATCAATGCCTGGTGGGTAATGGCGATCCTCATCGCCATAGCATTCATCGCCGGGCGGATCGGCGTCCTGCTTCTCTTCGGCTTCTGTTCCTTCGCGGCACTTCGCGAATTCGTGACGCTGACCAATACCCGGCGTGCCGACCACTGGGCGCTGGCCACGGCGTTTTTCGTCGTGCTGCCGGTACAGTATGTGCTGCTCTGGATCGAGGACTACGAGATCTTTTCTGTTTTCATCCCGGTACGCCTTCCTGTTGATGCCCATCATCTCGGCCATACGGGGCGACACCCAGCACTTCCTCGTTCGAATTGCCGAGGTGCAATGGGCGCTGATGATCTGCGTTTTCTGCGCCTCCCACGTCCCGGCTCTTCTGACGTTGCATATTCCCGGCTACGAGGGTCGCAATGTGCTTCTGATAGCCTTCCTTGTCATCGTCGTGCAATTGAGCGACGTACTGCAATACATCTGGGGAAAGGCGATCGGGCATACGAAGATCGCACCAAAGCTTTCGCCGTCCAAGACGCTTGAAGGTTTCCTCGGCGGCGTTGCAAGCGCCAGCCTCATCGGCGCTGGCCTGTGGTGGATCACGCCGTTCTCTCCGCTTCAGGCGGGCGCGATGGCCTTCCTGATCACGCTGATGGGTTTTTTCGGCGGCCTTGTGATGTCCGCCATCAAACGTGACCGCGGCGTGAAGGATTGGGGCCATCTGATCGACGGCCATGGCGGCCTGATAGATCGGCTGGATTCGGTGGTTTTCTCCGCTCCGATCTTCTTCCATCTCACTCGTTATTTCTGGTCACCGGGATGAGGCAGTGATGAACACGGGCGATCGCAGGCCACTTGCAAGCCGCGACACGCGCTGGGCACAAGCGACGGCCAGACGTCTCGCCGCACTCTCCGTGACCCCCAACCAGATTTCGCAGGCCAGTATCCTCGCCGGCGCGCTGGCAGGCACGGCCTTCTGGCTTGGCGGGCAGAGCGGCGGCACTTCTCGTTTGCTGCTGTTGCTGGGCGCGGCGCTGTTTTGCCAACTGCGGCTGCTGTGCAATCTGTTCGATGGCATGGTCGCCGTCGAGGGCGGCAAGGCGTCGGCCGACGGGCCGTTCTGGAACGAGTTCCCGGACAGGCTCGCCGATATCGCCATCATGGCCGGCATAGGTTACGGCATCGGCATGCCTGGCCTTGGCTGGGCAGCGGCCTGTTTTTCGGTTCTCACCGCCTATGTGCGGGAATTGGGGCGGGCCAACGAGACGCCGAGTGATTTCACCGGACCGATGGCCAAGCCACATCGCATGGCAGTCGCAACCGTCGCGGCACTGCTATCTACCGGAGAATTCCTTTGGAATGGCCACAACGAAGTCTTGACGCTTGCGCTCGCCGCCATTGCCATCGGCGCCGCCGCAACTGCGTTGCGGCGCGCATGGCGACAGGTGCTGGCTGAAAACCAGGCGACCCTAGCATCGCCAGCCTCGAAGCCTGAGACTCCCGGCGCATCGATCACCAGTCCATCACCACCTTGCCCGAACTGCCGCTGCGCATCGCGTCGAATCCAACCTGGAAATCATCGATGCCGATGCGGTGCGTGATCAGGCCTGAGACGTCGAGCGGGCCCTGGACCAGCGCGATCATCTTGTACCAGGTCTCGAACATCTCGCGGCCATAGATGCCCTTGAGATGCAGCATCTTGAAGATGACCTTGTTCCAGTCGATCTCGAACCCGGTCGGCGCAATGCCGAGGATGGCGATCTTGCCGCCATTGTTCATGGTGTCGATCATGTCGCGGAAGGCGGGGGCTGCCCCCGACATTTCCAGGCCGACATCAAAACCCTCCGTCATGCCGAGCGCCGGCATCACGTCGCTCAGTTTTTCCTTGGAGGCGTCGACGACGTGCTGGACGCCAAGCTTGCGCGCAAGATCCAGCCGAACCGGATTGATATCCGTGATAACGACCTTCCTGGCGCCGACGCATTGCGCCACCAGCGCGCCCATGATGCCGATCGGTCCGGCGCCGGTGACCAGCACGTCCTCGCCGACCAGATCAAATGACAATGCGGTGTGAACCGCATTGCCCAGGGGATCGAAGATCGCGGCGATCTCGTCCGGCACATCGTCCGGGATCGGCACGACATTGTGCTGTGGGATCGCCAGGTACTCGCCGAAGGCGCCCGGGCGATTGACGCCGACGCCGAGCGTGTTGCGGCACAGATGCCCCCTGCCCGCGCGGCAGTTGCGGCAATGTCCGCAGACGATGTGGCCTTCGCCCGACACGCGTTGGCCGACCTTGTATTCGGTGACCGCGGCGCCGAAATCCGCGACGGTGCCGACGAATTCATGGCCGGTCACCATCGGCACGGGCACCGTCTTCTGCGCCCACTGGTCCCAATTGTAGATGTGGACGTCGGTGCCGCAGATCGCAGTCTTCTTCACCTTGATCAGGACGTCGTTGGGGCCGATTTCCGGCACCGGCACCTCTTCCATCCAGATGCCCGGCTCGGCCTTGGCCTTCACCAGCGCCTTCATCATGTTCGACATTCTTTTGTCCCTTGAATCTCTTGATCCGGAAGCGGTTTGCGGCGCCGGTCGCTCAGGAAATCACACCTAGTTCCTTGCCAACCGCACCGAAAGCCTCGACCGCCCGATCAATGTCGGCGCTGGAATGCGCAGCCGACATCTGCGTGCGGATGCGCGCCTGGCCCTTGGGCACCACCGGGAAGGAGAAGCCGATGACATAGATGCCGCGTTGCAGCATGCGCGCCGCCATCTCCTGCGCCAAGCTCGCATCGCCCAGCATGACCGGGATGATCGGATGGCCGGCGCCTGCCAGCGTGAAGCCGAGCTTCCCCATCTGTGTCCGAAACCGTTCCGCATTGGCATATAGGCGCTCGCGCAGGGCATCGCCATTGCGGATCATGTCGAACACTCTGATCGAGGCGCCGGCGATCGCCGGCATCAGCGTGTTGGAAAACAGATAGGGCCGCGAGCGCTGGCGCAGCCAGTCGACCACCTGTTTCTTGCCGGACGTGTAGCCGCCGGAAGCGCCGCCCAGCGCCTTGCCGAGCGTACCGGTGATGATGTCGACCCTGCCCTCGACGCCGCAATGCTCAGCCGAGCCGCGGCCGTTCCTGCCGACGAAGCCGACCGCGTGACTGTCGTCGACCATGACCATGGCATCGTATTTTTCGGCCAGATCGCACACACCCGCGAGATTGGCGATGATGCCATCCATCGAGAACACGCCGTCGGTGGCGATCAGCCGGAACCGGCAATCCTTCGCCTCCTTCAGCCGCGCCTCGAGATCCGCCATATCGTTGTTGGCGTAGCGGAAGCGCTTGGTCTTGGACAGCCTGACCCCGTCGATGATGGAAGCGTGGTTCAGCGCATCGGAGATGATCGCGTCCTCCTCGCCCAGAAGCGTCTCGAACAGTCCACCATTGGCATCGAAGCAGGAGCCGTAGAGGACGGTGTCGTCCATCCCGAGGAAGGACGATATCGTCGCTTCCAACTGCTTGTGCTCCTCCTGCGTGCCGCAGATGAAACGCACCGAAGCCATGCCGTAGCCGTAGCGGTCGAGCGCGTGCTTTGCCGCCTCGCGCAGGTCGGGGCTGTCGGCGAGGCCGAGATAGTTGTTGGCGCAGAAATTCAGCACCTTCTCGCCGCCGACCTCGATCTCAGCCGACTGCGTGGAGGAAATTACCCGCTCGGACTTGTACAGTCCGGCCGATCTGAGCCCCTCAAGTTCGCCGTCGATATGGGAGAGAAATGCTGCGGTCATGATCGTGCCTCGTTTGACGTGGGCCGACTGTCGTCCCGCACGCACAAAAAATCCACCGCAAAAGCGACCGGATCAGGTGGCTGGGTAATGTCGAACGGATGCCGCAGGCATGGCTCGAGGGACGATCCGGATCACATGGGCCGGCGAATGTTCAAATGCGGACCGGCCGCGAAAGAGGCCGATAACCATTTCGCGACCTTTAAGCCTTTCCCCTTGTCGGCCAGCTGTCGATTTCCAGTCCTGTTAATGTTTGCAGTTCAATGATGCTCATACAGGAATCCGTTGGCGAGAGGGCCGCCCCCCAAGATGTCGCAGCAGCCGGTGCAAACCGTTTCAGGCAAGCTCATACTGCTGATCAAGGCTGGTTATTGGCTGGCGCTGCTGATCATCGCCGCCATGGTGGTGGCTTCCTTCATCCTGCTGCAGCAGGTGATGGCCACCCAACGGCACAACCATACGCTGCTCGATATCGTCAGCACGCAAAAGACGCTGTCGCAGCGCATCGTCTTCCTCGCCGGTGCGACCGGTGCTGCTTCGCGCGACAAGCAGCCGGCGCTCGTCAACGCGCTCAAGCAGGCGACGGCGGAGTTCGAAACCAACTATGACCTGCTGCTCAAGCAGACGGCCGCCGATCCAAAGTCGCCGGCCAGGCTCGATCCGAAGACGATCGAGAACGTCCTTTTCGGCAAGCCTTTCCATCTCGACTATTTTTCCGTCGGGCTGGTCGCCAATGGCGAACGCCTGGTATCGGCCTTCTCGTCCCAACTCGCACTCGGCGACAATGGCGGCTACAAGGGCGGTTACGAGCGCGTCACCCTCGACGCCTCGGTCGCCAACGCAACATTGTCGGGCTATTCGGCGCTGGGCCAGCGCATCAGCGCTTTCGCCGACGAACGATCCGAAAAGATGCTCGATCTGCACCGCACGCTGTTTTACGCCACGATCGGCGTCATCGTTCTGGTGGCGCTGTTCATCTTCCGGCCCATGTCAAACGCGATCCTGCGCAAGACGCGCGAACTCGTCGATGCGCGCAATTCGATGGCCTTCATCGCCGTTCATGACGGGCTGACAGGTCTGCACAACCGCACATTCCTGACCGACCATTTCGACACGCTGATCAAGAGCGCGCATCGTCGGCGCGAACGTCTTGCGGTGGTGCAGCTTGATCTCGACCGGTTCAAGCAGATCAACGACACGCTCGGCCACGCCGCCGGCGACTATGTGCTGGTCATCACGGCCCAGCGCATGCGCGATTCCTGTCGGGCGTCGGATCTGTGCGTGCGCCTCGGTGGCGACGAGTTCGTGATGATCCTCAACGGCGCCGGCGGCAGCGAAGACATCAACATGCTGGCACGGCGCATTCTTGCGCACATCAACGAGCCGATCGTCTTCCAGGGCACGACCATTCTACCGGGCGCCAGCGGCGGCATCGCCGTCTATCCGATCGACGCCGACAACGCCCAGGACCTGCTGGTTCACGCCGATCTGGCGCTTTACTCCGCCAAGAAGATGGGCGGCGGCAATTTCTCGTTCTTCTCCGAGGAATTGCGTCGCGAACTCGATTATCGCAAGCAACTCGAGCACGACATCAAGGTTGCCATTTCACAGCAGGCATTCCAGGTCTATTTCCAGCCGCAGGTTTCACTGAGCGACGGCACGATCAGTGGCATCGAGGCGCTGGTGCGCTGGAACCATGCCGAGCGCGGCATGATCTCGCCTGGCGAATTCATTCCCGTCGCCGAGAAATGCGGTTTCATGCCTGATATCGGCCGCATCGTCATCAGCAAGGCGATCAACGAAGCCGCCGAATGGAACCGCGACGGCATTGCTTTCGGACGACTTGCGGTCAACGTATCCGGAACCGAATTGCGCGAGCACGACTTCGATGCTTTCCTGTTCGAGACGCTTGAGAAGGCCGGCCTACCGCCGCAGAAACTGTCGCTGGAAATCGTCGAATCCGTCATTCTCGATGACGAGAAGACAGGCATCGCGGCAAAGCTACGCCATATCAGGGCCGCCGGCGTCCATCTTGAGCTCGACGATTTCGGCACTGGCTACGCGTCGCTCAGCCACGTCAATCCCAACGAGATCGACCGGCTGAAGATCGATCGCCGCTTCGTCCAGAACATCCATGAGAACGGTGACAACTCCAAGATCGTGCGCGCCATCACCGAGCTCGCGCGCGGCCTTGGTATCTCGATCGTCGCGGAGGGCGCCGAGACCGAAGCCGAACTCGATTCACTGATGGCCATCGGATGCGACCAGGTGCAGGGCTACTCCATCGCCTTCCCGATGCCGCAGGACAAAGCCCGTGACTGGCTGAGCGCCCGCATGCCGAAGAAGGCTAGGCTAACGGTGCTGCAGGGAAGCCTGGCGTAGGCAGCCCTCACCCGCGCTTGACAACTCATCACCGAAATGGCGCCCTGTGACGATCGCAAACGGGTAGTCCCGATGCCGCTTCTGCTTGCTTTGCTGACCATGCTCGCCGCATTTCCCGCTTATGCAGCGGATCGCACCATCTATCTGACTTTCGATGACGGACCGCTGAACGGCACCAGCAACATCCTCGACGTGCTGGAAGCGCAGCAGGTGCCGGCGACGTTGTTCATGGTCGGCATGCATGCGCAGGCGAGCGCGGGCAACAAGGCATTAGTCAGACGCGCAAAAGCTCTGCCGCTGGTGACGGTCGGCAATCACAGCTACAGCCACGCCAACAACCGCTACCAGCATTTCTATGCCGATACGGAAGGCGTGGTGGCCGACATGCTGCGGGCCAATGCCGTGCTCGGGCTCGCTCCAGCGGTTCATGCGAGGCTGCCTGGGCGCGACGTGTTCAGACTGCCCTCAACGTCGAAGAACGACACCTCGCTCGGCCTTGCGCAGGAAGGCCGGGAGGAGCCGGACTACGAATTCGTCGCCGCTTCCGGCTTCTATCTCTATGGCTGGGACCATGAGTGGGTGCATGACGACACAGGCAAGCCGGTGCAGAGCGTCGACCACCTGGTCAGCGAGATCGATCACTTGTTCGGCTATGGCCGCTTCGTCAAGCGCGGAAAGATGATCCTGCTCATGCATGACGAGATGTTCCAGGACGGCTTCGACGGCAAGACGAAACTGACCAGGCTGATTACAGCGCTGAAGCAGCGCGGCTATGCCTTTGGGACAATCCAGAGCTATGACGACTGAGCGGGCGATCCCTAGATCGCCTAGTGTCGAAAGAGATTTACGTGGCGCGCCTTGGACATCGTCAGCTTTCCACATTGGCCCGCAAGGTCGCCAGCACTTGCGCAAACTCCGCCAGCCTGTCGTCTGACAGGCCCACGCGCAGCCGCTTGTCGAAGGCAAGCGCCGCCTTGCGCAGTGTCTCGAACATCGCCTCTCCGGCCTCTGTCAATTCGACCAGATGGACCCGGCGGTTGACGGGGTCGCGGCGGCGCGTCAGCAATCCCTGCGCCTCCATCGCGTTTAGATGATGGGTGAGCGTCGCTCCCTGTATGCCGATCATTCCGGCAAGCTCACGCTGGTTGGCAAGCTTGCTCGATTTGACCGACAGCAGAGTAAGCCAGACGGGCAATGTGCCGCCGGCTTCAACCAAAGCGGTGTCGAAGGCCTGTGCAACAAGCTTGGCGGTGCGGCCGAGATTCATGCCGACCGGCGGGCGTTCAAAGGGCGTCATGGCAAGACACTAGACGGTGTTTTCCACGGATGGAACTGGCACTCATTTATACATTGACATCTAACAGTTAGATGTCTAACTATTTGGACGACGGCGGGCAAGAGAGGAGAGCTAGTATGCAATATGTCTACATCATCACCATCGGTCTTCACGTCATGGCGGGGGTGTTCTGGGCCGGCACCACCATCACGCTGGCGCGCGACCCCGAGATCCGGGCTGAACGCTTCATTGGACCGCAAATGGGAGCGGCCGGCATGGTGTTTCTCACCGGTGCGCTGCTCTGGTATTTTTTCCATGGTGCCTATTTCGGCTCGATGGAAATGGTGCTGGCCCTCGGCATCGTTGCCGCCTTCGCCGCGGCTGGAGTGCTCAGCACCATGGTCCGCCGCACCAGCACGCAGCTTGCTGGTGCCGACGCGGCCACCGAACCTGCCCTGCGCGCGAAGATGGCCCAAGGCGAGCGAATCGCCGCCTGGCTGCTGGTTCTCACCGTGCTCTGCATGGCCACCGCCAGAATGTTCTGATCACGGATCGTACGGTGCCGGCGCAAGCAGGCGGCGTACGCGGCGCGCAACGAACCAAGGCAGCAGATGGCTCTCCTTGCGGAGGTTCCGTTGCGCGCCTCCTCGAAATTGTTAGCGACAGCAGCCTTTCAAATCCTTAGCCCGAACCGGATGCCGTCATAGATGGCGGCGTGGATGTTGCGCGAGGCGACGGCATCGCCGATGCGGAACAGCACGAAAGATCCTTGCGGATTGCGCTCGGGAAAAATGTCGCCGCCACTCACCAGCCGCTCATAGTCTATGGCGCCGCCGTTCGTCGCCAATGGCTTCAGCGAGAGATAAAGGTCGTCTAGCGGCGCCGTGCCATGCTCGACCACCACCTGGTCGACCCGCCGCTCGCCGCGCCAGCCGTCGGCGAAATCGGAGGCAAGCTCGGCAACCAGTTGATTGCCCTCGCGGCGCACCGAGCGCAGCCTTGTGTTGATGGTGATGGTGACCCCCTTTTCCTGGAAGGCACGCATGTAGGGTACGTGGTTCATGCCGCCCATTTCCGGCGCGAAGAATCGCTCCGGCGAAACCAGTTCCAGCTTCGAACCGGCAGCCGCGACGAGTTCCGCAGCGCCCATTCCCTGATGGCCTCCATTGTCGTCATAGAGCAGCACGTTTTCAGCCGGCTTGACGCTGCCAGCCATGATGTCCCAGCTCGATGTGACAAGAGTGTCGCCCGCCGTCAGCGGCGGATTCTGCGGCAGTCCGCCGGTGGCGATCACCACGACATCGGGCGACAACGCCAGAACGTCGTCCTTCTCGGCCCAACTGTCGTAGCGGATCTCGACGCCGAGCCGGTCGAGTTCGGCCAGCCGCCAGTCGACGATGCCGATCAATTCCTTGCGGCGCGGGTTCTGCGTCGCCAGCCTGACCTGCCCGCCGGCCTGGCAAGATGCCTCCAGCACCGTCACCTGATGGCCGCGCTCCGCGGCCACGCGCGCTATTTCCAGTCCGCCTGCACCAGCGCCGATGACGACGACTTTTCGCTTTGGTCCCTCGGCCTTGGTGATGATATGCGGAATGTCCGCCTCGCGGCCGGTCGCCGCATTGTGGACGCAGAGCGCCTCGCCGCCTTCGTAGATGCGGTCGAGGCAGTAGGTGGCTCCGACACACGGGCGGATTTCGTGCTCGCGCCCTTCCATCACTTTGCGGACGATGTGCGGATCGGCGATGTGGGCGCGGGTCATGCCGACCATGTCGAGCTTGCCGGCGGCGATGGCGTGGCGCGCGGTTGCGACGTCGGAAATTCGCGCCGCGTGGAAGGTCGGGAATTTCGTCGCCGCCCTCACCTCGCCGGCGAAGTCGAGGTGCGGCGATGAGCGCATGCCGGTCACCGGAATGACCTTGGTCAGTGCCGCGTCGGTCTCGATCGAGCCGCGGATGATGTTGAGGAAATCGACCTTGCCTGATGAGGCAAGCCGCCTGGCGATCTCGACGCCCTCCTCTTTCGACAGGCCTTGCGAAAAATCCTCGTCGGCGACCATGCGTATGCCGACGACGAATTTTTCGCCGACGGCCGCCCGCACGGCGTCGAGCACCATGGCGGTGAACCGCAGCCGGTTGTCGAGCGAGCCGCCGAACTCGTCGTCCCGATGGTTGGTGGACGGAGACCAGAAGCCGTCCATCAGATGGCCGTAAGCCTCGAATTCGATGCCGTCGAGACCGGCGGCCTGGCAGCGCTGGGCGGCGGAAGCATAGTCGGAAACGATGCGCTCTATATCCCAATCCTCGATGGTCTTGGGAAAGGCGCGATGTGCCGGCTCCCGCACCGGCGAAGCCGACAGCACGGGCAGCCAGTCGGCTTTGTTCCAGCCGGTTCGACGGCCGAGATGAGTGATCTGGATCATCACCTTGCAGTCATGCTCGTGGCAGGCGTCGGCCAGTTCCGCGAGCCATGGCACGATCCCGTCATCATAGAGATGCAAATTGCCGAAGGCGGCCGGGCTGTCGCGTGAAACGATGGCCGAGCCGGCGGTCATTGTCAGCGCCATGCCGCCCTTGGCCTTCTCCGTGTGGTAGAGCCGGTACCGCGCCTTGGGCATGCCGTCTTCCGAATAGGCAGGCTCGTGGCTGGTCGACATCACCCGGTTCTTCAACGTCAGATGCTTGAGCTGATAGGGCTGGAGAAGCGGATCGTTGCTGGTCATCGTCTTCCTGCGGTTTCAAATTGTGTTATTGAGCGGCCAGATGCGCCGCCCCTGAATGGATTGCGGCGTTTATTCCAATCTTCGTTCGCGCCGACCGCCATGGAAGCGTGCTTCCGGCGACAGGCAGGCAAGGAGCCGTCCATGATCGATACCAAAACCCTCACCCAGCTCGGCGCGCATGTCGAGACGCCACAGAGCCCGGAAGCGGCGGTCCTGGAAACCGTGCCGTTTTCGCGCGGCGACGGCCCGCCGGCCATCGTGCGCTTCACCTGCCCGGAATTCACCTCGCTGTGCCCGGTCACCGGCCAGCCTGATTTCGCCCATATCGTCATCGACTACGCACCCGACGCGGCTCTGGTGGAATCGAAGTCGCTCAAGCTGTTCATGACCTCGTTCCGTAATCATGGTGCTTTCCATGAGGATTGCACCGTCATGATCGGCCGCCGCATCGTGGCGGCAACGAGCCCGCTATGGTTGCGCATCGGCGGCTATTGGTATCCACGCGGCGGCATTCCGATCGACGTGTTCTGGCAGACGGGCGCGCCGCCGGAAGGCGCCTGGCTGCCCGAGACCGGAGTGGCGCCCTATCGCGGGCGAGGCTAGCTCGAACCATCATTCGCATTGGTACTGGCTGAGCGCCCATTCACCGGTCACCGATAGCAGGTCCGATATCTTCCATTCGCCGTCGACCCTTTTGAACTTCCACTCAAGGCGGTGCGGGTTGCCGGCGACGACGAAGGCGACGATGACCTTGGCCTGATCGCCATTGATCGCCTCGAGCGTCTTCAGGCTCTTGTCGATCTCGGCCTTATCATAGTCGGCATTGTCGAGCGCCATGTTGGGGTCGAGGCACTCGCCCTGCCCGGATTTGCGCAGCGCATCGCTCTTGTCGAGCACCGTTTTCGCCGGATCGACGAAATGGCGGCGCTGCGACGGATCGACCTCCAAGCCGAGCTGGTCGTAGAATGGCCGGACCACCGCTGTCGGCGAGCCCAGCTGAATTGGGGCGGCAGGTTCGCTCGGCGAGGCAGCCGGTGGTGTTGCCGGCTCGGCGGCTGCGCGAGGTGCAGGCGCTGGCGGCGACCCGTTGTCGTCGGGCGCGGTGGCCGCCGGAGCGTTTGCCGGCGGCGTGCCGAGTAGCCCCTGCGCGGCGCCGCCACTCAAGTCCGCCGCCATAATGCACACGGCCGACAGTGCCAGGAACCGGCGGCGGGCCATCGGATCACTCCGGATCTTGGCCCGCCAGACATTCGAGCTGGCTCAGCGTCCAATCGCTGGTCTTCGATGCGATGTCCGATATCCTCCACTTGCCGCCGATCTTCCTCAGCGACCAATGCATTTCGCGTTGTGCATCGTCTCCTTCCGGAAAGAGGCTGAAGCTCGCCACCACCTGGGCAGTATCGCCATCCACCATCTCGGACACTTTCAGGGTCTTGGAGACGGTCTTCTGGTCGAAATCCTGCGCATCGAGGCCCGGATCGAAATCGATGCAGGCGACCTGGTCCGGATTCTTCCTCGTTGCCTGATCGTTGAGGTCGAACAGTCTTGTCACCGGCTCGGTGAAGCGATCCCGGTATTTTGCGTCGGCCTCGAACTTGACATCCGGAACATAGAAGAACTTCACGGCGTCCGACGCCGGACCGGCCAGGGCGACAGCGGGAAAGGCCGTCGCAAGGGCGGCAAGGAGCACTGTCAGTCTCATGCAGAATCTCCGGCTTTTGATGGCTTGGCGCAATCCAGTAGCACGCATCCTGCATATCGGCTTTTTTGCGGCTCATGAAGCCCGCGGCCGCGTCGCGGCCGATGCAGGCCATCCGACAGGCGCGCGTGCCAAGACTGCGATCAGAGACCAAGCGCCACCTTGCGTCCATCATGGATGGCAAAAGCCGCCTGCCTTGAGGCGGTACAATCACCAATCGACGTGTGGGCAATTTTGCGCCTGTCGAGCTCGATGGAAAGCATGTCGGCTGCCATACTCGTCGTGGCGAAGATCAGCGCATCGGCTTCGACGTCCTGCTCGGTTCCGTCGAGCAGGGAAGCGACCCTGGCGGCCTTCCCGTCCCAATGAACGATGGCGCTCTCGGTCAAAAACCGCACCCGCAGCCTGGCGAGTGCGCGGCGCAGCGGCGCGTCGACTGCCATTCGCTGAAGCTCTTTGCCAACCAGGGCGTCAGGTGTCACAAGCGTCACATTGTGACCGTCCTCGGCGAGTTTCCAGGCGGTGCCGCACCCTTTCCAATTGCCGCCATCGTCGAGCAAGATAACATTTTTGCCTGGTCTCGCCTCACGGGCCATCACGGCTTCGGCCGAGAGAACCAGCCCGCCGCCCGGGATGCTTTCCCACTGCGGCAATGCCCGTTGGAAAGCGCCGTCTGACGGCATCGAGCCGGTTGCGATGATGACGTGGTCCGCGCCTTCGCGCTCGACATCCTCCGCCTCGACATATTGTCCGTACCGGACGTCGACCTGAAGCTGGCTGAGCTGGCGCTGGTACCAGTCGATCAGATCCAGAATCTGGGCGCGGCGCGGTTGCAGCCCCGCAAGGCGGAACTGCCCCCCAAGACGGTCGGAAGCCTCGGCCAGCGTGACACGGTGACCGCGTTCGGCTGCTACACGCGCCGCTTCGAGGCCGGCGGGACCGCCGCCGACGACCAGTACGCGCTTGGGTTGGCTAGCCGGGGCGAAGCGATCTCCGCCCCATTCCCATTCCCGCCCCGCCGAGGGATTGATGACGCAGCTGATCCAGTAGTCGCGGCTGCGTCGGCCCCAACACATCTGGTTGCAGGACAGGCACCCGCGAATGTCTTCCGGCCGTCCGGCGGCGGCCTTTGCGGCCAGGTGCGGATCGGCGATCTGCCCCCGCACGATGGAAACCAGATCAGCGTGGCCTTCGCTCAGCACACTTTCGGCATTCTGCGGCGTACGGATGTGACTCTCGGCGGTGACCAACGCGTGGCGCACGGTGGATTTGAGCACGGACGCCAGGTCGGCGCCGAGCTTTTCCGGATAAACAAAGGTCGGGATGATTTTGTAGAAATCGAAGTAGGAGCCCGTTCCACAAGTCACATAATCCATCAAAGAATCGCGGTCGTGGAGGTCGATTATCTCGGCCAATGCTTCGCGCTTCAGCGCCACCTCCACTTCCGGTTCGTCGTTGACCGCAAGGCCGATGATGAAATCATCGCCGCATTCCCGGCGAATTCTGCTCATCACCTCACGGCTCATCCGGGTGCGATTTTGAAGGCTGCCGCCCCACCGGTCGTCGCGGCGATTCGACCAGGGCGTCCAGAACTGGTCCAGTATCGAATGATACGCCGCCCAGACCTCGACGCCGTCGAAACCGGCCTCGCGGCAACGGCGCGCCGCCTGCACGAAACCGTCGATCGTTTCTTCGATCTCGGCTTCGGACATTCGATGCGAACCGTCAGAGTCGTGATAACTCGGCAGTCCGGAAGGGGACCAGCCGGCATGGAACGAGTTGTCCGCGTCCGCGTGCTGACCGACATGATAGAGCTGCTGGATGGCGACGGCGCCATTGCCGCGGATCGCTTCCGTCACTTTGCGGAAATGGGGGATCACGCTGTCGTCGGAAGGACGGAAGTTGCCGCGGGTAAGAATCGCGGCCCGGTGCACCGGCATCGGCTCGACGACGATCATGCCCGCGCCGCCGATAGCGCGTTCGGCATAATAGCCGACATGCCGTTCTGTCGGCAGTCCCTCTACCGCCATGTTCGCGGTATGGGCTCCGAACACGATCCTGTTGCGTAAGGTCTTGCCGCGCAGAGCAATCGGCGTGAACAACCGGTTGAAGACCTGCCCAGACATGTACCGCTCCTCAAAAGCCCTAGCGGCAGCACCCGAGCGCCAGCGCCCGCAGCCATAATCGATTTGCCGGACAGCCGGCACCTGAAAGGGTGCCGGCATTCGCCAATTGCAGCTAGGCGTCCAGCCAGACGTTCTGGAGGTCCATTTCAAAAGTCTGGTGGACGCCGTAGTTCTTCACCTTCTTGCTCGTATGACTGTAGAGCTTCTGCCAGAACGGCTGGATGATGACGCCGGAATCCTGCAGGATCTGCTCGACATCCTTCATCACCTCCTTGCGCTTGGCGACGTCGATCAGCGATAGCGCCTGCTTGAGCTTGGCGTCGAAATCGGGATTCGAATACGCCGATTCATTCCAGGCCTCGCCGGTGCGATAGCCGAGCGCCAGCACCTGGACGCCGAGCGGGCGCATGTACCAGATCGTCATCGAATAGGGATATTTCGTCCAGTCGTTCCAGAACGTCGAGCCCGGCAGCACCGTCCGTTTCACCTTGATTCCGGCCTCGCGCAGCTGGCCCGCGATGGCATCGCCGGTGTTCTTCTGCCAATCGTCCTCGATGGTGATCAGCTCATGCTCGAAGTCGGCCTGACCCGCCTCCGCCATCAGCTTCTTGGCGCCGGCGGCATCACGCTCCTTCTTGGGCAGCGGATAATATTCCGGATGGATGGGGCTGACATGGTGGTTTTCGCCGACCGTGCCGCGACCGCTGTAGCCGAGCTGCAGCACCGCGTTGTTGTCGACCGCCATCTGGAGCGCGTTGCGAACACGCTTGTCATCGTAGGGTTTGTGCGTGACGTTGGTGCGCGCAACCAGGGTGGTCGCGGTCGCCACCTCCGATTTCTCCAGCCCCATCTTGTCGAGGATGTCGATAAAATCGGCAGGCGACTCGAAATTGAGGTCGATTTCGCCGGAATCGAAGGCATTCACCGTGGCGTTGAAATCGGTGCCGTAGTCGATGAATTCGACGCCGTCGAGCGGAGCTTCGCCGCCCCACCATTTGCCGTTCTCGCGGCGCTTGACGACGGCTTTCTGGCCGACATCGTAAGAGACCAGCTCGAAGGGTCCGGTGCCGATCGGCTTCTTGATCGGATCGGCGCCATCGGCATCGAAATTGCGGTGGACGACGAGCGCCGGATAGTCGGTGAAGTTCGGGATCAGCGAAATGTCGGGCTCGGAGAGCTTCAGCTTGACCGTGTTGTCGTCGACCTTGGTGATCGCGCCGTCCCTCGCCTTGCCGGTCTTGGCGTCGATCAGCGCGCCGACACGCGCGGCCATGGAGTTGCCGGCGACGCCCTTCTCGCACCAGCGCGTCACATTGTGCACCACATCATCGGCGTTGAAGGTATCGCCATTGTTCCAGGTGATGCCCTTGCGCACATGCAGCGTATATTCGGTGGCGTCGTCGTTGATGTCCCAGCTTTCGAGCAGCACCGGCTCGAAGGTGAACTGCCTGGTATAGCGCACAAGCGGCTCCAGCCAGGTGCGCGAGATGTTGGCAAGCTCAACCCAGTCATAGGTGCGCGGATCCTTCTGCGCCTTCACCGACATCGAGACATGCAGCGTTCCGCCCTTCTTCGGCTCCTCGGCCAAGGCGTTCGTCGGCGCGGCAAGACCGATCATGCCATAGGCCAGAGCCGTCGATGCCCCGAAGGCGCTTGCCAGCGCCAGGAATTCGCGTCGGTCGATCCGACCCGCACGCGCCTCCTTTGCCATCGCCTCTATGGCGCTTGGAACACGATCACCATTGCTTTTGAAAAGCGTCATTTTTTTCCTCCCTTGTGGTTCCCGTCAGATCTTCGTCCTGTCAGCTAACGCTGTCCGGCAGTTTCTCCTCGCGCAGCGCGATAAAATCCCTGAGACCGTCTGCGATGCCCTCATCGAGCTTCGGCTCCTCATAATCGGCCAGCATGTTGCGCGCTTTCTCGCGGCCGCGCGTGTCATGGTCCTTCGCCCCTTCGGCCTTCCACTGTTCGTAGGAGTTGAAATCCATGATGCTGGGCATGAAGAAGGCTCGCTCGAAATGCTCGAGCGTGTGCTGTGTGCCGAGGAAATGGCCCTGCGGCCCCACCTCGCGGATGGCGGCCATCGCTTCCTTGAAATCGTCGAACGGCAGCCCGCCGGCATATTTGTACCAGCCGACGAGCTGTTCGCAGTCGGTCGCGAATTTCGAATAGCCGCAGGTGAGACCCGCCTCGAGCCATCCGGCCGAGTGCCAGATGTAGTTGGCGCCGGCAAGGATGGCGGCATGCATAAGCATGTTCGCCTCGTAGCCGGCCTGGGCATCGTTCAGCTTCGAGCCGACATGGAAGCCGGACGTGCGCCACGGCAGGCCGTATTTCCGTGCCAGCGCGCCCATCAGGTACATCATCTGCGCGGCCTCCGGCGTGCCGCCCATCGGAGCGCCGGTCTTCATGTCGACCGTGACCATGAACTGGCCGTAGATTTGAGGCGAGCCCGGACGCAGGAGCTGGGTGAACGCTACACCGGCAAGCGCCTCGGCATTGACCTGCGCCACCGCGCCCACGGCCGAGGCCGAGGTCGAGGCGCCGCACAGCGCGAAGGGCGCCAGGATCAGCGGCTGATTGTGACGGGCATAGACCTTCATCGCATCCAGCATGGTGGCATCCCATACCAGCGGTGAATTGCAGTTGGTGATCGACACCAGCACAGGGTTGTCGCGCACGTAATCCTCACCGAACACGATGCCCGCCATCGCCATCGTGTCTTCCGCCCGATCCTTGGAAGTCACGATGCCCATGAACGGCTTGTCGGAATGCTTCAGCGCCGAATGGATGATGTGGAGGTGACGCTTGGGCACCGCTATTTCCATCGGCTCGCAGATGATCGAGCTCGAGGAATGCAGGGCCGGCGCCATGTAGGCGAGCTTGTGGAAATTGTTGAGGTCGGCGAGCGTGCCGTAGCGCCTGACATTGTCGAGGTCACGCACATAAGGCGCGCCATACATCGGCACGAAGATGGAATTCTTTCCGCCCACGCGCACCGTACGCTCAGGGTTGCGCGCGTTGAGCGTGAACTCCGACGGCACCTTCGAGACGAGCTCCATCAGCAAGGCGCGGTCGATCCGCACTCTTGTCTCGGAGACGTCCGCGCCGGCGGCCTTCCACATTTCGATGGCCTCATCGTCGCGGAACTCGCATCCGACGTCCTCCAGGATGGCGAGCGATTCCTGGTGTATGAGTTCCACTGCCTCGTCCGGCACCATCTGATAGACGGGGATTTGGCGGACCAGTGTCGGAAACGACGTTACCGGAGCTCCCCGCAGCGCCTTGCGCCCCAGGCGGCCGCCGGCTCGACGATTGGAGTGTTCGGTCACAGCGGCCGGTGCGTTCATGGCAACTCCATTCCTCTTATACCTCGCAGCCTAGACGCACAAAACAGGAATGTGACGCTGGAAAATCCTGATCTCTTGTATAAGCTCTGCTTATGCGAAACCTGCGCCACCTCCTGCCCTCGGCCGGCAGCCTGATCGTCTTCGAGGCGGCGGGCCGCCTGTCGAGCTTCACCGCCGCCGGGCGAGAGCTCGGCATGACCCAGGCCGCCGTTTCCTACGCGGTGCGCGGGCTGGAGGAACAGCTCGGCGCCAAGCTGTTCCAGCGCCGTCACCGGCAGGTCAGCCTGACGGAGGCCGGCGAGCGTTTCCACGCCGACGTCTCGCTGGGCCTGTCCCACATCCGCAAGTCGGCGGAGGATCTGCGCCTGCAGGCGACCGGCGGCCACGTGACGCTTGCCGCCTCAACTGCGTTCGGCTCCTTCTGGATGATGCCGCGGCTGCAGCAGTTCCGCGACGAACTGCCGGGCATTGATCTGCGCATCCAGACCGCCGACCGCGACCTCGACATCATCGCAGAGGGCATCCCGCTTGCCGTGCGCGGCGGCGAACCGAGGGACTGGCAGGACTATCATTCGCTGCCGCTTGCCGACGAAGAGATCTTTCCCGTCGCCGGCACCAGCTACGCGGCGAAGTTCGGCCTGCCCAAATCGGTCGCGGAACTGGCCACGCACCGTCTCATCCATCTTGAGGAGCCCTATCGGGAGGCGGCGAGCTGGAATGAGTGGTTCGAATCGGCTGGCGCCCGTCTCGGCGATACCGCGCGCGGCCTGCGCATCAACGACTACGGGCTGGTAATCCAGGGCGTCATGGAAGGGCAAGGCATCGCGCTCGGCTGGCGCCACCTTGCCGAGCGGATGCTCTCGACGGGACTGCTGGTGCCGGTGACGGACCATGTGCTCAAGACCGGCAAGGCGTTCTATGTCATCTGGCCGAGGAACCGGGAGCTTAGCGAGAATGCCCGCAAGGTACGGGATTGGCTGGCAGCGCAAGCGTGAGGTCGTTCACTGTTTTCACCGTACTTCACCCTCGCCCGCTCGGCACGAATCCGCCTATACTGTCACCATGCCCATACGCCAGCTTTCTGAAACGATGATCAACCAGATCGCCGCCGGCGAAGTCATCGAGCGTCCGGCAAGCGTGGTGAAGGAACTGGTCGAGAACGCGCTTGATGCCGGTGCAGGAAAAGTCGAGGTCGTCACGTCAGGCGGCGGGTTGAACCTGATCCGTGTCACCGATGACGGCTTCGGCATCCCCGAACAGGAGCTTTCGCTGGCGATTGCACGCCATTGCACCTCCAAGCTTGCCGAAGACATCCACGACATCCGCTCGCTCGGCTTTCGCGGCGAGGCGCTGCCATCGATCGGCTCGGTGTCGCGGCTGTCGATCCGCTCGCGCACGGCGGCAAGCGACAGCGCCGCCGAGATCGGCATCGAGGGCGGCAGGATCTCGCCCGTCAGGCCGGCGGCGGCCAATCGCGGCACCACCGTGGAGGTGCGCGACCTTTTCTTCGCCACCCCGGCAAGGCTGAAATTCATGAAAGGCGAGCGCGCCGAAAGCTCGGCGACCAGCGACGTGGTCAAGCGCATCGCGATCGCCTTTCCGACCGTTCGCTTCACGCTCACCGGTTCCGACCGCTCGACGCTGGAATTGCCGGCGACCGATGACAGCGCGGAAGGCAGCCTGCGCCGCATCGCCCAGGTGATGGGGGTCGAGTTTCCCGACAATTCCATTGCCATCGATGCGATGCGCGAAGGCGTGCACCTGACCGGTCATGTATCGATCCCGTCCTTCACCCGCGCCAACGCGCTGCAGCAATATGCCTATGTCAATGGCCGGCCAGTGCGCGACAAGCTGATCGCCGGCGCTATCAGAGGCGCCTTCGCCGACGTCCTGCCACGCGACCGCCATGCGGTCACGGTGCTTTTCCTGACACTCGACCCGGCGATCGTCGACGTCAATGTCCACCCAGCCAAGGCCGATGTCCGCTTCCGCGACCCCGGCCTGGTGCGCGGGCTGATCGTCGGCGCCATCCGTCAGGCGCTTGCCGAAGCCGGCATCCGCGCCGCCACTTCCGGTGCCGCCGGCATGATGGCGGCGTTCCGGCCGGGAGCGGCGTCATACGCCTATGGCGGCCCGGCCAATGGTCACCGCAGCTACGAAGCGGCCTACCGCGCCTCGGGCTCTGCCGGTTTCGACCACGCACGCTCGCCGCAACGGCCACTCGACATGGAGTTCCAGGGTTCAGGATTCGAACGAAACGGCGGGTTCGGCGAAAACGAGCAGGCGGCGTTCGATGCCGGCCCGATCGCCAGCGCCGACGCCCGGGCAGGACAGGGCGAAGCGGCGGAGACGCTGCTTGGCACGGTGCTCGGTGCGGCACGGGCGCAGGTGCATGAGAACTACATCGTCGCCCAGACCAGGGACTCACTTGTCATCGTCGACCAGCATGCCGCGCATGAGCGGCTGGTCTACGAGGCGTTGAAGAACGCGCTGCACGCGCGCGCCGTGCCGTCGCAGATGCTGCTTCTGCCGGAGATCGTCGACCTGCCTGAAGAGGATGCCGAACGGCTTGCCACGCATTCCGAAACGCTCGCCCGCTTCGGGCTCGGCATCGAGCGTTTCGGGCCGGGCGCCGTGGCCGTGCGCGAGACACCGTCGATGCTGGGCGAGACCAACGTCCAGCAATTGGTGCGCGACCTCGCCGACGAGATCGCCGACAACGACACCGTCGACACGCTGAAGGAAAGGCTGGACAAAATCGCGGCGACCATGGCCTGCCATGGTTCAGTGCATTCCGGCCGCCTGCTCAAGGCCGAGGAGATGAACGCGCTGCTGCGCCAGATGGAGGCCACGCCCGGCTCCGGCACCTGCAACCACGGCCGCCCGACCTATATCGAACTCAAGCTGGCGGACATCGAAAGGCTGTTCGGGCGGCGGTGAAGTTTGGCCCTATGTCGGCAAGGCCGGGCGCCATCGGTCACTTCTTTTGCTGGTAGTTCCTGGCGGAACGATTGAAAATGTAATCCATCGTGTGTCCGTTGCCGCCGCCACGAAAGTTCACGGAGATGATGTCCTTGCGACGCTCCACCCATTTCTGGACGTTCATGTAGATAGGCGTCATCAACATGCCCGCATCGCAACCATCGTCATCGAAAGGGATTTGCTGGACGACCTTGCCGCTGGTCTTCTTGATGACCTGCATTTTCGTCATGCAAATCCCTGAACCGGTGTTTGTGTAAAGTCCGGCAAACCGGTCGGCAGCGGTCTCAGCCCAAAAGGGAATTTCGACAGTTCCGTCGAGTTTCGCCTCGCCCGTGTCGTCCAGGCTTGCAACCTTCTTCAGCGTGACCGGAAATTTGTCCGCGCCTTTGCGCCAGGTCCCTCTCGCACCGCTTTCGCCGATGTCGAGGGAAAGCGGGCAATTCGTGGTATCGACTGGTGTCTTCGATCCCATCACCATGATGCGTTCAAATTCCTGGTCGTCCGAAATCGCGCACAGCGAGAGCCTGGTGCCGCTGACCGTGCCGTAGAGCGCGATCGGACTCTGCCTGGCGTCGTAGAAATAACTTCCCTCGACCGTTATGCCGCTGCCATAGCTGTCATATGTCTGAAGCGATAGATGAACGGGATCGGGTCCTATCGACCCTTCGTAGTTCTCCACGTGATACCAGCCGGCGACGGCCTTTTGGCTCAGCAGCAGCAAGCAGAAAAACGCGGCCACGAACGCTCTTCCCATCCCGATCCCCTCCATCAGCGCAAATCAGGATAGCGCGCCTTATGCCCGTATCACAGGGGTTGCCGGTTGAAGCAGCGCGACTTGTGGATTTGAGTGGGAAAACAGCCGCAACTCTCTGATTTATCGTTTCAAATTCACTACGATGACGCCCCCTAGCGCCAGCGCGCCGCCAAGCAGGCCGAGCAGCATCGGGACTTCGCCCAGCCAGAAGAAGCCGATCAGGGCGGACATGGGAGAGACCAGATAAAGGAAGTTCGAGGCACGCGCCGCAGGCAAGCGCGAAAGCGCCGTCGCCCAGGCGGCATAGGCGATCAGGCTCGGCACGACGCCGAGATAGATGACGGCGCCCAGCCCCCCCATATCGGCGACCGCCGCCTGCGAAAAAGCTGCCGGCAGGAAGGGCGCCAGGCAGAGCGCGCCGAGCACCATATTCGAGGCCGCAATGGTCAGTGGATGATGGCGGGCGAACAGCGGCTTCTGGACGATGGTGTTGACCGCCGAACAGAGCGCCGATCCCAGCACCAGGAGCGCACCCGTGTCGAAATGCAGGCCCTGTCCGTCGGCCATGGCGATAATGCCGATGCCGCTGAAGGAAATGGCAGTACCGACCCAGGCCATCGTCGAGAATCGTTCGCCGAGCAGCGCCATCGCCATGATGGCGGTGAAGATCGGGCTGACATTGATGATGAATCCGGCAGCACCGGCCGAAACCGTCAGTTCGCCGAAATTGAGCATGGCGGTGTAGAGCGCGACGAAAACGGCGCCGCCAAAGGCCAGGCGCCACAACTCGCCTGTGCGCGGCAGCGTCGGCCGCCTGACAGCAAGGAAGATCGCCGCAGGTACCGCGGCGATGGCAAAGCGCAGGGCGCCGAGTTCGAGCGGCCCGAACGCGGCGAGGCCAGCCCGGATCGCCGGAAAGGCCGAGGCCCAGCCAATCACCGTCAGCGCCACCGCTACGGCCGCGGTGGTGTCCATCCGCTGTGCTGGATTCAACGTGCTCGTCATCGCCCTCATCTCATCGTCCTCCCGTTCTTTCGCCTCTCGATGGGGAGAAAACGCTTTTTCGGACCAATTGACAAACGACCAAATCGAGGGTCAGCTGTGACTATGGATCACAGCTTAGACGACATCTTGCCGCTCGAGACACTGCGCGCCTTCGATGCAGCGGCACGCACGGGGAGTTTTTCGGCAGCCGCGCAGAGGCTCAATCTCACCCATGGCGCTATCAGCCGGCAGATCGCCAAGCTGGAGGGCTGGCTTGGCCTGAAGGTTTTCGAACGCGGGGCGCGCGGCGTGACGCTGACGAACGAAGGCAATCGCCTGCATCTCAGGACCACCGAAGCCTTCGCGTTGATCTCGGTCAATTCGGACCGCTGGGTTGAACCGCGCGGCACCGCAGTGGTGCGGCTGGCCTCGATCCCCTCGGTAAGCGGCCTATGGCTGATGCCACGCATGGCGGCGCTTGAGAATGATCCCACCCGCCTGCGCATCGTGCTGGATATCGATAACCGCCAGGCCGATCTCGCCGATGAAGGCATCGATCTGTCGGTGCGCTGCGGACGCGGCCGCATCCCGGGCCGCGTTTCGATGCAGTTGTTCGAGGAGTATCTGTTTCCGATCGCCTCGCCGAGCCTCGCGCCGGAGATCGGCTGCGGCGACCCGGCCCGGCTGCTCAAATTCCCGCTGATCAACGATTCCGACGCATCCGGCTGGCGCGCCTGGTTCGCCGCGCAGGACATGGATTACCGGCCGCGCCCGCAGGACCGACGCTTCGAAGACTACAATCTGGTGCTCGATGCCGCCGCACACGGCCTGGGCATCGCCTTGGCGCGCCCGCCGCTCACCGAACACCAGATACGGTCGGGGCGCGTCGTGGCCGTCGACGATCGTGTTGTGCTCAATCCCGTTTCCTACTGGCTCGATCGTCCCGCCGGAAGGCCCCGCGCCGCTGCCGCCGACCTGTCGCGCCGCATCGCGGCGCAGGCCGGTGTGTCGGCGGAAAAGATCGAACACTTCATCGAAGCCGACACGTAGGTTTCAGAGCAGTTCATCGTTTCACGGAAACGGCGAACCGCTCTATGTCTTTGTTTTGCGCAATTCCATAGGGAAAGCGCTACGCGCTTTTCCCGGGAAAACCGTACACACTTGCTTTAGCGAATGGCCAACCAGACAAATGCAATGAGCGCGGCAACCGGCAGGCCCGTTGCGATGGGGCCGATGCCGACCGCGCCTTGTTCGCGATTCCCCGGTGCGGCTCCCTTTGGCTGGCCGGTCATGCGCCCCGGCACCACATTGTCGGCTGACGCCTTTTGCACGACGGATACCCGCGGCGAGACGAACGCCGGCCACGAGAGCGGCGCGGGCCGTGCAGCCCCACCGTCTTCGGATCTTGTGACCGCCACTGGCACGCTGCGCTGAGCCTCGTCGCCTGGCGACGTCTGCTTGCGCGCCGCAATCTCGGAAACGGTCTTTCCGGCGGTGTCCATGTCCGGCTCCATCGCCGCCTGATAGGCCCGCACGATCTGCGGTGCGGCCAATTGCTGCGACGTCTCGGCCGACGCGGGCGGCAGGGCCGCCAACGCTTCCAAGGCCGGTTGCGGGCGCAAGGCCGGCAGCGGCGGTCGCAAGGCCACCTTGACCAGCGCTGCCTTGAGCGCATCGGGTTTCGCCGACGGCACCGCCTGCGGCGTCATCGCCTCCTTGAGCAAGGAAGCCGGCCGAGCGGAAGAAATGTCCATCATGTCCCCACCAATGGTACTCTTCGGCTCATCAAATAGGATATCAGCATTGCCTCGAGCTTGTCCCATGCTTGACCTTGCCGGCAATTTGTGGCGATGAACTCGGCATGAAGCTCGGCACCAAAGCATGATGAACCGTTTCGAAGGCCCCGGCGGCAAGGAAGCCCGTATCCGCTATCTCGACGGCGACTTCCAGGTGACGAGCCCCGGCGCGTTCGTGCGCTGCGCCGTGACCGGCGAAAGCATTCCGCTCGACGAGCTGAAGTACTGGAGCGTCGAGAGGCAGGAGCCCTACATCAACGCCGCGGCCTCATTGCGCCGCGAGATCGAGGCGCATCCGGAATTGCGCAAGCGAAGCTGAGCAAATCCAGGAATGCGCAGCGATTTCTGTCCGCCGTTGCGTAAAAACCAAGAGGCAGAGCGGGTCGGCGATTCCATCGAAGGCTGAACGCCTTAGCCCTTAAGCTTAAGCTTACGCTGGCGCCAGGCATCGAGCGTCTCCCCGATGATACGTTCGGGAACGTGGTCGAGCTCGAAGACCGCGTCGATTTCCAGCACGTCGAGACGATCGAGAAAGTCCTTCGAGGCGCCGTGGCGCAGCCGGGCGGCATCCTTGGCGGTGGTGATGAGGCCGAGCCCTTCGGCGCGCGCGGTGGCCGCCAGTTCGGCAAGCTCATCCTCGGCGTAGAAATGATGATCCGGAAACGGCCGCTTCAAAGCCACCTCGCCGCCGGCCTCCTCTACCGTGTCGAAGAATTTCTCGGGGTGGCCGATGCCGGCGAAGGCAAGATAGCGTTTGCCGGCGAGGCGTTCCTTGCCGCTCGGCTCGGTGTGAGCCTCGAAGATCGGCCGGCCGGCGCGCGCCGCCTGGCGCACCACCGCGTCGGCGGCGGTGCCGTCACCCATCTTCAGCAACCCGCTGGTGAAGACCAGCTGATCGACGACCTTGGCCCTGAGCGGCCCGCCCGGGATGACACGGCCGTTGCCGATGCCGTACCGCGCATCGACGACGACCAGCGCATAGTCGATATGGATGCGCGCGCTCTGGAAACCGTCATCCATGATCAGGAAATCGCAGCCATGATTTTCCATGAGCAGTCGGGCGCCGGCGGCGCGGTGCGGCGTCACTGCCACGGGCGCGTGTTCGGCCAGCAGCAGCGGCTCGTCACCGACATGCCTGGCGCTGTCGTGTTTGATGTCGACGACATGCGGCTCGGCGAAGGAGCCGCCATGGCCGCGCGAGAGGAAACCGGGTTTGAGCCGCATGCGCCTGGCGTGTTCGGCCATGGCGATCGCCACCGGGGTCTTGCCCGTCCCGCCGACGGTGAAATTGCCGATGCACAGAACCGGCGCTTCGATCTTCTCGCGTCTGGCCCGCCGCATGCCACGGCCGGCGACGAATGCATAGGCGGCCGACAGCGGCGACAGCGCGAAAACGCGCCAGTCCGGCTCCTCCCACCAGAACGGCGGTGCTTCGGAGGCCATTTTAGCGCCCGTTCGCGCCCTTCAGGCGCGCCTTGACGACCAGCGGCTGGATATAGGGCTCAAGCGACTTCAGCGTGCGCGCCAGCGCGCCGCGCATCTCATCGACGGTCGCGGCGCCGGCCGCCATCATCTCATGGCGCGCGACTTCGTTGGTGAGCAGGAAGTTGACCGCACCGGCCAGCATGTCGCGGTCGCGCACCAGCTTGGCGCCGCCGCTGTCGAGCAGGCGCTGGTAGGCCTCGCGGAAATTCTGCACGTTGCGTCCGGCAAGGACCGCCGTCTCGAGCATGGCTGGCTCGAGCGGGTTCTGGCCGCCTTCGGAGGTGAGCGAACGGCCGACAAAGGCGATCTCGGTCATCCTGAGATAGAGCCCCATCTCGCCGATCGTATCGCCGAGCAGGATGTCAACGTCGGGCCCGATCCTGTCGGCCTTGCTGCGCCGCGCGACCTTGAGGCCCATGCCGGAAATCTGCTCGGCCAGGGCCTCGGCGCGGTCGGGATGGCGCGGGACTACGATCGTCAGCAGGCCGTGGTGACGCTTGTGCAGCATCGCATGGACCTCGGCGGCAACCACTTCCTCGCCGTCATGGGTCGAGATCGCCGCCCAGGTCGGACGGCCGCCAATCTGCCGCTGCAAGGTGGCCAGCGCCCGTTCGTCGACGGGCGGCGGGTTGGTGTCGACCTTGAGATTGCCGGAAACGGTTACCGGCCGGGCGCCGAGCGCGCGGAAACGCTCGCCGTCGACATCGGACTGGGCAACGACATGGGCAAGGTTCTCGAACAGCGCCTCGGCGATGTTGGGGCGCTTCTTCCAGGACGTGAAGGAGCGGTCGGACAGCCTGCCATTGACCAGAACCTGCGGCACGTGGCGGGCGCCAAGCTCGAGAATCGTCATCGGCCAGATCTCCGATTCGGCGATGATCGCCAGATCCGGCTTCCAGTGGTCGAGGAAACGGCTGACCGCCGGCTTGAGGTCGAGCGGCACATACTGGTGGATGATGCGGTCGCCCAATCTCTCGTCGGCGACCTTGGCCGACGTTACGGTGCCGGTCGTCAGCACGATATTGACGCCGTAGTCGAGTATGCTCTCGACCAGGGGAACGACAGCTATGGTTTCGCCGACGCTCGCGGCGTGGATCCAGATAACAGGCCCATCGGGGCGAGGCCGGCCGGCGACGCCGTAGCGTTCGCGGCGGCGGTTGCGGTCTTCCTTGCCGCGCGAGGTGCGCCAGGCAACATAGGGTCCGACCAGCGGATAGGCGACAGCGCCCGCCAAACGATATGCCGTCAGCATGGTACGCGCCCAGCGACCGCTCATCGCGGGGCATCCACGAGACGGTAGGCCTCGGCGGTCGCGGCATTGAGCGAGGCCGTCACTTCGAGGCGCTTGCGCTCCATCTCGGCGTCATCGGCATTGGCCGGCACGAAAACCGGTGTACCGATGATGATGGACGAGCGGCCGAACGGCAGGTTGATGGTCGTCTTGTCCCAGCTCTTCTCCAGCACCTTGCGGCGGCTGGTGGCAATGGCCGCCGGCAGGATCGGCCGGCCGGAGAGCCGCGCCAGGAGCACGATGCCAAGCCCCGCATCGCGCGGCGTGCCATGGGGGATGTCAGCGATCATGGCGACGTTCTTGCCGGCGACGAGCGACTTTTTCAGGGCGATCAGTGCCTTGGCTCCGCCCTTGTCGAGATGTTTGGCATTATCGCGCCCGCCGGAGCCGCGTACGGCCTCGATGCCGAATCTCTCGATCATCAGGGCGTTGAGTTCGGCATCGGCACTGCGCGACACCATGGCGACGAGCGGCCTGCCCTTGGGGTAGTAGGCCGGCGTCAACAGATGCTGGCCGTGCCAGAGCGCAATGATGCCGGGCTCGAATTGGGCATAGGCACCGCCGGTCAATTTCGCCGATCCGTCGACGACGCGGTTGGTCAGGCGCACCAGCCGAACGAACTGCGCCAGCAGGCCGACGATGATGTTCTTGACGAATCGCGACTGCGCCAGCGGCTTGCGGATCCTGCGCCAGAATGCCTTGGTGGCGCGGCTGCGGCCCCTGCCCGTCGGCGTAGCCTGGCCGGGCGGCGCTTTCGCCAGATCATTATCCATCGAAGTCAACCGACAGCCTTGTGGTCGGGGTCCAGGAGCCGATGCAGGTGCACGACGAAATAACGCATATGGGCATTGTCCACGCTGGCCTGCGCCTTGGCTTTCCATGCCGTATGGGCGGATTGATAGTCGGGATAGATGCCGACGATGTCGAGCGCGTCAAGATCGCGGAATTCGGTGCCGCCAAGCTTCTTCAGTTCGCCGCCGAACACCAGGTGCAAAAGCTGTTTCTTTCCGTCTTCCGCGGCCATTTCGGTCCTTCACATATTGTGAGTTTGTGACAGGTCTAGACCAAAGCCGCCGACTTTGGAACCTTCGATAATGCTTTCAATCATCCAGTCCGGCAATGACGCCCACGAGCACCGCCAGCAGTTCACCGCTGCCGGCGGCGAGCGCGCCATGGCGGGTCACCTCGCCGGCATAGAGCGGCGCGCGGCCATGCGGGTCGAGCAACTGGCCGCCCGCCTCGCGCAGGATAAGGTCGGCGGCGGCGATATCCCAGTCGTGCGCGTTCGGCTTTACGAAAGTGGCATCGAGCGTGCCGTTGGCGATCATTGCCAGGCGATAGGCAAGCGAAGGGCTGTAGGGCGCCCGCTTCAGCCGTTCCTGCCAGCCGGCCGGTATCCTGTCGAGCAACTGCTTCAATCCGGAAATTTCGGCCTTGTCGCCGGGCTGGCGCACCGCGATGCGGCTACCGTTGCGGAAGGCGCCCTGGCCAGGCAGCGCCCAGTAAGTCTCGTTAAGCGCCGGACACTCGAGCACGCCGGCAAGCGAACGGCCATGCTCCACGACGGCGACGCTGACACACCAGGTGCGCTGGCCTTCCAGGAAGCCGCGGGTGCCGTCGATCGGATCGACGACAAAGGTTCGGCGCGCCGAAAGCCGCACTGGATCGTCGACCGTCTCCTCGGACAGCCAGCCATAATCCGGCCGCGCCGCAAGCAGGGTCTGGCGCAAATACGCATCGGCGGCGTGATCGGCCTCGCTGACCGGCGAGGTCCCGCCCTTCATCCAGACCTGCGGGCTGTTCCCGAAGTAACGCATGGCGATGACGCCGGCCTCGCGGGCAGCGTCGCGCAGCAGCGGCAGATCCTCCGTGGCGCCGGTCGTGGTCAGATCATGCTCCGGCAAGGGTCATGCCTTCGATCAGCAGCGTGGGGGCAGCGGTGCCGAAATTGCGATCGAGGTCGCTTGCCGGCACCATGTTGAGGAACATCGTCTTCAGGTTGGAGGCGATCGTGACTTCGGCCACGGGATAGGCAAGCTGGCCGTTGTCGATCCAGAACCCCGAAGCGCCGCGGCTGTATTCGCCGGTCACCATGTCGACACCTTGCCCGAACACCTCGGTGACGTAGAAGCCGGTCTTGAGTGACGCAATCAGTTCTTCTGGCGAGCGCTCACCCGGCTCGATGGCAAGATTGGTCGAAGACGGCGAGACGGACGAGCCGCTGCGCGAACCGCGTCCATTGGTGACGAGACCCAGTTCCCGCGCCGCCGAGGTGGACAGGAACCAGTGGTTGAGCACGCCGTTCTCGACCATGAAAAGCTTGTCGCCTTCGACGCCTTCGCCGTCGAACGGACGCGAGGCCTGGCCGCGCCGCCTCAGCGGCTCGTCGGTGACGGTAATGGCCGATGCAGCCACCTTTTTGCCCATCATGTCGCGCAGGAACGACGTCTTGCGCGCGACGGCAGCGCCGTTGATGGCGCCCGCGAGATGGCCGGCAATGCCGCGCGCCACGCGCGGATCGAACACCACGTCGACCGGTCCGGTCGCGGCCTTGCGCGCGCCGAGCCGGCGCACGGCGCGTTCCCCGGCCTTGCGGCCTATGTCTTCCGGCGCATCCAGGTCGGCAAAATGCTGGCGCGAGGAGAATTCATAATCGCGCTCCATGCCGGTACCCTCGCCGGCGATGACGCTCGTGGAGCGCGAGAAGCGCGAGGCGACATAATGGCCGAGGAAGCCGTGCGAGGTGGCCAATACCAGCCCTCCGAGCCCGGCGCTGGCATTGCTGCCCGCCGAATTGGTCACGCCTTTGACGGCCAGAGCCGCCGCTTCCGCGGCCAGTGCCGCTTCCTTCAACTGGTCGGCCGATACTTCTGTTGCATCGAACAGGTCGAGATCGCGCGTCTGCCTGGCTAGCAGCGCCGGATCCGCGAGGCCCTGGTTGGGATCTTCGGGAGAGACCATGGCCATGGCGACGGCACGTTCGGCAAGCGCCTTCGGGTCGGACGCGGCAGTAGCGGAAACACTTGCCACCCGCTGGCCGACAAAGACACGCAGCGAAACGTCGTCGCCTTCCGAGGCCTCGGTGTTTTCGACCTTGCCCAGCCGCACCGACACACCGGTCGAGCGGCCACGCACCGCGACGGCATCCGCGGCATCGGCGCCAGCTTTTTTGGCAGCCTCGACCAGGGCCGCGACGCGGTCGGTCAATCTTGATGCGTCCGATATATCGCTCATGCGCGTGATCCTGCTGTTGCGGCTGGCCCGAGAGCCGCCGTCCCCCATCTATTGTTCCGGTCCGGCTTGTGCAATGGCACAAGCTTCAATCAAAATGCATCGGTTCAGCCGCCCATCGCGAAGCGCGGCACCGCATCGCCAGCACGGAGCATTTCCAATGACGCCTTTCCATCTTGCCTTCCCGGTCCGTGATCTCGATGAAACACGCGCTTTCTATGGCGAGGTGCTGGGTTGCGCCATCGGCCGCTCTTCGGAGACCTGGGTCGATTTCGACCTGTTCGGCCACCAGATGTCGGCGCATCTGCGGCCACCGGCCGCGCCGGCTGCCAGCGACGGCAAGGTCGACGGCATGGCGGTGCCGATCCCGCATTTCGGCGCCGTGCTTTTGATGGATGACTGGCAGCGGCTTGCCGCGCGGCTGGAAGCACGCGCCGACATAGACTGGCTGGAGCGGCCGATGATCCGCTTCAAGGGAGAGCCCGGCGAACAGGCGACGCTGTTCATCCGCGATCCCTCGGGCAACGCGCTGGAATTCAAGGGCTTTCGTTCGCTGGAGCAGATTTTCGCGCATTGACATGGTGCAAGCCGTGGCGCGCGGACTCAGGACCCGGCAACAGGCGTCCAGATCACATCCTCGATTTTTTGCGCGCCCGTGGCCAGCATCGCCAGCCTGTCGAAGCCGAGCGCGATGCCGCTGGCCTGTGGCATGACCGCGAGTGCCGCGAGAAAATCCTCGTCCAGCGGATAGCGCTCGCCATAGACGCGCTCTTTCTCGTCCATTTCCATGATGAAGCGCCGGCGCTGCTCCTCGGCGTCCGTCAACTCGCCGAAGCCGTTGGCAAGTTCGACGCCGCAGCAATAGAGCTCGAAGCGCTCGGCGACGCGGGGGTCGCGTGGGCTCGGTCGCGCCAGAGCCGCCTCGGCGACCGGGTACTCGCAAAGGATGGTCGCGCGGCCGATACCGAGATTGGGCTCGATCTTCTCCACCATCACCCGGCTGAACAGGTCGGCCCAGCCGTCGTCGGGCGCGGTACGCAGGCCGGCACCGGTAAGGGCCTGATGGAGCGAATCGCGGTCGGTGATGCCGTCGGCGCTGACCGTCGCAAGCAGATCGATCCCGGCATGGCGGGCGAAGGCGTCCGCCACCGTCAGCCGCTCCGGCTCCGCGAAAGGATCGCAGTCGCGGCCGCGAAAGCTGAAGCGCGTGGCCCCTGCCCTTGTCGCGGCCAGCGCCAGCAGATCCGCGCAATCCCGCATCAGGCTCTCATAGGTTTCGCCGACCCTGTACCATTCGAGCATGGTGAATTCGGGATGGTGCAAAGGGCCACGCTCGCGGTTGCGATAGACCGGGCCGAAGCTGAAGATCCTGGTCTCGCCGGCGGCGAGCAGCTTCTTGCAGGCGAATTCCGGCGACGTATGCAGATAGAGCGGCTTGCGCTGCCCGTCCGGCGCGACCGTCTCGGTTGCGAAGGCCGCCAGATGCGCCTCGTTGCCGGGCGATATCTGCAGGGCCGACGCCTGCACCTCAATGAAATCGCGGCGGGCGAACCAGTCACGCAAAACGGCGGCAAGGCCGTTGCGCAGCATCAGGCGCGGGCGGCGATCGGCATGGACATGCGGCGTCCACCAGGGCGAAGCGGCGGTCATGAGCGGTTTGAAGGCGCGCTGGTTCGCGTTGGGGGCTGGCGGTTCGCGCCGAGATGCGCTAGGCCCCCATCCAAAGCCGCACAAGCCGGCAAAGACCCGTCAACTCTCGCAGGATAAAAAACCGTGGTGAAAGTCATCGCCAGTTCGCTCCGCAAAGGCAATGTCGTCGACAAGGACGGCAAGCTTTATGTGATCCTCTTTGCCGAAAACATCCACCCAGGCAAGGGCACGCCCGTGACGCAGCTCGACATGCGCCGCATCGGCGACGGGGTGAAGGTTTCGGAACGCTACCGCACCACCGAACAGGTGGAGCGCGCCTATGTCGAGGAGCGCGAGCACACCTTCCTCTACGCCGACGGCGAAGGCTATCACTTCATGAACCCCGAGACCTACGACCAGGTGGCGGTGTCGGAAGCCGTCGTCGGCGATGCCGCCCCCTATTTGCAGGAAGGCATGCCGGTTCAGGTCTCGCAGTTCAACGGCATCGCCATCTCCCTGGTGCTGCCGCAGCGGGCCACCTTCGAAGTGGTCGAGACCGAGCCCACGACCAAGGGCCAGACGGCGTCCTCTTCCTACAAGCCCGCCCTGCTCTCCAACGGCGTGCGCACCGCCGTGCCGCCGCATATCGCGCCAGGCACCCGCGTGGTGGTGATGACGGCCGATGGGTCCTATGTGGAGCGCGCGAAGGACTGAGAGGACGGCGCCAGGCGTCGCCAGCTTCTCAGCCGGACCCTATTTTTAGCCGCTGACGATGATCGGCGGCATCGCCAATTGGCGCCGGCCGAGGCCGACGCTGCCCGGCCAAACAACAAGCGCAGCGTTATTTCCAGAAGCGTGTCGCACAAAGCCATCATCGTTCGTCCTTGTGGAAAGGAGAACGCCAATGAGAAAGCTTATCGTCACCGAATTCATCAGCGTCGATGGCATCGCCGAAGTCGAGAAACTGCCTGGCGTGACCTGGAACGACGAGATGAACAGGTTCAAGGAGGACGAGCTGGCTGACAGCGGCGCCATGCTTTTGGGACGCACAACCTACGAGATTTTCGCCGGCTCGTGGCCGAGCGAAACCGGAGACTTCGCCGACCGGTTCAACGCGCTGCCGAAATACGTCGCGTCCAGCAGTTTGAAGGTGCTCGACTGGAAACCGGCCGAGCTGCTCAGGGGGCCGCTGCCGGAGGCGGTCAGGACACTGAAGCTAGGTAGCGGCGGCAACATCTATGTGCATGGCAGCCTCAACGTCGCGCAGGAACTGTTGCGCCATGGTCTGGTCGACCGCGTCAGGCTGCTGAGCTACCCCGGCACCGTTGGCCAAGGCAAAAAGCTGTTTCCGGCCGGCGATCCGGTGTCGTTTGAGTTGATTTCCGCCAAGCCATTCAGCAATGGGGTGGTGGCGCTGGAGTATGCGCCGGTGCTGGCGAAATCGTAATCGGTTAGAGTGCCCTTCTTCCAGAGAGGACTGGAGGGCGCCTGGCTTTCGGGATCAAAACTATAGCGGTGACGTGAGGCAACGTGTGGACCTCGCGTCACCCGGTCTGCTTTCCCCGTCTTTGCTCGACAGCAGCACTTTCCCTAGCCTCCACAACCCTCTCCACCTCGCGCTTCAGCTGGTCCTTGATATCCGCCGTCTCGGTCATCAGGACCTCGATCTTGAGGAAGTCGAGCACGCGGTATTTGGACACCGCCGGGCGGATCAGGATGTCGGGCTGGCACTGCTTCAGCTTGTTGGCGATGATCGACTGCATCATCAATTGAGTGGCGCCGAACATCAGGTCGACGGAGGTCGGCCGCCTGTGGTCGGCCTCTTCCGGCGCGCCGACCACGTCGACGCCTATGATGATGTCGGCATCATCCTCGATCAGGTCGAAGGGCACAGGGTTGTAGATGCCGCCGTCGATCAGCAGCCGGCCGTCGCGCATCACCGGGCGGAACACGGCAGGAATGGCCGCTGAAGCCGCTAGCGCCGAATGCAGGTCGCCTTCGGCGAACACGGCCAGCTTGTGGCCGAAATAGTCCGTCGCCGTCACCTTCAGCGGGATTTTCAGCTCGGCGAAGGTTTCGGGAATGGCTTCGGGCAGGAAGGCCTTGAGGATGCGTTCGACATTGAACTGGCTGACGCGGATGCCGGCCTGCATGGCCTCGGCGATGGTGCCGGGCCGCGCCCGCCACATGCGGCTCGCCACCTCGGCGCGACGGCCGAGGATCGAGCGGGCATAATCATGGATGTCCTTGCCGGTCATGCCGGAGGCCATGCCGGCGCCCATGATGGCGCCGATCGACGAGCCGGCGATTGCGACCGGCCTGATGCCCAGTTCGTCCAGCGCCTCGATGACATGGATGTGCGCCAGACCGCGCGCGCCGCCGCCGCCAAAGGCGATGCCGAAGGTGAGGCTCATCCCTTGTTGGCTCCGGCCAAGGGCGGTCCGACGACCATGATGGTCGGCTCGGCCGACAAAAGCTTCTTCGCCGCGGCCTTGACCTGGTCGAGTGTCACCGCGTTGATGAGGCCGGTGCGGCGCTGAATGTAATCGACGCCGAGGTCGTCGAGCTGCAGCTCGACCAGGGTCGCGGCGATCGCGCTGGAGGAATCCAGGTTGTTGATGGCGTAGGCGCCGATCATGTATTTCTTGGTTGCCGCCAGTTCCGCGTCGGTCGGGCCGTCTTCGGCAAGCCGCTTGACCACGTCCCGCACGATGCCGAGGGTTTCGGCGGCCCGGTCCGATCGCGTGCCGGTGGTGACGATCAGCGCGTCGGCATGATCCTGGTTGATCAGCGAGGAATTGACGCTGTAGGCCAGCCCGCGCTTCTCGCGCACCTCCTGGAACAGGCGCGAGGTGAAAGTACCGCCGCCGAGAATCTCGTTCATCAGAACCGCGGGGAAGAAATCCGCCGCCTTGCGCTTCACGCCGGGCCAGGCAAGCTGCAGCGAGGTCTGCGGCAGGTCGTAGTCGACCTCGATATGCCGCGCCAGATTCGGCTCGACGTCGGCAACCGGCGCGAGCGCCTGGTTCTGCGGCAGGTTGCCGAACACCATGTCCAGTTTCTTCTTCAGCGTTTCCGGGTCGATGGCGCCGACCACCGCGACATGCAGTCCGCTCCGCGCGAAGACCGCCTTGTGCAGCGCCTTCAAATCGTCCCGCGTGATGGCGGCGATGCTCTGCCTGGTGCCCTGGTCGGAGCGCGAATAAGGATGATCGCCATAGAGCGCGCGCGCCCACCTGTCCTGCGCGATCGTATCGGGGTCGTTCTCTCCGGCGATGATGCCGGACAGGATCTGGGCGCCGATGCGATCGATCGGCGCCTGGTCGAAACGCGGCTCGTTGACCGCCAGCCGCAGCAGGTCGAACGCCTCGTCGCGCTGCTCGGCCAACATGCGCATGGAACCGTAGATGCCGTCGCGGGTCTCCTCGAAGCTCATCTCGGCGCCGGCGTCGTCGAGCTTCACCTGGAAGGCGTCGCTGTCCAGAGGGCCTGCGCCTTCGTCGAACAGACCGGTCATCAGATTGGCCAGCCCTTCCTTACCCGGCGGATCCTGCGTCGAGCCGCCCCCAAAGACGAAACGGATGGCCACCATCGGCACCGAATAATCCTCGACGAGCCAGGCGGTGACGCCCTTGGGCGACGTGACCTGCTGGATGTCCATGGCGCGGGCGGCAAGCGCCGGCAGGACCAGGAAGAAGATGGAAAGGAGCAAAGTGACAAGCGCTGCGCGTGCCCTCCCTTCTCCCCGTTTGGGAGACGGGAAAGAGCCGTGTTGCTCGCTCTTCATCATCAATTCCCCGCCTGTTGCTGCGGCAAGAGATAGCCGGTCGTCGACCGGGCCAGCACCAGATAGCGCGCGGCGACGGCCTTGATCTCGCCGGGAGTGATGTTGCGGATGCGCTCCGGCCATTGCTCGATGTCCTGCACATTGCCGCCGGTGGCAAGCTCGGCGCCATAGATATTGGCCATCGAATCCTGTTTGTCGCGGGCGAAAACCATCGAGCGGACATAGCGGTCCTTAGCCTTGTCCAGCTCCTTGACGGTGACGCCTTCCCTGGCGATGCGCACGACCTCCGCGTCGACGGCCGCCTCGACATCGACGAGCCTGGCGTCGCCGCGCGGCGTGCCATAGACGGTGAAGTTGGTGTCATCCAGCATGGTGCCCTGGAAATAGGCCCCGGCGTTGGAAGCGATGCCTTGCCTGACCACCAGCGCCTGATACAGCCGGCTGCGGTTGCCGCCGCCCAGTATTTCCGCCAGCAGGTCGAGCGCCTCGGCTTCGCCGGGCTTGGCCGTGTGGTAGGACGGCACCACCCATTGGGTGGAGAAATTCGGCACGCTGACGCGGGCGTCGGACAGCGTCACCGTGCGCCTGGTGTTCTGCTCCGGCTCGACCGGGCGGACGCGCGGCGGCAGGTCGGGCCCGCGCGCGATCTTGCCGTAGGTTTTCTCGGCCAGAGCCTTGACCGTGTCGGGCTCGACGTCACCGGCCACGATCAGCACCGCGTTGTTGGGCTGGTAGTATTTGTTGTAGAAGGCGATGGCGTCGGTGCGGTTCAACTGCTCCATCTCCTGCATCCAGCCAATGACCGGAATTCGGTAGGGCTGGTTCTGCCACAGCGTGGCGTCGAGTTCCTCTTCGAGCACCGCCTCGGGACTGTTGTCGATGCGCGAACGGCGCTCCTCCAGGATGACGTCGCGCTCGGTCTTGATGACATCGTCGGTGAGGATGAGGTTGCGCATGCGGTCGGCCTCGAAGCTCATCATGAGCTCGAGCGCCGACGGCGCCACCGTCTCGTGGAAGGCGGTGTAGTCGTAGGAGGTGAAGGCATTGTTGGAGCCGCCTATGTCGGAGACGGCGCGGTCGAACTCGCCGGCGGCGTGATTGGCCGTCGCCTTGAACATCAGATGCTCGAAGAAATGGGCGATGCCGGATTTGCCTGGCGGCTCGTCGGCGCTGCCCACCTTATACCACACCATATGGGTGACGATCGGTGAGCGATGGTCGGGAATGACGACCACTTCCATGCCATTGTCGAGCAGGAAATCCGTTACCTTGAACTCGGCCGGCCGCTTGTCGGCGGCGAAGGCCGCCGGGACCAGTCCGGCAATGACCAAAGCCAGCAATGTGGCCAAGAGCGTCTTGCGCAGCCATTCAGCCTGAAATGTCATCAATGGCTCCGGTTTCTCATGACGGACGATAGGCGGCGCGCCGATGTTGTGAAAGTGAATTGTTGATTTCTGGCATGGCACGACCTGCTCCCCTGGGAAGAGGGCTCGCATTCCATCTTCGCCCGCAAATGAAGCTTAACTCAGGCGGCCTCGACAAGCCGGATCAGCGTCTCGCCATAGTGGCGCTCGTCGACAACTGAAAATCCCGGTCCCGGCTCGAAAGGCGCCGCCGCTGCCTCCTCGACCACGCACAGCGCGCCGGGACGCAGCCAGCCGCCTTGCTTGGCCGACCTCAGCGCGCGTTCGCCAAGACCCTTGCCGTAAGGTGGATCGGCGAAAACGAGGTCGAACGGCGCCAGCGTGCCGGCCTCGCCCAGAGCCGTCGCGTCGCGCCGGAATATCTTGGTGCGGCCGGTCAGGCCGAAGGCCTCGACATTGTCGCGGATCAGGCCGCGGCCCTCCGCCGACTCCTCGATGAAGACGCCATAGGACGCGCCGCGCGACAGCGCCTCGAGCCCGAGAGCGCCCGTGCCTGCGAACAGGTCGAGCACGCGCGCGCGCTGCAACCGATCGGCAAAGCGATGCGCCAGCACATTGAAAACAGCCTCGCGGGTGCGGTCTGTGGTGGGGCGGATGGCGCTGCCGCGGGGCGTCGCCAGCGGGCGCCCGCGAAACTCGCCGCCGACGATCCTCATTTCGCCCTTGGACCCTTGAAACCGCCGCGCGGCCGCTCGCCGCCGCCACCCGGACGTTCGCCACGCGGCTTGCCGAACGGCTTTGGGCCGCCCGGCTTGCCGCCGGGCTTGCTATAGGCCGGCTTGAAAGACGCCTTGCGGGCCTTGGCTTCAGCGGCTTTGGCAGCATCCGCCTCCGCCCTGCCCTTGCCGATCGGCCGCGCGCCCGGCGCCATCCAGACATTGGCCTTGCGCTGGCCGGGCGGCTCGATCGGCCGCTGCTCGCGCTCGGATTTCTTGCCGCCCGGCTTGCCGCCAAAACCACCGCGCGGCTTGTCGCCGAAGCTACCGCGTTCGGGTCTCGGGCCGCGGTCGCCAAAGCTTTTTTCCGGCCTCGCGCCTCTGTCGGGGCTGGTCGACAGTTTGCCCAGCGCCTCGTCACGGCTGCCTTCGCGGCGCTTGCGGTTCTTGATCAGGCCACCCTCGCCGATCGGCCGGTGGTCACCCTCGCGCGAAAATCTCGGCCGCTCGGCCTCCTCGCGGCGCGGCTCGACCCGCCGCACCGGCAAGTTGGAAAACGGTTTTGTTATCTCGGCATCGAAATTGGCACCGGATTCCTCTATCAGGCGTTCGCCGAGCTGATCGCGCAACACCTTGCCCTTGATCTCCAGCACATGGCCTTCGGGGAGCTCGTCGAGCTGGAACGGGCCGTAGGAGATGCGGATCAGCCGCGTCACGTCGAGGCCGAGCGCACCGAGGATGTTCTTGACCTCGCGGTTTTTGCCCTCGCGCAAGCCGATCGTCAGCCAGGCGTTCGAGCCCTGCTCGCGGTCGAGGCTCGCCTCGATGGCGCCATAGAAGACGCCGTCCACGGCAATGCCTTCGCGCAGGCCCGCAAGCGCACTTTCCTCGACCTTGCCATGGACGCGCACGCGGTAACGGCGCAGCCAGCCGGTGGCCGGCAGTTCGAGCACGCGAGACAGGCCGCCATCATTGGTCAGCAGCAGCAGGCCTTCGGTGTTGATGTCGAGGCGGCCGATGGTCATCAGCCGGGGCAATTCAGCCGGCAGCACATCGAAGACGGTCTTGCGGCCCTCGGGGTCGCGGTTGGTGGTCACGACACCGGCAGGCTTGTGGAACAGGAACAGCCGAGTGCGCTCGATCGGCGGGATCTCCATGCCGTCGAGATGGATGATGTCGCCCGGCATCACATTGAAGGCCGGCGAAGACAGAACCCGGCCGTTGACCTTGACGCGGCCGGCCGCGATCAACTCCTCGGCGTCGCGGCGCGAGGCAAGCCCGGCGCGAGCCAGCCGCTTGGCGATCCGCTCGCCGGCTTCCTCGGGCGCCTCCGCAGGACGGGGACGGGACTTGAAACCGCCTTGCGGCCGGTCGGCAGCGAAATCGCGCTTCGGACGGTCTGCGAAATCGCGCTTCGGACGGTCAGAGAAGTCGGGCTTGGGCCGATCGGCAAAATCACGCTTAGGACGATCGAAGCGTCTTTCACCCGCCGCACCTTCAGCCGCCATTGGCCGCCCGCCGCGCGGTGTATAGGGCTTGCGCGGGCCTTCGTGGTTTTCATAAGACTTGCCTTGCGGACGCGGACCCTTGTTGAAGGGCCGCTCCGAGCGCCCGCCTTCCCCGCCTTCGCGCGGCTTGTACTCACGCTTCTGGGGCCGTTCGCCATCGGCGGCCATTGGACGGTCGCCACGCGGCGCGTAGGGCTTGCGCGGGCCTTCGCGGTTTTCATAAGGCTTGCCTTGCGGACGCGGACCCTTGTTGAAGGGCCGCTCCGGGCGCCCGCCTTCGCCGCCTTCGCGCGGCTTGTACTCACGCTTCTGGGGCCGTTCGCCATCGGCGGCCATCGGCCGCGCGCCGCGCGGCGCGTAGGGTTTGCGCGGCCCTTCGCGTTTTTCGAAGGGCTTGCCGCCGTCGCCACGCTTGGCAAACGGTTTCTTGGCGCCGAAGGCCGGCTTGCCGCCTTTGCCGGCATCGCGCCCACGCGCGCCCGCCGGTTTCGGACCGCTTTTGCCCGGACCCTTCTGGCGCGGAGATTTCTTGTCGTTGTCGTCCATGTGGCCTTTGTCCGTTTGCGCTGCTACAGCGTGGCGCATCCTTTCGGGCGCGCAACGAACGCTGTAGCATTTTTGATTTGGCGCATGATCATTTCCGAAAACCGTACCCGATTTTCGAGGTTATGCGCTCAATAACAGGATCACCGTCGAGTGGCGAGGAGATAATCGGAATGGAAACCCGCGTGAAGCGGCCCGATTTCATGGCGCTGGCGCTGGAGGAGGCGCAAGCGGCAGCCTCGCGCGGCGAAGTGCCGGTCGGCGCCGTCATCGCCAGCGCCGGCACGGTCATTGCCAGTGCCGGCAACCGCACCCGGGAGCTTGCCGATCCGACGGCCCATGCCGAGATGCTGGCCATCCGCGAAGCCTGCCGAAGGCTGTCGAGCGAGCGGCTCTCCGGACACGATCTCTATGTGACGCTGGAGCCTTGCGCCATGTGCGCCGGCGCCATCTCCTTCGCCAGGTTGCGCCGGCTCTACTTTGGCGCCGCGGACGAAAAGGGCGGCGCGGTGGTCAACGGCGTGCGCTTCTTCGCTTCGCCGACCTGCCATCACACGCCTGACATCTATGCGGGCATCGCGGAGGCCGAATCGGCCCTGCTGCTGAAGGATTTCTTTCGGGAACGCCGCGACTGAACGGGGTGCGATACCCGTCAGCAAAGCAAATGCGCCCCGCTTTTTACAGGGACGGCAGCCAGTCGAACCAGCCGCCCTTCTTGCCTTCCGCCTCTCTCTTCAGGCGGCGTTCCTTTTTGTACTCGTCTTCGCCGAGTTCGTTTTGCGGCGCCGTGCCGGATGCGACGCGATAGGCAAGGGGCGGTTCGCTCAGATATTTGCGGGTATTCGGATCGCCCTGCTTGCTTTCGGCAAGGCGGCGCTGGATATCGGCGGCGCGGCCCTTGTCGGAATCGGCAGGCGTCCAACGCGGCGGGTGACTCGAGCCGGATTCTTCCATCGCCTTCTTCACCGAGGCCGGATCCGTCTGCACGTCGTCGACGATCTGCGACTGGTAGGACGGATCATCCTGGTGTGCGGTGGCGTCGGCGCGCAGGCGGGCACGGCGCTGCTCGGGCGATTCTGGCCATTCGGCGCTTGCGGTCTCGATGCTATCCTGTGGCGCCGGCAGCGCTTCCTTCTGACCAGGCGCCGGCTTCACCAGGGTCGGACGCGGCTTGTAATCGATGTGTTCCTTCCGCTTCGGCGCGAACGAAAAAGCGCCCGTGAGATCGCCGGCCAATTGTTCGCCGGCGGTCTTGTCGGTGCCGTAGGTCGGAGAACCGACACATCCGGACAGAGCGAGCCCCGATGCGACAAGCGGCGCCAACAGCGCGAGGCGCGCGTTAAATCTCTCGGTCATGCCAAAAAGTCCCACTCTAGACAGCCTCTCGATCGCCGCCGGTCCCAAGGTCCGGTCCCCATCGTCCAAGCACTTGCGCCGAAAATCCGGCGACAATTTGTCTTCCGGAGTTTCGCGTGTTTACCTCAACCACTCGTTAAGGGCAACGCGCGGACGGATTTGCACCGACCGGCGTGGCAGTTGTGCACCGATATGCCTGGCCTTCAAAGCCGGCCGAGCGCCCTAAGCTCATGCAGCACGGCGGCGTCGCGCGCCGAGACATCGGGAAAGGCAGGATCCTGCCCGACATCGGCGGTGTAACGCCACGACCGCGCGCATTTGACCAGGCCGCGGTCCTCGGCTTTTTCGATCACCACGGCGACGCCCTTGACGTCTTCGAGCGTGAAGGCGCCTTGTTGCGCCTCGCCATGGGCGATGACGAGATCGCTGGTGATCGCCATTTCGGCCATGTCGACATCCGATATCGCGGCTTCGAGCGCCGCATCGTCGATGGTAACGACCGGCACCGCCTCCAGCGACGAGCCGATCACCTTCTGGGCACGCGCGATTTCCAGCGCACCGGTGACGACGCGGCGCACCTGCCGCACCTTACGCCATTTTTCCGCCAGCGCCTCGTTCTTCCAGTTTTCCGGGATCGCCGGGAACTGGTCGAGATGCACCGAGACGGCATCGGGGTGGCGGTCGAGCCAGGCCTCTTCCATGGTGAAGGGCAGCATCGGCGCCAGCCATCTCACCAGACAGTCGAAAAGGTGGCGCACCACCTGCACCGAGGCCTTGCGCTTCGCGCTCGACGGCGCATCGCAGTAGAGCGCGTCCTTGCGGATATCGAAATAGAAGGCCGACAGCTCGACCACCATGAAATCGAGGAGCGCACGGGTGATGCGCTTGAACTCGAAGGCATCGTAGCCCTGGCGCACCACCTCATCGAGTTCGGCGAGGCGATGCAGCATCAGCCGTTCCAGCTCCGGCATCCCTGCCAGCGGCACCTCCTCGCCATCGTCATGGGCGAGCGTGCCCAGCATCCAGCGGATGGTGTTGCGCAGCTTGCGGTAGGCGTCGATGTTGGTTTGGAGCACGTTCTTGCCGAGGCGCTGGTCTTCCCAATAGTCGGTCGTCACCACCCACAGGCGCAGGATGTCCGCGCCGGACTGCTTGATCACGTCCTGCGGGACGACGGTGTTGCCGAGTGACTTCGACATCTTGCGGCCGTCCTCGTCCATGGTGAAACCATGGGTGACGACGGTATCGTAGGGCGCCCTGCCCCTGGTGCCGCAGCTTTCGAGCAGTGAGGAGTGGAACCAGCCGCGATGCTGGTCGGAGCCTTCGAGATAGACATCGGCCGGCCATTTGAGGTCCGGACGATCCTCCAGCGTGAAAACGTGGGTCGAGCCTGAATCGAACCAGACGTCGAGGATATCCGTGACCTGCTTCCATCTGGAGGCATCGTGATTGCCGAGGAAACGTTCCTTGGCACCGGCGTCGAACCAGGCATCGGCGCCTTCTTTCTCGAAAGCGTCCATGATGCGCTGGTTGACCGCCTCGTCCTGGAGCACATTGCCGTCGGCGTCGGCGAAGACCGCGATCGGCACGCCCCAGGCGCGCTGGCGCGACAGCACCCAGTCGGGCCGTTCCTCGATCATGGCGCGAATGCGGTTCTGCCCCGCCCCTGGCACGAAACGGGTGTCGTCGATCGCCTTCAGCGCACGGCTGCGCAGCGTCGTGCCGTCGCCGAGGTCCTTGTCCATGTAGACGAACCATTGCGGCGTGTTGCGGAAGATGACCGGTTTCTTCGACCGCCAGGAATGCGGATAGGAGTGTTTCAGCCGACCGCGCGCGAACAACGCGTTGCGCTTGATCAGCTCATCGATGACCGCTTGGTTGGCATTGCCCTTCTTGCCGTTGTCGTCAAGGACGCGCGCCGCGCCACCCTCACGATCCGGACCGAAGCCCGGCGCGTCCTTGGTGAAAAAGCCGGCATCGTCGACGGTGAACGGGATCGCGGTGTCGACGCCGCGCGCGCGCAGGTCCGGGGCCGCCTCCATCCAGGCGTCGAAATCCTCGCGACCATGGCCCGGCGCCGTGTGAACGAACCCGGTGCCCGCATCATCGGTGACATGGTCGCCGGCAAGCATGGGCACCGGAAACTCGTAACCGCCGCCAAGACCCTTGAAGGGATGCGAAAGCGTAAGACTTCCAAGCTCTTGCGCCGACACGCTGCGAAGACGATTCAAGGTGACTTTGGCCTTGACCGAAGCCTCTTCGGCCAGCGTATCGGCAAAGATCAGCTTTTCGCTCGGCTGCGGGCCGAAGGCGTTCTCGGCTGCCGTGACCTCGTAGAGACCGTAGTCGATGCGCGGCGAATAGTTGACGGCACGGTTGCCGGGGATCGTCCAAGGCGTCGTCGTCCAGATGACGACATGGGCCTGCAGCAGATCGAGAGCGCTCTCGGTCAGTGCGGCCTCTCCGTCAGCCACGGGGCGCACCAGACTGGCGACCGGGAACTTCGCCCAGATCGTATCCGACTCGTAGTCCTGGTATTCGATCTCGGCCTCGGCGAGCGCGGTGCGCTCGACGACACTCCACATCACCGGCTTGGAGCCGCGATAGAGCTGGCCCGACATGGCGAATTTCAACAGTTCGCCGGCGATACGCGCCTCGGCGTGGAAGGCCATGGTCGTATACGGGTTCTTGAAGTCGCCGATGACGCCAAGGCGCTGGAATTCCGCCCCCTGAACGCCGATCCAGTGAGCGGCGAAATCCCGGCATTCCTTGCGGAACTCGTTGACCGGCACCTCATCCTTGTTCTTGCCCTTGGCGCGGTACTGCTCCTCGATCTTCCATTCGATCGGCAGGCCGTGGCAGTCCCAGCCGGGCACGTAATTGGCGTCGCGGCCGCGCATCTGGAAGGAGCGGTTGATGACGTCCTTGAGGATCTTGTTCAGCGCATGGCCGATATGGATGTTGCCGTTGGCATAAGGCGGGCCGTCATGCAGCACGTATTTCGGGCGACCGGCGGAGGCCTCGCGCAACTTGCGGTAGAGATCCATCTCCTGCCAGCGCTGGACCAGCACCGGCTCCTTCTCGGGCAAACCGGCACGCATCGGGAAGTCCGTCTGCGGCAGGTAAAGCGTCTTGGAATAGTCGATCGTTTCAGCTGTATCGGTCATTGATCTGCCATTGTGGATTGCCCGGCGGCAAGGGAGCTCGGGCCTGAACTATCATGATCTGGAAAAAGCGCGAGGGGTCGCGCGCAAGATTCCCGGCGGCTCCGACAGCTCTCAGGCCGTCCGGAACACCGGGCTGGTAATTCGTATCGTAATCGCGACGGAACGCGAGACCACTGTCATGGCCGCGCTTTTAAACGAGGTGGGCCAGCTTGGAAAGCCCGAACTCCAAGGCACTCGCCTTGCCGCTTGTGCCAATTGCGCATATATGTTTGGGCAAATGGCACCGGAGGCGCGTCATGTCCAATCCGCATCGCAAGGTCCACGTGCCGGCTGCCAGACGGGCCGCCCGTAAGGAGAAGGTCGAGCGTGCGCAGGATGGCTTGGTCCGGGATGCCGCAACGGGGCAATTCCTGGTCAGCTTCACCAAGGTGGAAGAACTCCGCCACCGTGGGTTCAGCAATGACGAAATCTACAAGATCGTAGGATCGCGGCGCACTTTGGCGCGCAGGAAAGAACGCAATGAGAAACTGAGTATTGCCGAGTCCGATCGCGTCATGCGCATCGAGCGCATTTCCACAATGGCGGATCGTGTTTTCGGAGACCACGAAAAAGCGCAACGTTGGTTGCGCAAACGCAGCCGGGTGCTCAACGAAGCGCCTATCACGCTCCTGCAGTCGGAAACCGGTGCTTCCCTGGTGGAAGAGGAACTGCATCGCATCGATTATGGCATTTTCGCCTGACGATGCGTCTATGGCGTATCTCCAACTTCGCCGACCTGTCCGGCCGGGGCGGCATGCTCAGCTCCGGCCGTTGGAACATCAAGGGCACCGCCATTGTGTACTGTGCGGATCATCCCGCCACGGCGCTTCTTGAAATTCTCGTTCATGTCGACGTGGAAGATTTGCCGCCCACGTTCCAGCTCCTGGAAATCGAAGTGCCTGACGGCGTCTCCATTGCCGTCCCCGATTTGCCCGAGGGCTGGAAAGACAATCCGGCCAAGACACGCGAGATTGGCAGCGATTTTGTCAGTGCCGCCAGCCATCCAGTCATGGAAGTTCCTTGCGTGATCGTTCCCTTCGCCAGAAACTATATTCTCAATCCCGCCTTGCTGGAACGCGAAGGCATCGCCATCGTCGGCACCACAAGTCATCAGATCGATACGCGATTGCTGGAATAAGGCCGATACCGGCTACATCTTGAAATCGAAGCGATAGGTCGTCGATACGCCGATCATGAACTGGTTGCGGTCGCCGCGCTCCTTGACCAGGCTGGAATCGGCGGCCGGGCCTTCGAGGCGTGAATATTCCCCGAACAGGCTGGCGGTCATCGGGTCGGTCACCTTCCACGTCACCGCACCGCCAAGGCCGACCGATTTCAGGCCGCCGCCGGGATTATACTGGTTCAACCCCGAGGCCACGGCTTCCTGCGCGTCGACGCCGTAATAGGCGTCGAAAAATTTGGCGGAGGCGAACGAGACGCGCGGCCCGCCAGAGATCCTGACGGTTGGCGTCACATCGTAGAAGGCGTCGGCGGCGATGTCGGCGACGAAGCCGTTATGGGCGCGGATGCCGTGCCGCAACTCGGCACGCGCACGTATCCAGTCCGTCGGATAGAATTCGAAGAAGCCGCCCACCTCGCCGCCCCAGCGGACCGGATCGAGGCCCTTCAACTCGTCGGCATCGCCATCGTCGCGCGAGAACAGGAACTTGCCGGTCAGGCCGGCGCGAACGCCGCCGTCATCGACCAGCGCCAGCGAAATGTTGTCGTTGCGTGAGGTGAAGCGGGCCGCCGGGCCAGCCTTGCCCAAGGAGATGATCGGCGAGGCGCTGAGCAGGTACTTCTTGCCGCCCTCGAAATTAGGCGCCACCATGCCGGTGGCGCCGACCGTCAGATACCAATCGCCGGACAGCCAGCCGAAGGCGCCCTCGCCGGCATCGGCCGCACCCGAGGTAGCCAGCATGACGGTAGCCAAGGCTGCAGAAATTTTCCCGACCGGACTCATGACTACCCCATTAACACGATACGACTGTCTTTCGGTCACAGCTTTGAAGAGGCTTTGGTAAAATTTGATTTAAGGTCGAGACGTCCGGCTCGCATTGCTCACCATCCGGCCGCCGTCGGCTGGACGCGGGTCGGCACCAAGGGTAACTTCATTCCCTGCTGGCGGTCCTCGATGGAGGTGGCGACATGACCTTGCACGGCGATGCACTGAAGAACGCGATCGGACAGACGCGAGCAAAGTGGGGGTGGTTTGTTGGCCTGGGCGTGTTGCTGCTGATCCTCGGCGGCATTGCGTTCGGCAACCTCTTCATTGCCACGGTGGCTTCCGTCTATGTCGTGGGGTGGCTGATGCTGGTGGCCGGCATCATCGAGATCATGCATGCCTTCGGGGTCAAGACGTGGGGCCGCTTCTTCTACTGGCTGCTCAGCGGATTGCTCTACGCGGTCGCGGGCTTTTTCGCCTTCGACAACCCGCTGCTGGCCTCGGCGGTGCTGACCTTCCTGCTGGCCGTGGCGCTCGTCGCTTCCGGCGTGCTGCGCGCCTGGGTCGGCTACAGCCACCGACCTGAGCGCGGCTGGGGCTGGATCGTCGCGGCCGGCGCCATCAGCGTGATCGCCGGGTTGATCATAGCTATGGGCTGGCCGGTCAACAGCGTATGGGTGCTCGGCCTGTTCCTGGCAATCGACCTGATCTTCCAGGGCTGGACCTTCATCGCCGTCGGTCTGGCGCTGAAAAAGTAACGTCTGATTCGAGCATGATCTAACCCGAAAACCGGACCATGCTTCAAAAAGCCATGGCCGCGTCGAGTTGCGAAAGTGGCTTGACGCCGGCCAGCAGTGCTCTCGCCTCGGCCTCGTCGCGCTTCATCTGCGCGACCAGCGCATCAAGCCCGTCGAACTTGACCTCGCTGCGCAGGTAACCGAAGAACGACACCTGGCAGATCTCGCCATAGAGGTCACCGGAAAAATCGAAGACGAAGGTTTCCAGAAGCGGCGCGCCATCATCGTCGACGGTCGGACGGCGGCCAAAGCTGGCAACGCCATCATGCAGCCTTCCGTCGGCGCGGCGAAAGCGAACGGCATAGATGCCTTCCCTGAGGGTGGCCTCGGCGGGAAGCCTCATGTTGGCGGTCGGAAAGCCGAGCGTTCGCCCCAGTTTCTGGCCGCCCACGACTTCGCTCTCCACCGTGAAGCGATAGCCGAGCAGGCCGGCGGCCTCGGCCACCGCGCCTTCGCAAAGCAAGGCGCGGATGCGGCTCGATGAAACCACCTCGGCGCTTTCGTCCCGAAATGCATCGACCAGCGTGACGCCGAAGCCATGGCGCTCGCCAGCCGCCATCAGATAGGCCGGCCCGCCCTGGCGGTCCTTGCCGAAATGGAAATCGAAGCCGGTCACGGCATGGGTGATGCCAAGCGTTCTCTCAAGCACGTCGGTCACGAAAGCTTCCGCCGATAGCGAGGCGAAGTCGCGCGTGAAAGGCTGTTCGACGAGCGCGGCAAAGCCCAGCAGCGACAGGAGCCGCGCCTTCATCGGCGGCGGCGTCAGCACGAACAGCGGTATCTCGGGCCTGAATATCTTTCGCGGGTGCGGTTCGAAAGTCAGCACCAGCGCCGGCACGCCACGCCGCCGCGCCTCCGCCAATGCCCGTTCGAGCACCGCCTGATGACCGCGATGGACACCGTCGAAATTGCCGATCGCGACAACGCCGCCGCGCAAATCGGCGGGCAGCGGCGCGGTTGCCGAAAGGTGCTGGAAAGCGTCCATCGCCATCTACCGCAGCCTGGGAATGACGGCCACTGGATGATAGGCGTGCCTGTCAAGAAACGCGGCGAGCCTTGCCGGATCCGGCTGCGATGCATCGCCATAGTCGCGGGCATGAATGCCGCCCGAGACATAGAGAACGTCGAAACCGTTGTCGGCCGCGCCCTTGATATCGGTCAGCATGCCGTCGCCGATGGCCAGCACCTGGCGGCGCTCGACCGGCCGGCCAAGGATCTCCGCCACCTCCTTCATCGCCACATCATAGACCGGCGCATAAGGTTTTCCGGCGATCAGCGTGCGGCCGCCGAGCTGTGCGTAGTCGCGCGCCAGGGCGCCGGCGCACCAGATGATGCGTTCGCCGCGCTCGACCATGATATCCGGGTTGGCGCAGATGAAAGGCAGGTTCCTGGCGCGCAGCCGCCGCAGCAGCTCCGCATAATCTTCGGGCTTCTCCACTTCGTCATCGAACAGGCCGGTGCAGACGACGCCGGATGCCTCGAACTCCTCGACGAGATCGACGTCGAGCCCGTCATAGAGGGTCAAGTCTCGCTCGGCGCCGACATGGAAGATCTTTCGCGGGCCTTCCACGATCAGGTCGCGGGTCACGTCGCCCGAGGTGACCACGCGGTCGTAGGCCGATGGGGGAACGCCGATGACGTTCATCTGGGCCACGACGTCGGCGCTGCGGCGCGGCGAATTGGTGATCAGGACGACGGGAATGCCGGCCGTACGGGCAGCCGCCAGCGCCGACGCAGCCGCGGGAAAATGCGTTTCGCCATTGTGCACCACGCCCCAGACATCGCAGAGAATGGCCGAATAGTTCTTCGACACGTCTTCGAGCGAACCGATGATGTCAGGCGAGGCCGCCATGCCGTATCCTTCAGTCATGATCGTTGCGGTGCCGCAGCCGACGGTTCGCCGCAGCCGGTTGGAATTATCCGAACCGGCCCAGCCTGTCACCAGCTTTCGCCCGCCTGTACCGGCATCCACCACCGTTCACTGGTTGGTTAACGAGCTTTGAAAGTGCAGGCTGACCTTGGATATATTCCAGAAACCTGAAATTTAACGATTTATGACACCGTCCCCACTGACTATCGATTTGGCGGGGCAGCTGTGACAATGATCCGAAGATTCGGACGCGACCGGCGTGGCAATTATGCGCTGATGACCGTGCTCGCCATGGTGCCGCTGATGGGCGCCGTGGCGATCGCCGTCGACTATACGGAAATGGTGGGCCAAAGGCAAAACGCCTTGAACGCCTTGGACGCGGCCGGCTTCGCCACGGCCCAGCAGATCGTTGCCGGCGCCAGCGACGCCGACGCCGTGGCCTATGCCAAGAATTTCTTCGAAGCCAATCTCGCGCATATAGATCCGGCCAACACCACGCTGGCCGTGACGCTGCCCAACAACAACACAGGCGGCGGGACGCTGAAGCTCTGCGCGACCTTGGTCTACAAGCCCTATTTCGAGCCGACGGCTAAACTACTGCTGGGCGGCAGCGCCGGCAGCACCGATATCGGCTTCAGCACCTGCTCCGAAGTACGCCTGAAGAACACGTTGGAAGTGTCGCTGGTGCTTGATAATTCCGGTTCGATGAAGGAGCTCGGCAAAGGCTCGAACAAGGTGCGGTTCGACCTTCTCAAGAGCGCCGCCAAGCAGTTGGTCGACCAGTTGGCCGGCCAGGCCCAGCAGATGAGGCAGGTCACCAAGCCGGTCCAGTTCAGCCTCGTTCCTTTCGCCGCCTCGGTGAATGTCGGTCCGGGCAACGCCTCGGCGGCGTGGATGGACACGACCGGCATCTCGCCGATCCATCACGAGAATTTCGACTGGACGAACACCATGACGCAGGAAAAGTCGCCGTGGGGGACGACCAAATACGCGCAAAACATCGCCGGCATCTGGTATGCGAAAGGCACCGGCTGGGACGCGAGCCAGAAAGACCAGCCGCTGACCCGGTTCTCGATCTACAAACAGATGAAACGCATTTCAGCGTGCAGTCTCAAGAATTGGGACGGTACTTGTGCATCGAACGCGACCTTCACCTATGCGCCGGTCGCGAGTTGGGGTGGCTGCGTCGAGTCGCGCCCATATCCATACAATATCCAGGACACAGCTGCATCGACAACACTGCCTGCAACGCTTTTCGTGCCGATGTTCGCGCCCGACGAAACCGACCGCGTCGATAGCTCTTCAAGGCCAGCCAATAACAATTGGGATGTCGACGCCCCAGTGAGTTCAGGCGCGTCCGACGCCGCACGCCAGCGCTACATGCCAAAATATTTCGACTGGGTGAACAAGGTCACGCCGGCCTACGGCATGGACGCCGGGCCGAATACAAGCTGCAGCACGACGGCAATCACGCCACTAACCGATGTTTCCACGACAGCCGGCGCAACTTTGATCAAAAACGCCATCGATGCCATGGCCGACGACGGCGCCACCAACGTGCCGGAAGGCATGGCCTGGGGCTGGCGGACCCTTTCCAGCACGGCACCCTTCACCGAGGGCCGGCCCGAAACGGAAAGAGGCAACGACAAGGTACTGATCGTGCTGACCGACGGCGCCAACACCTACTACACGCCGACCTCGGTGACGGCGCAGACCTACTCTGGAACCAATTGGAGTTCTGGCGGTAACGACCTGGCTGGCAGCAAGGCGATCTATTCGGCTCTCGGTTACGTCGTCCCCTACAGCAACGGCTACAGCTATGGCCGCATGTTCTTGGGGACCAGCGCCAATGTCGCGAAGGACGATTATTCCAACGCCAACTACACCAAAGCGATGAACGAGCATTTCACCGCCCTGTGTAACAACGCCAAGGCCGCCGGGGTCATGGTCATGACCATCGCGCTTGATCTGGACGCCACCAAGACAGCGGAGAAAACGCAGATGGATGCGCTGAAGGCCTGTTCTTCGGATTCCCGCTTCAGCAAGGACAAGACCGATCCGAGCAAGCCGATGAAGCTGTTCTGGAATTCGACGGGCGCAACGCTGTCCGACGATTTCAAGGCGATCGGCAACGAGCTGTCCAACCTGCGCATCGTCAGCTGATCCGACGAATTCCACGTCGACGCCCTGCATCCGGCGGGGTGTCGTTTTTTGGAGGCACCGGGGGGCCGCTCCAGATTGGTTAGTGCTTGGTGAAGCGCGAACCAAGCAATCGAGCGGTTTCCCAAACCCGTCCTTCAGCGTTTTGTGGAAAGCTGGCATCGAACGAGAATCCGCCGGCGGGGGCCGCTGCAAGACATGCGTGAAATCTGGCATCAATTCCGCCGCGACAGGCGCGGCAACTATGCTCTCGTGACGGCCTTCGCGATGGTCCCGCTGATGGGCGGGCTGGCGCTCGCGGTCGACTTCACGGAAATGAACCGCGAAAAGCAGACGGTGTTGAACGCGCTCGACGCCGCCAACTTCGCCACGGCGCGCCGCGTGACGGAAGGCGCCACCGACGACCAGCTGAGGGCCTATGCGCTCGACTTCTTCAATGCCAATCTGAACGATGTCGATGCCGCCAACACGACGCTCAACCTCACTTTGCCCAGCAACGCCGCTGGCGGCGGAACAATGAAGCTTTGCGGCACCTTGACCTATAATCCTTACTTCCTGCCGACGGCGAAGATACTGCTCGGCGGCACCGGCGCCACCAATATCGGCTTCACCGCGTGCTCGGAGGTGCGGCTGAAGAACACGCTCGAAGTAGCGCTGGTGCTCGACAATTCCGGATCGATGGTCACGCCCGGAACCGGCTCGGGGCAGAAGCGCATCGATCTCCTCAAGACCGCGGCGAAGCAGTTGGTCGACACGCTTGCCCAACAGGCCGCGATGATCAAGCAGGTCGACAAGCCGGTGCAGTTCGGCCTCGTACCCTTTGCCGCCTCGGTCAATGTCGGTCCTGGCAATGGCAATGCGTCCTGGATGGACACCGAGGGCCTGTCACCGGTGTCGAACGAGAATTTCGACTGGTCGACGCTGAACGCCGCCAACAAATACGCCCAGCAGACCAACGGCATCTGGTACAAACGCGGCACCGGCTGGGGCGACGAGGAAGGCCAGATGCTGACCCGGTTTTCGCTCTACCGCGACATGAAGGTCGTCACCAGCCATGAGCGTGTTAAAAACAGCAAGCACGTTGTTTGTGCTGAATACAACTGGAACAATACCTGCAAGCGCAGTTACGACGCATACGACTATGTCGATTCCTACGGTCCGTTCGCCAGCTGGCAAGGCTGTGTCGAAGCCCGGCCCTACCCCTACAATGTCAACGACGCCCCGCCGTCCGGCGGCTCGGCCAACACCGGGATAGGCGTGGGCGATCCGGCGACGATGTTCGTGCCGATGTTCGCCCCGGATGAACCCGGCAATCACTGGAAGATCACCCAGGATCCCAACGAAGCCGCACCAAAGACCTACGGCGCCATCAACAGCTGGTGGAACGACGATCCTTCGAGCAGCAGCGGCCAAGCCCGGCTGCGCAACATGACCAAATATTTCCAGCCGCGGCCGATCGATGCGCCGGTATTGCCCGCAGGCAACGGCCCGAACTACAGTTGCACCACCAACCCGATCACGCCGCTGACCGACGTCAGCGTCGCCGATGGGCTCGCCACGATCAAAGCCGCGATCGACCTGATGCAGCCGGATGGCGGCACCAATGTTCCCGAGGGCATGGGCTGGGGCTGGCGGGTGGTCTCGAGCGGCGAGCCGTTCACGCAGGGGCGCCCGGAAACAGAAAAAGGCAACGACAAGGTGGTGATCGTGCTGACCGACGGCGCCAACACCTATTACACGCCGTCTTCGCTCAGCTATTCCGACCCCGCCGATTCGAAGTCGACCTACGCGTCCTACGGCTATCTCAAGCCCGGCTATGCCGGCACCTCGGTCGGGCGCCTGTTCATGGGCACATCGAGCGCCATCGGCCAGTTCGACTATTCGAACGGCAATTACACCAGCGCGCTCAACGAGCAGATGACGACGCTTTGCAACAACGCCAAGGCGGCCAACATCATGGTGATGACAGTGGCTCTCGACCTGTCCACGACCAAGACCACCGACAAGAACGCCATCGATGCGCTGAAATCATGCTCGTCGGTCTCGCGCTTCCGCAAGGACCCGGCGGACCCGAGCAAACCCGCCAAGCTGTTCTGGAATGCGACGGGCGCCAGCCTGTCCAACGATTTCAAGGAAATCGGCAACGAATTGTCGAACCTGCGCGTGGTCGGTTAACCGAACTCTGGCGCAACGCCCGACGCCGCCAAGCCCTTGTGGGCGCCTGCCGCAACGGGCACATAATGGCTGCACGCTGGATCGCATCCATCGCGGCACGCCTGGGGACGAACAATGCCCGATACCGCCAACCACCTCGCCTTCGCGCTGGTCTGCCTGGGCATGGTGCTGACGCCGGGTCCAAACATGATCTACCTGATCTCGCGCTCCCTGTCGCAAGGGCCGAAGGCCGGGTTGATCTCGCTTGGCGGGGTCGCCGTCGGTTTTCTCTTCTATGTGCTGTCGGCGGCATTCGGAATCACGGCGCTGCTGCTGGCCGTACCCTTCGCCTATGACGCGCTGCGCTTTGCCGGCGTGCTCTATCTCCTGTGGCTGGCCTGGCAGGCCGTGAAGCCGGGCGGACGCTCGCCATTCCAGGTGCGCGACCTGCCGAAAGACGGGCCGCGCAAGCTGTTCGCCATGGGCCTGATGACCAATCTGCTCAATCCGAAGGTGGCGGTGCTCTATTTGTCGCTGCTGCCGCAATTCATCAGCATTGGCAAAGGCCATGTCCTGTCTCAGCTTCTTGTGCTCGGCGCGACGCAGATTTCGATCAGCCTGACCGTGAATGCCATCATCGCGGTGATGGCCGGCTCGATCGCCGCGTTTCTCGCCGGGCGGCCTTTGTGGCTGGTCATCCAGCGCTGGATGATGGGAGGGGTGCTGACGGCGCTGGCGCTGAAGATGGCGACCGACGCACAGCGCTGAGCCCAGCGGCGGCCCCGGCGTTGGTCTACATCGGCCGTCTTGTCTGCTGCGTCCGCTCCGGTTCCACCACCTTGCGGTAGAGGTGCCAGGTGGCATGGCCAAGGATGGGCATAACGACCGCGAGCCCGGCAAACAGCGGGATCGAACCGATCACCAGCAGCACCGCGACCGTCAGGCCCCAAAGAGCCATCTGCAGCGGATTTGCCATCACCGCCCGCGCCGAGGTTTCTATGGCCGAAACGGCGCCGACGTCACGGTCGAGCAGCAGCGGGAAGGCGACGACAGTGGTGGCCAACACGATCACGGCGAAAACGAAGCCGGCGGCGTTGCCGAGAAGGATCAACGTCCAGCCTTTGCTGGTCGTCAGCACGTCGCGGACAAAGGCGCCGATCGAAGCCGGCGGCTGGTCGCCGAACAGACTGGTGTAGATCGACTGCGCGGTGAACAGCCACAACAGGAACAGCACGAACAGCATGATGCCGATGACCGCGATCGAAGGCACCGCCGGCGAGTGGCGGACATCGAGGGCATGTCGCCAGTTGGTGTTCATGCCGAGCTCGCGCCGGCGGCTGATCTCGTAGAGGCCGAGCGCGGCGAAAGGGCCGACAAGGGCGAAACCCGACATCAAGGGATAGACGAGCTGAATGGCGTTGGAGCCAGACGTCCACTGCGTCAGGATCAGGCCGACGATGGGATAGATCAGGCACAGGAAAACGTAGTGAGACGGTTTTGCCCAGAAATCCTCGGCACCGAGCCGCAGCGCATCCCAGAGGTCCGATGTGGTGATGTGGCGCACCGTGGGCTGCACATGCATACCACGCGCGTCCGCCATGACATGAAAGCTGGCCATAAGCTTCCTCCCGTTGTCGGGGGCGGTCACCACCGTGATGGCCGCCCGTAGCTGCCACTAGTAGATGTAACAGCATACCCGATTTGCCAGGGGCTGTCGCCAAATCGATGGTTCCAGACAGGCTATCACGGGATTGTCATCGCTGCCCGGCAGAAGCCGCGCGATCTTCGGCATCGGATTTCCCGGACGATGGGCCATTCGAAGCTGGATGGCCAAACGCAACGTTTGAAGACTACGCGGTGCGATCAGCGAAGGCCAAGGCATCAATTTCCTCGACAGTTTCTTCGGCTTGCCCGTCAAAAGCCATGATCGCGACTATGCAGGCAGGAATGAACACTGTCATCGACCTCCCTCCAGAACCGCGCCGGACAAGGCGCTCCTTGCTGATCGGCCTTGCGGCCATTGCCGGGCTTGCCGCCTGCACCACCGTTTCCGTGCCCACCGGTGAGGGCGCAGGTGTCTCTTCCTCCGCCACGGCCACCCTGGCCAACTTGCGCGCTGCGGCCGGGCGGACTCCGCTGACCGCGGACACCCAGCTCGAACAGGCGGCGTTGCAGCAGGCCGGCTACATGGCGTCGCGGACGCGCATGAGTCACACCACCGGCTGGGGCAAGGATTTCGCCTCGCGCATGAAGGACAATGGTGTGCACGGCGCTGCGGCCGAGAACATCGCCGAAGGCCGCTTCGACCAGCAGAAACTGTTCGATATCTGGATGCATTCGACCGGCCACCGGCGCAACATACTCGACCCGGACTTCAGTCGTTTCGGGCTTGCCTATGTCCGCGACGGCCGCGACCCCAGCCTCCGCTACTGGGCCCTGGTGCTCGGAAGGTAGCAAAGCCATCGCCGGCAGCGGCATCGCCGGCAGCGGACAGCCGTCGGCGAATATCAATCCATATGTGCCGCCGGCGCGCCGCCAGCCGGCGCCGTCTTCGGCTTGCGCAGCAGGATCACGAACGGAATGGCGGCCAGCGTCATTATCATCAGGATTTTGAAGTCGTTGACGTAAGAGATCATCATCGCCTGGATGTTCACCATCCTGTCGACCTGGGACAATGCCATCTGGTCGCCGCCGGCCGCCGCCGGCGAAACCGCCCACAGATTGGGGTTGAACGGATTGATAAAGGTGGAAAGCTCGGCGTGATTTATCTGTGTATTGCGCACCATGAGCACCGTCACGACCGATACGCCGATGGACGAGCCGAGGTTGCGCACAAGGCTGAACAAAGCCGTGGCATCGGTGCGGAAGCGTACGTCAAGCGTGGCGAAGGCCACCGTCGACAGCGGCACGAATACCATTCCCATTCCCAGGCCCTGGATGATGCCGGAAGTGATGATCAGCCAGTTGTCCATCTGGGGCGAGAAGCCGGCCATCGTGTAGAGCGACTGCGCGGTCAGGAGGAAGCCGATGACGACGAGGATTCTGGCGTCGACCTTGCTCATGAGCCGGCCGACGACGAGCATCGAGATCATCGTCCCCACGCCGCGCGGCCCGATCACGATGCCGATGGTGATGGTCGGATAGCCGAAGATGGTCGACAGCATCGGCGGCAGCAGCGACATGCTCGCCAGGATGAGCACGCCCATGACGAAGATGAACGCCAGCCCGGTCACGAAATTGCGGTCGAGGAAGATCTTGGGGTCGATGAAGGGATGCTCTGCCGTCATCGTGTGGATGATGAACACCCAGAAGCCGGTTATCGAAAGGCCAAGCTCGATCCAGATCTCGACCGACGAGAACCAGTCGACCTCGCCACCACGATCGAGCAGCAGCTGCAGAGCGCCGACGCCGAGCGATATCATGGCGAAGCCGAAGAAATCGAAGCTTCGCACCCGCCGCGCAATGGCCGGCAGATAAGCGGCCATGCCGAGGAAGGCGACGATGCCGACCGGCAGGTTGATAAAGAACACCCAGCGCCAGCTGAAATTCTCGGTCAGCCAGCCACCAAGCGTGGGACCCAGAATCGGCCCCAGCATGATGCCGGCGCCCCAGATGGCCATTGCCTGGCCGTGGCGTTCCTTCGGGTTGATGTCGAGCAGGAAGGTCTGCGACAGGGGCACGATCGCGGCGCCGAACACGCCTTGCATGAGCCGGAACAACACAATGGTTTCAAGGCTCCAGGCCAGGCCGCACAGCATCGAGAAGATGGTGAAGCCGACCACCGCCGTCAGGAACAGTTCCTTGCGGCCGAAACGGTCCGCAAGCCAGCCGGTGACCGGCGTCATGATCGCCGCCGCCACGATGTAGGAGGTCAGCACCCAGTTGATGTTGTCGGGCGAGGCGCCGAGATCGCCGGTCATGGTCGGTAGCGCGACGTTGGCGATCGTGGTGTCGAGCGCCTGCATGATCGTCGCCAGCATGAGCGCAACCGTGATCAGGCCACGATGCGGCACTTCTTTGAAAGGTTCTGGCGTGCTCATAATGCGGAACTTCCAGCCGGTAACAAAAACGTGTACACAGGGTTTCCGGGCGGCAAAGCCTTCCGTTGAGAGACCCTCATCGCGGTGGGACGCGATTATCGATGTGGGGGTTACATCGACCGAAAGTCTCGATTGAGCGGATGCCTGCCGCCCGGAAACATGAGGACCGACGGGTCCGTGTCGAAGATTTCAGCTTTCGATCAAGCCGCGATGCGGTTTGCCCCGAAGGCTGCCCCTTCAACTCCTCCCATCAGACCAATCCCCCTGCTCAGTGCGTCCACCCGCATGATCCCCGCGGGCTTCCGCTGATTTACTTCGCGACCTCGCCAGCCGTGGCGTGGCCGAAAATGCCAGGCAGGCCGCGCGCCACGCCCGTGTCGACGGTAACGGCCGCGCTCATGCCTGTGCGCAGCATCATCTTGGCGTCGGGATCGCTCAGCTCCAGGCGGACCGGAATGCGCTGGGTGACCTTGACCCAGTTGCCGGTAGCGTTCTGGGCGGGCAGCAGCGAGAAGTCCGCTCCGGTGCCGGCGCCGATAGCCTTGACGGTCGCTTCGAAGGTCCTGCCCGGATAGGTGTCGACCACGATTTCTGCCTTCTGGCCCGGCTTCATATTGGTCAGCTGTGTTTCCTTGAAATTGGCGTCGATCCAGGTATCGCCGGTCTCGACCAGCGAGAACAGCGGCGTGCCGGAGCCGACATACTGGCCGACCTTGAAGGACGCGGCCTGGTAGACGACGCCATCGGCAGGCGCCTTCACCGTGGTCTGCGCCAGGTCGTAGGCAGCCTTGTCGCGCGCTGCGAGCGCCGACATCACGGTCGGATGTTTGTCGGTCTCGATATCGGGATTGCCGCCCAGCGCCGCCTTGGCGCTGACGATGCCCTGTTGGGCGACGGCAAGCTGCTGCTTTGCCTTATCGAGATCGTTCCTGGCCTCATCGAGCGAAGACTTGGCGTTGATGCCTTTCTGGGCGAGATCGGCGGCACGGTCGTATTGCGACTGGGCATAGGCAACTTCGCTGCTGGCGGATTTCTCCTGCGCCATGGCCTGGCTGTAGGCGGCGCGCAGCTGTTCGACGTTGAGCCGCGCGGCGGCCACCGCCGCGTCGGCCTGCGCAAGTGCGATCCGGTAAGGCTCGGGGTCAATGGCGAAGAGAAGATCGCCTTGCTTCACCCTCTGATTGTCCGAGATGGCGACCTGAACGATGCGGCCCGCCGTGTCCGAGGCGATCGATACCTTGGCCTGCTGCAGGTTGGCGTTCTCCGTCTCCTGGTAGCGCCCTCCAGTGACCCAGACATAGCCGCCACCAATGACCAACGCCGCCGGCAGTGCGAACATCAACAAGAAGCGGCCGAGACGGCGCTTCTTCTTTGGCACCGGCGCCGGCTCTGCCGGAGGTGTCATTGTAACAGGGGCCGCGGCCGGCTGCTGCGGCGCTTCCATTTCCACTTTGGCGGCGTTTTCGTCGACCTTGGCTACCGCGTTCATGCTGCTGCGCCTTCCGTATTCTTGACCTTGTCGCAGGACGGTGAATCGCCATCCGCGAGATTCTGTGCCATCGCATCCAATGCCCTGATCAGGACGCGGCGATCGTCCGGCGAAACGCCGGTCAGCGACTCCTCATAGACTTCGCCGGCGAGGCTCTTGACCTCCGCATACGCGGCACTTGCCTTGGGAGTTGGGAAGATCATGCGCACGCGGCGGTCGGCGGCGTCGGAGCGGCGCTCGATCCAGCCGCCCTCCTCCATCCGGTCAACCAGCCGCGAGACGCTGATCGGCTCGATTTCAAGCAGTTCGGCAAGCCGCGCCTGCGAAACGCCCGCTTCCTTGGCGACGCGAACCATCAGGCGCCATTGCGCCGAGGACAGGCCAAGGCCGCTGGCGCGCGCTTCGAAGCGCTTTCGCATCAGCCGCTGCACGTCGTGGATCAAAAATCCCAATCTGTCTACGCCTTCGGAAACCATGAGTGGCATATATAATAAGCGTGCTTATCATTCAAGTCCGGCATTGTTCCAGAAGCCGGCAAACGTGCATGGCAGCCGTGCAGCACAATCATGGCTGCGTCCGATGATTTCGGCCGCCGCGACACCCATTACAAGCGGTTGCGGATCAGCATGGTGACAACGAAGAAGGCGCCGAGCGAGCTGGTGATGATGCCGATCGGCAGTTCCTGCGGCGGCAGCAATGTGCGCGCCAGAAGGTCGCTTGCCAGCAACAGCACGGCCCCGAACAGCGCGCAACTTACGATCAGGCGCAGATGCAGCGCGCCGGCCAGCGGCCGCGACAGATGCGGGATCATGAGGCCGACGAAGCCGATGACGCCAGCGACCGAAACCAGGATCGCGGTCGAAAAAGCGGCGACCAGAAACGTCGTCCGTCGCATTCGCGCCACCGGCACGCCAAGACTTTCGGCGGCATTTTCGCCGGCCAGGAAAGCGTCCAGCCGGCGATGATTCCACAGCCCGTACGCCGCAATCGTGCCGGCCCCAAGCGCACCCAGCCAGATATTGTCCCACCGCGCAAGGCCGAGCCCGCCCATCGTCCAGAACAGCACCGAATGGGCGGCGCGCTGGTCACCGGCAAAGACCAGGTAATTGGTCAATGCGGTGAACATGAAGGAGACCGCAAGTCCGGCGAGGATCAGCCGTTCGGGGCCTTGTCCCCTCACCCGCGCAACCAGCAAAAGCACAACGCAAGCCGCCAGAATACCGCCGGTGAACGCAGCGATCGGTAGCGTCCAGATCCCGAAACTGTCGCCGAAGACGGTGATGACGGAGACAGCGCCGGCGGCGGCTCCCGACGAGAGGCCGAACAGGAACGGATCGGCAAGATCGTTGCGCGTCACCGTCTGTAACAGCGCGCCGACCACGCCCAGGCCGCCGCCGACACAGATGGCCAGGATTATGCGCGGCAATCTGAGGTCGACGACGATCCTGCCGACCGGGCCGGACACGTCATGCCCCTTCAATCCGATCGCATGGCCAAGTGCTGCAACGACGTCGCCCAGCGGAATCATCGTCGAGCCATAGGCGATCGACAGCAGCGCGAACGCGGCGATTGCCAACGCCGCCGCCGTCATGGCCAATAGGAATGCCTTGTGCCGCAAAGTCATGTTCCCGGTTAAAATGCTTCCGGATGCATCGCCCTGGCGATCTTGCCGATCGCTTCGATGTTGGCCGGTCCGGGGGTCAGTTCGGCATAGCGAAGCGCCACGAAGCGTTCGTTCCTGACCGCGTCCGTCTCCTTCATTGCCGGATGCGCTTTCAGGAAATCGAGCAGCTTCCGGTAGCCGCCGCCATCCTGATAGTCGAGCAGGATGAGGAATTGCGGATTGCGCGAGGCCACCGTCTCCCAATCCGTGTTGCCCCAGCTGGTGTCCATGTCGGCCATGATGTTGTCGCCGCCGGCCGCGGAAATCATGGCGTTGGGAATGGCGAACTTGCCTGATGTGAACGGCTTGTCCTCGCCGGAATCATAGAGGAAGACGCGCGTTCCCCTGCGGTCGCCGACCTTGGCCGTGATTTCGGCGAGCTGCGCCTTCCAGCCGGAGACGAGCTTATCCGCTTCGGCCTCCTTGCCGAAGATCTTGCCCAGCTTCTCGACATCGCCATAGAGCAGGTCCATCGAAGCGGCGGGCCGGTTCTTGTCGAGATGGACGCAGCTTTCCGTCAGCACCAGGGTCTTGATGCCGTGTGGCGCCAGCGTATCGGGCGTCACCTCGCCGCCCGGCTTCATGCCGTAATACCAGCCGGCGAAGAAGAAGTCGGGCTCGACAGCGACCAGGTTTTCCAGCGTCGGATATTTGGGCGCCAGTTCGGGGATCGAGCTCTGTTCGGCCTTGAATTCGGGAGTGACCTTGTACCATCCAGTGATGCCGGTCAGGCCGACGATCGACGGCTGCAGCTTCAGTGCGAAGGCCATCTCGGCCATGTTGAGATCGTGAATGACGGCGCGCTTTGGAGGCGCGTCGAAGGTCAGCGGCTTGCCGCAGCTGTCGACCGTCACCGGAAAGGCGAAGGCCGTAGAGCCGAGCAGGGAGAAGGCAAGAGACACGGCAAGGCGTTTCACGGATGTTGCTCCTTGTTGAACAGGATCTGCCGGAAATGGCTTCGATCACGAAGATGGCGCGGCACGGTTCGGAACCTCGAACACCGTCAGCTCGCGGTCCTCCGTCGGGTGGCGCAACCTAAAGACCTCGATACCGAAGATCTCGCGGATCAGCTGCTGGGTGAGTGCTTCGCGTGGCGGCGCCAGCACATGCAACCGGCCATGGCTCATCACCGCGACCCTGGTGGCGAAAGGCGTCACCAGCGCCAGATCGTGCAGCACCGCGATCACGGTCATGCCGAGGCCTGCAACCAGTTCGAGCAACTCGCTGCGCGCCCGCGGGTCGAGATGGTTGGTCGGCTCGTCGAGGAACAGGATCTTCGGCTCCTGCGCGATGGCGCGGGCAAGCTGGGCGCGCTGGCGCTCGCCGCCCGACAGCGAGCCGATGGTGCGGCCAAGCAGCGGCAACAGCCCGGTCCGGCGCAGCGCCTCGACGACAATGTCGCGTTCCTCGCTCCTGTGCCTGTGGCCGGTATGCGGAACCCGGCCGAGCTCGACATAGTCGATCACCGCCAGCCGTGGATCCGGTTGATCGGTCTGGCCGACGACGGCGATGTGCAGCGCCCGCTCGGCGGTCGAAATCCTGTCCAGCAAGCGCCCGGTTAGCTTCACTTCGCCCGAACTCGGCCTCAGCATGCCCGATAGCATGCGCAGCAATGTCGTCTTGCCGGCGCCGTTGGGACCGATGATGGCGAGACGGTCGCCCGCCGCCACCGAAAGGCTGACCGGATACACCAGATGCAGGCCATCCGCCGCTGCGGCCAGGTCGCGGGCATCGAGAAGCGGCGCGGTCATGGGCAATTCCTTGCAGGGCCTGCCGGAATACGGGCCAGCGTCTTGCTTGCCAATCCTGCCGGACGCTGGCCTGAATTCACCTCGGTGGCGATATCGCGGCAAAGCGTGCACACGATGATGCGATGCATGGGAATGCAGTGAATGCGATCGATGGAGCCGTCCAACTTCCGTCACTTTCAAAAATGGCGACGGAAGGAAGCTGGCTTGAACCGGTCGACAAGACCGAACCCCGCGTCTCCTCCCGGCACACCCCGTCCGGTCAACCCATGCAGATGGCAGGTCTCCTGGCTCGCGGGTCGTTGCGCCATCCTGCCTTCCCAGCCTTGCCGGCCAGTGGCTTCTCGGATTTTGCTCGCCGCTTACAGTTGCGGGGGCAGCCATGGCTTCGACCCGAAAATCGGGCCTCACCATGTTCCCTTTTCACCCCTCGCCTTGCGGCGCGGGGACCATCACGAGTCGCAGCCTAGGATGCAGGCAGCGTCGAGGCAAGGTCGATGCATGTTCTGTTATAACGATACAAACGTGTGGTCAATCACTATCGCGCGCCACCAGTTCCAGCGGCCAGACCTCGCGAATGATCTCTGGCCCTTTCGCGCCGGCGAAAGCCGGGAGCGAGGCGAGCAGGATTTCGCCGAGCCGCCGCCCCATCGGGTCAAGGCTCGGACGAAAGCCGGTCAGCGCCGGCGAGAAATAACGGCAGAGCGGCGTGTCGACGATGACGATCACCGCGACATCCTGCCCGGGCTTGATCCCCATTTCGGCGAGCGCTTTGCAGCCGCCGAGCGCCATCGAGTCGTTGTTGAAGATAATCGCGGTCGGCGGATCCTTCGACCGCATGACTTGCGGTGTCACCGCGTAGCCACTGGCTTCGTTGATAAAACCGTCCACAATCAGGCCGGGATCGACTTCGATGCCGTGCCGCCGCAGCGCCTTGCAATAACCCTCCAGAAACAGATAACCGAAATTCAGGTCAAGCGACGGCCGGATGGCGGCGATGCGGCGGTGGCCACGCGCAACCAGCCGGTCGACCGCATCGGCGCCCGCCTTCTCGAAATCCAGATCCAGAGAGGGATAGCTGTCGTCGCCGGACCGGCTTCGGCCGAGCGTCGCGAAGGGAAAGCCGGCCTTGCTCAGATAGTCGATGCGATCGTCCTCGCGCCGCGTCCAGGCCAGTACGACGGCATCGGCACGACGCGTCTCGACGACGCGGCGCAGCCGCTCCTGTTGATAATCCGCCGGCGCGCCCATGACGATGATCAGGTCCAGCCCGCACTCGGCCAATGTCGCTTGCAGTCCGGTGAGGAACGGAATGAAGAACGGCTCGCCATACTGCTGGTCGCCCGGATGCGGCTGCAGCATGAAAGCCACGGCATGGGTGGTGCCGCGGCGTAGGTTCCTGCCCGAGTGGTTCGGTGAATAATTGAGCTTCCGGGCCGCCTCGAGCACGCGCTGGCGTGTCTCGGCGTTCACGTCGGCGCGCCCGTTAAGCGCGCGCGAGACTGTACCGATCGAAATGTTCAGGTGCCGCGCAAGATCGTGAATGCTGGACGCCAAGACCTCCCCCTCCTGCTTCTGGCTAGCACCAGCCGGTCGTGCGGCCAAGGCGTTTCAGAGCCGACGGTACAAATCCGATTGACAATATATGCCATCGGGTGTGTCATCGTAAACGTTTACGGAAGTCATTTACGGACTGCCGTGGGTGCCAGCCAGGAGGGGTTGGCCGGAGGAGCGCTGGATGATGCACGTCGTCCTGGTCGGGTGCGGAGCCATGAGCAAAACCTGGCTCGAGGCCATCAGCCAATCCCCTGCCGTCAAGATCGTCGGTCTCGTCGACCTCGACGCCGACAGGGCGCGCCAGCGGGCACGCGAATACGACCTCGCCGGGGTCGCGATCGGGACCGATCTCGACGTCGTTCTCTCCCAGACCAGACCCGATGCGGTGTTCGACGTGGTCGTGCCTGCCGCCCGTCGCGCCGTGGCGAATTCGGCCTTTGCCCATGGCTGTCATCTGTTGACGGAAAAGCCGCTGGCCGACAGCCCGGACAATGCGCGCGCCATCATCGACGATGCGCGGCGCGCCCGGCGCATCCATGCCGTGGTGCAGAACCGCCGCTACGTCGCCAACGTCCGGCGCATCCGGCGCTTCCTCGGCTCCGGCGCCATCGGCGCTGCGACCAGCATCCATGCCGATTTTTTCATTGCGCCGCATTTCGGCGGTTTCCGCGAAGGCATGCGCCATGTGCTGCTGCTCGACATGGCGATCCATACATTCGACGCCGCCCGCTACATGGTCGATGGCGAGCCGACCGAAGTGTATTGCCGGGAATGGGAGCCGGCCAATTCCTGGTACCGGCAGGGATCGTCGGCAAGCGCCACCTTCGAGCTCGGCCAGGGCAAGATGTTCACCTATCGCGGCAGTTGGTGCGCCGACGGTTTCCGCACCAGTTGGGAAGGCAGTTGGCGCATCGTCGGCGAACGCGGCAGCCTGACCTGGGATGGTCATGACGAGTTGAAGGCCGAAGCCGTGCTGCCGGAACGCGAAGGCCTGCTCGACAAGGTCGTGCCGGTAGCGGTGCCGCCGCTCGACCCTGCCGACCGCATCGGCGGGCATCTCGGCGTCATGGAAGATTTCGTCCGCGCCGTGGAAACCGGCACCGAGCCGGAGACGCGCGGCGCCGACAATATCAAGAGCCTGGCCATGGTTTTCGCGGCGATCGAAAGCGCCGAGACCGGGCGCCGGATCGAAATCCCCAGGCAGGAAGGATGACCATGGCGGACCCGCTTCTCGACATCAGGATCGGCACCATGGTGCGGGCCAATCTCGAAGACCCGGCCGCCTATGTCAGGCAGATCCTGCCGCTCGGTTTCGAGAGCGTCCAGCCCTTCTTCTGGCAGACGCTGGGCGGCAAGGACCTGGGGCGGCTCGCCGGCGAGATCCGCGACGCGATCGGCGATGCCGATGTCAGCGTCAGCTCGATCGGCGTGTTCGGCAATCCACTCGAGAGCGGCGACACCGACCGCGGCGTGCTCAAGGCCTGGGAAACGGCGATCGACAGCGCGCATCTGTTCGGCACCAATCTGGTCAGCGGTTTTACCGGCCGCATCCGCGGCAAGCCGCTGACCGACAGCCTGCCGCGCTACCGCGAAGTCTGGGGCGAATTGGCCAAACGCGCGGCCGACAAGGGCGTGCGCATCGCCTTCGAGAATTGCGCCATGGATGGCAACTGGGCCGCCGGCGACTGGAACATCGCCCATAATCCGGACGCCTGGGAACTGATGTTCAACGAATTGCCGGATGAGAATCTGGGTCTGGAATGGGAGCCCTGCCATCAGTTGGTCTATCTGATCGACCCGATCCCGCAGATCCGCAAATGGGCGCATCGCATCTTCCATGTCCACGGCAAGGACGCGACGGTGCGCTGGGATGTCATACGCGAGCACGGCGTCTTCGGCCGCCTGCCCTTCGTGCAGATGCGCACGCCCGGCTTCGGCGACAGCGACTGGACGCGGGTGATCAGCGAATTGCGGCTGGCCGGATACAAGGGCGCCATCGACATCGAAGGTTGGCACGACCCGGTCTATCGCGACGATCTTGAAATGACAGGCCAGGTCCGCGCGCTGGAATACCTCCAGCAATGCAGGGGAGGCCTGAGCTACCTGCCGAACCCGACGTGAGGATTGGCCGGCGGGAGGAGCCGGACGGGATTGCCGAAGCAGATGTCGAAACCCTCGCTCGCGAGGACAAAAGGGAGGAACGTGCATGAGCATCGCCAAGAGAACGACACTTCTGCGCACGACCGTGGTGGCGACCGCCACGGCGCTCGCCGCCGCCATCTCCACCTTGCCGGCACAGGCGCTCGACGCGCAATGGTGCAAGGACGTCCACATCCGTTTCTTCGTCGGCGGCGCCGAGGGCGACGCTTTCGGCACCATTGTCTACAATGGCGCCAAGCAGGCTGCGGCCGATCTCGGACCGAAAGTGGATTACATCTTCTCAGGCTGGGACATCGAAAAAATGGTCCAGCAGCTGCGCGAGGCGGTCGCCGTCAAGCCCAACGGTATTGCCATGATGGGCCACCCCGGCGACGCCGCCATCATGCCGCTGGCCGAACAAGCGCATAAGGACGGCATCAAGATGATGTACCAGAACGTGCCGGTGCCGACGGTGGTGACGGCCTTCGGCGGCGGCTATGTCGGCGCGCAGCAGGAACAGCAGGGCCGCGCGCTCGGCGCGGAAGCCTTCAAGCTGGCCAAGCTCAAGGCCGGTGACAAGGCAATCATGATCGGCCCGTTCGAGAATGAGAGCCGCGGCGCCCGCGAGCGAGGAACCGTCTCCGCCTTGAAAGAGGCCGGCATCGATGTCGTTCAAATCAATTCCGCAACCGAATGGGCGGCCGATCCGAATCTGGCGATCCCGGTGATCACCGCCGCCTTGCTCAACAACCCCGGCGTAAAGGCCGTCGGCTACCCCGGCGGACAGATGCTCGGCAACGTCCAGACCTATATGACGGCGGCGGGCCGGAAGCCGGGCGACATCTTCAATTTCGGCTTCGACACCAGCCCGCAGATCGTCGAGGCCTTCAAGGGCGGCTGGGTGCAGCTGACCGCCGATCAGCAGCCGTTCATGCAGGGCTATCTGCCGATCCTCAGCCTCTGCCAGCAAGTGGTGCTGGGGCTGGCACCGATGAATGTCGATACCGGCGCCGGCTTCGTCACGCCTGAGAATTACAAGATCGTCGCCGAACTGGCCAAGCAGGCACTGCGCTGACCTCCCAAGCCGCCGGCCGGGGGCTCAGGCCCGGCCGGCGGGACCGCCGGCGAGGCCCGGCATGCGACAAGCAAGCGAGGACCCGATGGCCGAACGCATCATCGAACTGCGCGACATCACGAAATCCTACGGCCAGGTTTACGCGCTTGGCGGGGTCAATCTCAGCGTCGACCGCGGCGAGGTGGTCGGACTGATCGGCGACAATGGCGCCGGCAAGTCGACGCTGATCAAGATCCTCGCCGGCGCGGTCAAGCCGACCAACGGCGAGATCCTCGTTCGCGGCAAGCCGGTCACCGGCTGGAACGCGGCGCGCTCGCGCGACGCCGGCATCGAGACCGTGTTCCAGGACCGGGCGCTGGCCGTGCAGCAGACCATCGTGCGCAATATCTTCATGGGACGCGAACTCACCGGCTTCCTCGGCTGGCTGAAAGTCGGCACCGAAATCAGGGAGGCGAGCCGGCTTATGCGCGAGATCGGCTTCACTTCGAAAGTGTTCACGCCGCAGTCCGTCGTCGGCCAGCTTTCCGGCGGCGAGCGCCAGGGCGTGGCGATCGCGCGCGCCATCTACAAGCAGGCCGACCTGATCATCCTCGACGAGCCGACAACGGCTCTGTCGCTGACCGAAACCGCCAAGGTCTTCCACTTCGTGCGCCAGGTGCGGGCGAGCGGGCGCTCGATCCTGTTCATCGGCCACAACATCCACCATGTCTTCGACATCGCCGACCGTTTCGTCGTGCTCGATCGTGGCACTGTGGCGCTGCAGGCCGACAAGCGCGACATCAAGTCGGCCGACACGCTCGTCAATTTCATGGAAGACCTCGCGCATCCCGGCGGACTGCCCGGCTTGGGCGAAGCCCAGCGCGCGGAGGACACAAGGCCATGAGCAACATCGCCGAGCCCAATCGCCAGGCTCCCTCGCCCCATACCGAAATGGGCGAAGCGGCGTGGAAGCACCCGTCGGATCATTTGCTGCGCGGCTTCGTTCTCGACAATCGCGCGGCGCTGGGCACGCTCGGCGTTTTCGTGGTGATGATGGTCGCCTTCACCATCGCCAATCCGACGGTGTTCACCACCTGGTTCCTCTACAGCTCGGTGCTGACCACGCTGCCGGTGGCGCTGTTCGTGGTCGTGCCGCTGGTCTTTGTCGTTACCGCCGGCGAAATCGACCTGTCGTTTCCGGCGACGATGGGTTTTGCCTCCTGGGTTTTCGCGCTGGTCGTTCAGGCCGGCTACGATCCCTTCCTCGGCATCGTCGCAGCACTCGCCACCGGCATGCTGCTCGGCTTCCTGGTCGGCGTGCTGGTCGTCTATGGCAGCCTGTCGTCGCTGATCGCCACGCTCGGCATGAACTTCCTGCTGCGCGGGCTGATCCAGATCATCAACGAAGGCAAGTCGACCGCGCTGCCGACGCTCGGGCAAAGCTGGACCTATACGATCTTCTCCAGCCAGGTTTACGGGATTCCGGTACAGATCCTGTGGGCGCTCGCCTTCGTCGTGTTCGCCGCGCTGCTCTACAACCGCCACCGCTTCGGCGCGCAGGTGAAGGTGGTCGGCGACAATCCCGACAGCGCCCAGCAGATGGGCATCGACGTCAAGCGGGTGAAGGTCAAGGTGTTCGTCTTCGTCGGTATCGGGGCCGCGATCGGCGGCACCTTCTCGACGATGATCAACTTCACCTGGTGGCCAACCGCCGGCGACGGCTATCTGTTGCCGGTGCTGGCTTCGGTGTTCGTCGGCGGCACGCCGACCTGGGGCGGCATCGGTACCGTGCTTGGCGGCGCTATCGGCGCGCTGACGGTGGCGTTCATCCAGACCGGCGTCGTCGCTGCCGGCCTCAGCGGCTTCTATGTGCAGTTCTTCAACGGGCTGATCATCATCCTGTCGCTGCTTGGCCACCGCTGGAACCAGGCGCGCTACCGCTGAAACGCTACCCAAGGCCGGCCGTTCGGCGCGACCGTCCGAGCTCAATCCGGTAGCTACAACGGCGGCCGCGCGGACGAGAACGCAGGGCCGGGGTCGTCGATTTACGTCACGCGCAATATCGATCAAACTGATGAAATGCGACGCTTTGGGTGCACCCAGTGCACTTTCGCTTGATTTAGTGCACCCTCTGCATTAAATTTGGCGCGATGGAACAGCCACATGCCCACTTTGAAGGTTCTCGACGGCATCAAGATTCAGGTCTTTGCGGATGACCATAACCCGCCTCACTTTCACGCGTTGAAGGGTGAGTATGAAGTCCTGATCAGGATTGGCTCATGGAACGTGTTGCGTGGCCAAATGCATCGCAAAGACCTCGATGCCGTAATCGCTTGGGCTAACTCGCATGAAGAGGAGTTGCGCAATGAATGGACCCGCCTCAATGGTTGACGACATCGTAACAGTCGGCAATCCGCTCCCCAGGATCGCCTCGGTCACCATGATTGATGGCCGCCGCGTGCGCATCACCTGGCGAGACGGCCGCTCCAATACGGTTGACCTGAATCCAGTATTGAATAGCCATCGACACTTCATTCCGCTTCGCGACAATGACGAGCTGTTTGGAACCATGCGGGTTAACGAAGACGGCAATGCAATCGAGTGGGACGGGGGAGTCGAGTTGACAGCCGAATGGATCGATACCCTGCCCTCAATTGGTATGGAGAACCGGGAATTCCGCCATATCATGGACGATCTGCTGAAATTCTCGCTTGAGGGGATGGCGCTCCAGTTGGAAATCTCCAGGCGCCAAATTGCCAACTATAGAGGATCGACACCGATCCCCAATTCAATCGCGTTGGCTACTCGATATCTCGCCGAGAAGGCCGGTCAACGATGACCCCGTCTGGAGGCGGATAGGCTCGCTGACTGTTCCAAGCATGCGGCTGCTGGTCGCCGGCGCATCGTGGCTTTGGGTTGACGGTCGGTCTGTTACATCGAAGCGTCTGGTTTGGACTCATCGTAACGAGGCACCATGCCCTACCCCATTGGCAGCGCGGGCCAGCGGTCCACGAGCCTGTCGCCCGAAAAGACCGCGATCGATCCGAACTGCTGCAGCACCGCCTCGCTTTGCGTCGGACGCAGGAAGGCGTAGTCGCCTGACCTGGTGGTGGCATCGCCGGGCAGGCCCATGAATTGCTGGTTCGAGGAAAGGCCAAGCAGGCCATTGGTCTCCATGCCTTCGGGAAACACCGGTTCGGCCATCCATTTGCCGCCATAGAGATAGCAGCCCTTGCGCGGAAACCGGCCGATCGTCTGCAGCAGGCGGGTGACCGCCGGCGGGCCGGGCAGCATCGGCTCGACCACCTTGAGGATAGGCGTGGCGATGAAGGCCGCGGGCTGGAAGCCGTCGAGGCCGGGCGTATCGAAATCCCCGGGCAGCACGAAGGCCGACCCGATCGACACTTCGTTGGCCATGCCGCCACGATGAAGCAACGCGGTCTTCGAGCCGCCGATGTTCAGCGTTCGGTGCTGGTCCTCGCCGAGAGCCGCGATGAATGCCGCGGCCCGCTGCGACGCCTCTGCCAGCGCCTTTTGGGGACCGCCGAACAGACCGGGAATGTTCGGCGCGTGCGCCTCGTAGGCCATGACGCCTTCGCAGCGCAGCCGGGCGGGCAGCGCGTTCAATGCCTTCGACAGCGCGCGCGGTTCCGCGAACCCGCCCCGATGCAGCCCGACATCGATCTCGAAAGCGATGCGCAACCCGATGTCCAGTTCGGCGGCCAGAGCGCCGTATTCCGCCAGTCTCTCCTCGCTGTCGATCAGCCAGCAGATACGCGACCAGTCGGCGGTACTGCTTGAAATCGCCTGCTTTGCCGCGCCGACCGGCATCGGCTTGCCGTAGAGCATGTCGGCATCGGGAAAAGCGTCGAGCACCGCGCTTGTGATCGGCGGATGAAACGTCATGAAGCGATGGGTGCCGAGCGCCCCGGCGATGTGCGAAAGCAGCGGCAGGCAAGCAAGCGACTTGTCGACCAGCCGCACGGCAAGGCCGGGCGCCAGTCTCTGCTTCACCAGGTCGATGTTGCGGTCCAGCCGGTCGCGGTCGAGCACGAGACAAGGCTGAAAGACGCCGGCCGCCCTCAACGCATCCGACAGCGCGGTGAAATAGCCGCTCATTGGCCGATGCCGAACAGGCCGGCCATGTAGGGCGAGACGAAACGGTTCTCGGGATCGATGTCTCCCCGAACGGCCATGGCATCATCCCAGCGCGGATAGAGCTTTTTGAGATCCGCCGCCTTTAGGCTGTGCATCTTGCCCCAATGCGGCCGGCCGCCATGCCTGCGGAAGATCGGCTCGGCCGCCCGCATGAAGGGCTCAGGGTCGTTGGCGGCATCGTGGTGAATGGCGATCGAGCAGGTCAGACGCTTGTAGAAGGGCGAAAGCCAGAACATGTCGGGTGCCACCGAGCGCACCTCCATCGGAAAATAAACTTCCGGAAAGTGCTTCTCGGTCAGCTCGATGATCTGCGTGATCACCTTCGGCCCCTCCTCGAAGGGCAGATGATACTCCATCTCGTTGAACTTGGTCTGCCGGTCGCTGGCATAGACGTTGAGCCAGTCCTGCACATAATCCTCGGCCGGCACCTTCTTCACGGCGCCGCGGATCAAGGAGCGGCGCAGCCATGGCAGCCGGCGCAGCGCCCTGCTCAGCTTGCGTAGCGTCGCCAGGCCGGCCTCGTCGTGCTCGGTAGGCCTGGTGGTCGGGTTCGCGTCGCTGAGGTCGCTGGCGATGAACTGCGCGTAGCCGGAAAACGGGATGTAGTAGAATTCGGCCGACCGGTGCGCGGCCATCATCGTCTCGAAATCGCGCAGCATGTCGGCGATCGGCAGCACCCACTTGCGGCGGCGCAGCCGGTAGGTCGCGATGTTGTTCAGCGTGACTTCGGTCAAGATGCCGAAGGAGCCGAGCGCAACGCCCATCGCCTGGATCATGTCCTGGTCGCGGGTCCGATCGAATTCGCGCAACTCGCCCCGTCCGTCCACGATCTGCACCGTCTCCAACTGGGTGTGATAAGCACCCAGCGCCGGCCCGGAACCATGGGTGGCGGTGCCCAGCGCGCCGCCGATCGCCTGGCGGTCGATGTCGCCCATATTGGGCAGGCCCTGGCCCAGGCCTTGCAGTATGTGCATCAGCGGGCCGAGCCGCGTCCCTGCCCGCACCCGCGCGCGATGGCTTTGTACATCGTGCGAGACCAGCCCCTCGATCTTCTCCAGGGAAACGATCGAGCCTTGCGATGCCACCAGCGGCGTGAAGGAGTGGCCAGCACCCGCCACGCGCAGCGGCCCAGGTGCCGTGCGCACCAGATCGGCAAGCTCGCCGGCGTCGGTTGGAGTGGCGACCAGCTTCGGCTCGGCGCGCACGAAGCCCGACCAGTTGCTCCAGTTCCGCGCGGTGATCGTCGACATCCAGCCGTCCCGTCAAGCGCGCCGACGGCGCATAGTGGCCACGAACAGGCCAAGCAGGGCCACGCTGGCAAACGCGCTTGCCGCGGCGAATTCCGGCACGGGCCGGAAATCCTTGCCGTCGATGAGCAGCGACGCCGCGACCGGCCCGATCGCCAGACCGAAGAGCTGTGCAGCCGGCACCAGCAGCACGGCGGTACGCGTCTCGTCCGCCGTGATCGTCAGCCGGATCTGATAAGGTACGATGAACAACAGGATGAAGCCCATGATCAAGGCGGCGATCCAGAATGTCGTCAGGCCAGGTGCGCTGGCAAGAACAAGGGAGGAGACCAGCGCGACGGCACCGATGGCCGTAATGGCAATGCGGTAATCGATGCGCGCCTCGAACACGGTCGCCGTCATCGCGCCCAGGACCTGCGTCGCCAGGCTGGCCGAGACGATCAGGCCGACGGTCCAGCTATCAATCCCATACTGCGCACCGAGCGGTTCCAGGAAGGCCCAGATCGCGCCGAAGAACATGAAGTAGCAGAAGACCGACAATAGCGCGGTGATCGACGGAACCGTCAGCACATTGGCCAGGTTCTCCTCTTTCGGCAGGTCGGCGTAGTCACCGGGTACGGTGAAAGCGGCCGCCAGCGAGACGACGCAGACGACGGCAAGCACGATGAAGCCGCCGGACGACCCCGCCTCGGGAATGACATAGAGTGCCAAAAGCAGAGCGAGCGCACATTGCGCCAGGGTCTGCAGCGTCACGAAATAGCCGCCGATGCGCTCCGCCCGGCGCGAACGGGCGATCAGTTCGGTGGCGATCGCGACCAGGCCGCCCTCAGCCAGCCCGGCGATGGCGCGGGCGGCGATCAGCGCATTGGCGCTTGCGGCATGGGCGGTCCACACATTCGCCAGGGCCAGCAGGATCAAAAGGACGGCGCTTTTCCAGCGCATGTTGCGCGCGGAAAGCAGCATCGCCACCACGGCTGAACCGATGGCGATCGCGATCATCTCCGCCGTGGCGACCAGCGCCAGTTCATCGCCGCTGACATGGCCCTCGGTGTAAAGCGCGCCAAGCAGCACGGGCTGAAGCCCGAGGATCAGCAGCCCGACCGAGCCGATCCATAATGCGGAGCCGAGCTCGACGCCGGTCGGGTTGCCGACCAGCCAATCGCCATTTTCCGCTTGTACGGCTTGCGTCGCAGTCACGAGGCGCCTCCCAACGTCCTTGCAGTGCGATAAAAAAGCTGACAACTTGTCAGCATTACGAAACTGATACTTGATCATGTTTCTTGTCAACCGGGAATTTTGAAGCTCTCGCGAGAGATTGGGCGCATGGCGGAAGCAAGGCGGATGGCGACGGCGCCGAGGCGCAGGCCCAAGCAGGAGCGGAGCCGCGAACGCATCGACGCGATCCTTTCGACGACCATGCGGCTGATCGGCGAAAAAGGCATCGACGCAGTGACGATGAAGGAAGTGGGCGCTCTGGCGGGAGGACCGATCGCCACCGTCTACCATTATTTTCCCAATAAATCGGCGATACTGGCGATGCTCTATGAGCGCTTCTCGGAGGAAAGCCGCGCACGCTTCGGCGAGATCATCGCCGAAATAAGTGGGCTTGAGGACGTGACGGCTGCCGCGGACCGCATGATCGAGGACTATTACCGGCGCGTGGCCGACGACCCGGCCATCCAGGATCTGCAGAACGCGATACAGGCTGACAAGGCGCTGCAGAACCTCGACATTGCTGAGACAAGGCACCAGGCCAAGATGTTCTGCGACCACGTCGCTCCGATGCTGCGGCCCGACCGGCGCGAAGACTTCGCGCGCGTGGTGTTCCTGATCTTCCAGCTTGCCGGCGGCGTCGTGCGGCTAGCGCTGACGCAGGACGAGAAGGAAGGCCGCCGCACGATCGACGACTACAGGTCCATCATCCATACGCAGCTGAGATTGTTTCTGTAGTTTTCGGCGGCGGCTTTCGCGCCCCTCTCCCGTGACATCGACACGTCTTGCGTATCGAAGTATCGGGCGGCAGGATCTCTGACCGATAGCGGCAGAGCACCCCTCCGCGCCTTGTTTTGCCGTCGATTGCGGGAGGAACCGGCGCATTTCGCATGAAAGGCCAGCGGCAACTGGCACGTTCTGCGAGCGGGCTTTCGCGGAAAACAAAATTTCGCGCCGCTGCCCGCTCGCGCGCGCCTTGACTCTCGCCAGCCAGCAGCCTATTTCACCGCCACGTTAGCACTCGCCCTGGGTGAGTGCTAACCACAGGTCCGGTACCGCCGGGCTTTGTAGATTGTCCGGCTTCGCCGGACGGAGGAACTGTTTCTCACCGTTCTCATCGAGGAAGAAAACATGGCAAAGTCGAAGTTCCGCCCGCTTCATGACCGCGTGGTCGTACGCCGGGTCGAATCCGAATCCAAGACCGCCGGCGGGATCATCATCCCCGACACGGCGAAGGAAAAGCCGCAGGAAGGCGAGATCATCGCCGTCGGCTCCGGCGCCCGCGACGAAGCTGGCAAGCTCGTGCCCCTGGACGTTAAGGCTGGCGACCGCATCCTGTTCGGCAAGTGGTCGGGCACCGAAGTCAAGCTCAATGGCGAAGACCTTCTGATCATGAAGGAATCCGACATTATGGGCATCATCGGCTGAATATCGGCCTTTCCATCAACTGAATCTTAAATCTTCGGGCTCGATCCGAGCCCCTGCCAGGAGTTGAACATGGCTGCCAAAGACGTAAAATTCTCCCGCGACGCCCGTGAGCGCATGCTGCGCGGCGTCAACATCCTCGCCGACGCGGTGAAGGTCACGCTCGGCCCCAAGGGCCGCAACGTCGTCATCGACAAGTCGTTCGGCGCACCGCGCATCACCAAGGACGGCGTCACCGTCGCCAAGGAAATCGAACTTGAGGACAAGTTCGAGAACATGGGCGCACAGATGGTCCGCGAAGTCGCTTCGAAGACCAACGACATCGCCGGCGACGGCACCACGACCGCGACCGTTCTGGCGCAGTCGATCGTCCAGGAAGGCCACAAGGCGGTTGCCGCCGGCATGAACCCGATGGACCTGAAGCGCGGCATCGACCTGGCCGTGACCGAAGTGGTCGCAGCTCTCGGCAAGGCCGCCAAGAAGATCAAGACCTCCGAGGAAGTCGCCCAGGTCGGCACCATCTCGGCCAATGGCGACGAGTCGGTCGGCAAGATGATCGCGGAAGCGATGCAGAAGGTCGGCAACGAAGGCGTCATCACCGTCGAGGAAGCCAAGACCGCCGAGACCGAGCTGGAAGTCGTCGAAGGCATGCAGTTCGACCGCGGCTATCTCTCGCCCTACTTCGTCACCAACCCGGATAAGATGGTTGCCGATCTCGAGGACGCCTACATCCTGCTCCACGAGAAGAAGCTCTCCAACCTGCAGGCCATGCTGCCGGTCCTGGAAGCGGTCGTGCAGACCTCCAAGCCGCTGCTCATCATCTCGGAAGACGTCGAAGGCGAGGCCTTGGCCACGCTGGTCGTCAACAAGCTGCGCGGTGGCCTGAAGATCGCCGCCGTCAAGGCTCCGGGCTTCGGTGATCGCCGCAAGGCCATGCTGGAAGACATCGCCATCCTCACCGGTGGCCAGGTCATCTCCGAAGACCTCGGCATCAAGCTCGAGAATGTCGGCCTCAACATGCTCGGCCGCGCCAAGAAGGTGTCGATCTCGAAGGAGAACACCACCATCGTCGACGGCGCCGGCAAGAAGGCCGAGATCCAGGGCCGCGTTGCCCAGATCAAGCAGCAGATCGAGGAGACCACCTCGGACTACGACAAGGAGAAGCTGCAGGAGCGCCTGGCCAAGCTCGCCGGCGGTGTTGCCGTTATCCGCGTCGGCGGTGCGACCGAAGTGGAAGTGAAGGAAAAGAAGGACCGCGTCGATGACGCCCTCAACGCGACCCGCGCGGCCGTAGAAGAAGGCATCGTTGCCGGCGGTGGCGTGGCCCTGCTGCGCGCTTCGGGCAACCTCAAGGCCACCGGCGTCAACTCCGACCAGGCCGCCGGCATCAACATCGTTCGCCGCGCACTGCAGGCCCCGGCCCGTCAGATCGCTGCCAACGCCGGTGCGGAAGCATCGATCGTTGCTGGCAAGATCCTCGAGAACAAGGGCGCGACCTTCGGCTACAACGCCCAGACCGGCGAATATGGCGACATGATCGCCATGGGTATCGTCGATCCGGTCAAGGTCGTGCGTACGGCTCTACAGGACGCGGCCTCGGTCGCCGGCCTGCTGGTCACCACCGAAGCCATGATCGCGGAGGCTCCGAAGAAGGAGTCGGCTGGCGGCGGCATGCCTGGCGGCATGGGCGGCGGCGGCATGGGCGGTATGGGCGGCATGGACTTCTAATCCAGCCATCTGCTTTATGCATGCGGAAAGGGCGGCAGCGATGCCGCCCTTTTCTTTGCACATTCAGGCTTTGCTTCAGCGTAGTCGGTTGGAACCAGCGTCAGATAGCAGTGCTCTCCGCTTGCCGCGTCGCCTTGCCGGCGAGGACTGCCTGCTCGATCAGGGTAGCCACCTCATCGGCCACGACGTTGATCGATGAGCGATCGCGGGTGGCGCGGGCAATCACCATCAGGCCTTCCAGCGAGGACTCGACCAACAGCGCCAGCGCCCGTGCGCGGCGCTCGACCACCCCTGCCCTGACAAACGCCTGGCGCAGCAGGCCGATCCACTGCTCGAAAGCGGAGCGGCAGATTTCCTCCAAGTCCGGCACGTCGTTCGGCGCATCGAGCACGACCGGCGCGATCGGGCAGCCGAGCGAGAATTCGTTGTCCTCCAGCATGCGAGCGACCGACTGGTAAATGTGGTGAACGGCAACCGCCGGATCGCTTTCCGCCGCCAGCTCGGCGCCAAGCCTCTCAGTCACCTCGGCCACGCTGGCGCGCGTCACTTCGACGACCAGCTGATCCTTGCCACCGGGAAAGTGGAAATAGAGCGAGCCGCGCGGGGCGCCGCTGGCGCTCAGTATGTCATTGAGCGAAGTGCCGTGATAGCCGCGCCGCCTGAGCAGCAATCCGGTCGTTTCGAGTATGCGGGCTCTCGTATCGTTCGCCATGTCAACCTCTGTCAGGAGAGATCCTTATAAGCCTTGCCAGAAATATGACAACTGGTCTACATAATATGTAGATCAGTCTATATAATCGAGAGCCGAAATGCGCAGCTATCGTCTTGAGGGTTTGGGCGGAACCGAATGTCTGGTGATGCGGGAAGAGGTGCGGCCGGAGCCAAGGCCCCAGGAGATCGTGGTGCGGGTGCGCGCCACCTCGTTCAACCGACGCGATACGATGATCCTCAATGGCACCTACCCCTTGACACCGCGCCGCGGGATCGTTCCGCTCAGCGACGGCGCCGGCGAGGTCGTCGCCATCGGCGATGATGTCACACGCTTTGCCGTCGGCGACCGTGTCACCGGCAGCTATTTCGCCCGCTGGATCGATGGCCGCATCAATGCCGGACTGATCGACCAGCTCGGCTGCACGCTGGATGGCATGCTCGGCGAGTACGCCGTGCTTGACGAGCAATGGGCGGTGCGACTTCCCGAGCATCTCGACTGGCGCGAGGCGGCAACGCTGAGCTGCGCCGGCCTGACAGCCTGGAACGCACTGACCGGGGCGGAGATTCCCAAGCCTGGCCAATGGGTTCTGGTCATAGGCTCGGGCGGCGTCTCGCTGTTCGCGTTGCAGTTCGCCAAGCTGCTCGGCTGCCGCGTCGTCGCCGTCACCTCTCGCGCCGAGAAGGTCGGCAAGCTGCGGGCGATGGGGGCCGACCTCGTCGTGTCCTCGACCGACATGCCGGAATGGGGGGCGATGGTGCGTGGCGAAACCGGCGGTATCGACCTTACCGTCGAAACCGGCGGCCCGCCGACCTTCGCGCAGTCGCTGATCGCCAGCGCGCTTTACGGGCGCATCGTGCTGCTCACCATTCAGGATGCGAAGGGCGCAACGGTGCAGATCCCGGGCGCCGTCTATCAGCGCAGCCTCGTCACAATCGGCCGTCTGTTCGTCGGCAGCCGCGCAAACCTCGAAACGATGCTCAACGCCGTCTCGGCGCACCGGTTGAGACCGGTCATCGACAAGGTCTTCCCCTTCGCCGAGGCCCGCGACGCCTACCGCTATTTCCAGCAGGGCGACGTGTTCGGGAAGGTCGTCATCGACGGAGCCTGATCTTTCATATCGATCGAACCAGAAGGGAGAACAGCAATGACAATTCGTGAAGCTTCGGCCGAGTGGCAAGGCACGCTGAGGGAAGGTTCAGGCCGGCTGCGGCTCGGCAGTGGTGTGTTCGAAGGCGCCTATTCCTTTCCGTCGCGTTTCGAGAACGGCCCCGGCACCAACCCGGAAGAACTGATCGCGGCCGCGCATGCCGGCTGCTTCTCGATGGCGCTGACCTTCATCCTTGGCCAGGGAGGTCATATTCCCCGGGACATCCGCACCATCGCCAGGGTGCACCTCGGAGCGACGGAGGCCGGGCCGACCATCACCCGCATCGACCTTGAAACGGCGGTGGACGTCGCGGGGCTCGCCGAAGACCAGTTCGAGCGCCTTGCCCAGTCCGCCAAGGCGAGCTGTCTCGTTTCGCGCGCGCTGGCCGGCGTGGCCCAGATCAACCTCAAGGCGACCCTCGTGGGTACCGCCGCGCAACAATAAATCAGGAGAAGCACGAGATGAGCAGCATCATGGACAGCCATCCAGAGTCGCGGCGGACAGCCGAGATCATGCGGCGCTTCAACGATGTGTTCCAGTTGCACGAACCGTCGGCGCTCGCCGAGCTGGTGGGCGAGGACTGCGTGATTGAAAACACCGTGCCGGCACCGGACGGTGCGCGCCATGCCGGCAAGGCGGCCTGCGTCGGGCTATGGACGGCGATCGCGACCCAGCCCGGCACGCGCTTCGACATCGAGGAGACCTTCGTCGCCGGCGAGCGGGCGACGATCCGCTGGCGCTACTGGATGGCGGACGGCAATTCGCTGCGCGGCGTCAATCTAATGCGCGTCGAGGGCGGGCGTATCGTCGAGGCGATGGGCTACGTCAAGGGATAGGCCGGCTTCACCATATGAGTTACTCCTAATACACATCGGTTTGTGCTAGGAATAGAGTCCGACCGCCATTCGACGATCGAGAAAGACCATAGGGAGGACTAATGTCATGAACATCAGAACCGCCTGCTTTGGAGCACTCGCGTTGACCGTTCTCAGCGGCACGGCACTTGCCGGAGCGCTCGACTCGCCCAAGATGATGGAACCGTTCTTCACCGATGCGAGCATGAAGACGATGAAATCCGACGCCGAGATGAAAGCCGCCTGGGCAAAAATGTCCAAGGACGACCAAGCCATGATGATGAAGGACTGTCAGGATGCGGCGATGAGCAAGCCGTATGCCCCGTTCTGCGAAAAATTGAAGGCGCTCGGCGGCGCGAACAAATGATTGCCGGCTAGTCCGGAGTTGAAGAACAAAAGAAGGCGGGCCAAGGCTCGCCTTCTCATTGTTCGGCATCGATTTCGTGCCAAGGCGAGGCGAACGAATTCTACCTGTCCGCCAGCGCAAGCTTGGCGCCGAGCATGACGAAAGCGCCGGCGAACGTGCGGCGCATCCAGGTCAGCACCCTCGGCCGCGACGCGACATGGCTGCGGATTGAGGCGGCGAAGATGCCATAGCCGACGAAGATGACGAAGGTCAAAAGCATGAAGACGCTGCTCAGTTCCAGCATCTTCGACAGCGCGTGCGGCTCGGTCGTGCTGACGAACTGCGGCAGGAAGGCAAAGAAGAAGATCGACAGCTTCGGGTTGAGCACATTGACGAGGATGCCTCTCGCAATCACCTTGCCGGTGGAGCGCGGCGCGACATTGTCCTCGACGTTCAGACCACCCCTCTCCTTCAGCGTGTTCCAGGCCATGTAAAGGAGGTAGGCGACGCCCAGATATTTCAGCGTCTCGAAGGCGACCGCGCTGGTGTGCAGGAGCGCGGCGAGGCCGGTGATGGCGGCAGCCATATGCGGGATGATGCCGAGCGTGCAGCCGAAAGCGGCGACGATTGAGGCGCGGGCGCCGCGGGAAAGCCCGGCGCTCAGCGTGTAGAGGACGCCGGTGCCGGGCGAAGCCACCACGATCAGCGACGTCAACAAGAATTCGATACTCACGATTTGGTCCTCCGCTGTGCTGCCCGGCGGGCAGCGTAGCAGCGAAATCCCCGCGCACAAGCCGCGGCGCCGTCAGATCAGAGGACAGGCAGCCCGTGCGCCCGGCGCGCCATCAGGCAATCCTCGTCGCCGGGCATGCAGGCGCGGCAGACATCCGGGCGCAGCTCGTAGATGCCGCAAGCGGTTGCCTTGCCCACTTCGCCACAGAGGGCCGAACAGCGCGGGCCCTCGCAACGCATACCCGACAGATCGGTCGCGACATACTTGTCCGGGATACGGTCGAGCTGCGCGTCGTCCTCGGTGGAAAAGCGTGGCCACTCGGCCGAGTAGGAGCAACAGGCGCCGCAGCTCTGGCAATCAAATGCCGGGACGGTGCCTCGTTGCGACGATGAAAGGCTGGCTGCGGCCACCGGGTTGAACAGCCCCTGCGCAGCAGGATTGCGGTCGGCGTCTTGCGGCAAGGCGCTATTTCTTCTTGCCTGCCTTGCGCGACGGCGCCTCGGCCGGCGACTTGAATAGATCGGTCGCGGCCTCGGCAGCTGCATCGGCCTTCGGCGCGGCAGCCGGCTTGACTGGCTTTGCAGCGGCGGCGGGCGCCGGCGGTTGGTCCTTGGCGGAGAATTTTATGGCCATCTCAGTCCTCGTCGGCGAAGCGCGATGGTGCGCGCGGACTGCGCAAACGGCCGATCAGGGCCGAAACCGCCGTTATGTTCATTTCCTCAGGCGACCAGTTCCTCGCCTCCGCGATGTGATGCGGCGCCAGTTCGCGATGCGTGCTGCCGCTGTAGGCGGCGTCTTGATGGGTCACCGGCTCGCGGGTCTTGGCGTCTTGGCGGACATATTCGATCAAATAGTTCGGGCACTCGGCGCGCCCCCGCACGCCGACGCGCACCTGTGCATCGCCATGGACGCGCTTGCAGCGTTCGAGTTTTTCCAGCACACGCCGAACATATTCGACTGGCTTGTCCAATGTTTCGACCATGTCGGCGATGGTCGCATCAGCGGCGATGGGTGTCGCCGGCACACGCTTCGTCGCCATCAGCGTCTTCCGGCCCGTTTCGGCAACGCCGCCTGTGCGGCCGCCGCAGCGATTTCATCTGCCTCTTTTTCCAGGCGCAGTTCGCGCAAACGCGCGGTCTTGGCTTCACGCGCCTGGGTGAGGGCATCGCGTTCGGAAATGATGCGGTTGAGCGACATCGACTGGGTTTGCGTCTTGCTGAACAAGGGCACTGCCTGATCAGCAGCTGTTTTCGAATTGGCGGTCAAAATCTTTCTCCTGTCAGGAGTCTCGTGCCGATAGGGCAAGACCGGTCTTCAGTCAGGACCCACGCACAAAAGCATTGGGGCGGCGGATTCAACTTGCTGGAGCGTCCCTTAGCACGTTCAGGCCGACGCGCAGCGCATTTTCGGCGGCGAGACCCACAAAGTGAAAAAGGCCAGGCACCGCCTGACCTTCCATGAGAGCGTCGCGCATCCAGTGGATGCACAGGACGCTCCGGCACGCAGCGTGCGAAAACTCAGGTTTCCGCCGCCATGCGCCCGAATTCGCCATTCACCAGTGCCAGTACATCCGTGGTCACCGGGAAGGCTGAATCCTTTTTCAGGCCGCCTTCAACTGGTCGGCCGACATCTTGCCGGACTTGTTGTCACGGACCATCTCGTAGCCGAGCTTCTGGCCCTCGACGATGTCACGCATGCCGGCGCGCTCTACGGCCGAGATGTGGACGAAAACGTCGGCAGAGCCGTCGTCAGGCTGAATAAAACCAAAACCTTTGGTGGCGTTGAACCATTTAACTGTGCCGGTGCTCATGACGAACCCTTTCCATGGCAAATACTCGTTCGCCGTCATGCGGATGCACAACGTCGTTTGTCTCGATTTTTGATGTGGGAAGTTCGTCAAAGGCGCGCTGCAAAGCGCGGATAACAAAAGTCAGTCAACAAATATCGACAAAGGTCTTGTAAGCTATTTAAACGGCCATGTCAATTCTTGGCTCACCCGCCGCGACGGTTCACGCCAATCGGGCACTGAACAAAGCGGCCCTAAAAAAATCTGGACGCGCCGGGAGCCATTTCGGTCGAAGCACGTTTCATGGTTGTCGTCAGCAATTCACGAGAGCAATCGAAGGAAAAGCGAACGGCAAAGACGCCCCCCGCACGATAAAAGGTGCGAGGGGCGTTTTCTTTCGGCCCCTACATCGCGGCGGTCATCATCGGCGGCATCTCGTAGCGGAGGCCGAGGCCCGAGCGCACTGCCAGGTCGACGTCAGTCGGCGTCCGGGACGAAAAGGCCGCTGCGGGCTTTCATGTCTGGAACGGTTTGCTGAAGGCGTTGGTGAATGTGACCCCGCCGTGATCGTCGCTGGCTTCGCCCAGCACGACATCCATGCCATCATTGGTGACCCGCGCCAGTGCGAACCCGCCCATATAGGCCGCCTTTGGCTTGAAGAGATCAAGGCCGTCGCGCTGATAGATCATCGGCACCTCGTGCTGATGGCCATGGAAGACGGCAATTATGTTATAGCCCTTCAGAGCCGCAAGCAGTGCCTGACGGTCCGCATCGCTCCACCAATGCGGCGGCCCCTTGCCGTCGTCGTCGAACGCCTTTTTGGCGGGATCCCATCGCTCCGTCGAAAAATTATCCCAGCCATAATGCTGAAACAGGATGACCGGGCGGCCGTCCGCCGCATAGGTCGCCAGATCCTGCTTCAGCCAGGGCAGGCTGCTCTCCGCGCCATGGCCGGTGTCGCCAGCGAAACGGTGGGTCTGGACAAGATGCAGCCCGCCCCAGTCCCACGCATAGCAGTCGGTCTCCACATCGTAGTCGGTGGCCGGAACCGGTGGCTTGAAGAACACGCCGGCACGGTGATTGACTTCGACATAGTCGCGCATTTCGCGCCGGTACCAGTCAACGTGATGCCGCGGGCCGTTTTGGTCGAGGTCATGATTGCCGAGCCCGACATAGACTGGAACATGCACGCGGTCAGGCCCCATGCCTTGCTGGTAACGCTGGCTGAATTGCAGCAATTGCGTGCCTTCACTCGGCTGGGTGATCTGACCACCGCCATCGTCGGTCATGTCGCCGCCGATGACGAGGCCGAGCGGCGTGCCGATTCGGCTGCCGGCGGAGCGTAGGCCCGTCGGGACGCCGCCGATCTCGACGGGCCATGTTTTGTCGCCAATGCCGTTCAGAGCCGCCACATTGCGCAGCAAGGCAGCGTCGGTCTTGCCTTCCTGCTGGCAATTGGGACTCAAGCCGCTGGCCATGCGGCAGGCATGGACATCGGCGATGAACAGGAAGGTGGCGTCGACAGGCTGAATGCGCTGCCCGGTCTGGCCGAGCGCCGGGCGTGGAAGCGCAAGGGCCGTGGCAAGACCGGCGGCCCGCGCCAGAAAACGGCGTCGTGATACCGATTTTGGTGAGAAGCGCTTCATCATGGGTTGAAGTTCAGCACGGACACCGGTCAGCAGTAAAGTTCAGCGCCCGGTCCACGGCTGCCCTCCCCCAGAACGGAACTGAGTTGTAGGGATCGTTCCCGTCCTCGGCATCAAAGGTTTCCCGGTGGCAGCAATATCCTGCGACGCCGCCTCGTTGCGGCCATGGGCGAAGCTTGGGCGACATTCTGCTCCAGCCCCGCCAGGCAATCGCGCAACATGCCGGCATCCTGCGCCGTCTTGGCCATCGACATCGCTCCGGAATAGGCCGCGACGGCCAGGGCGGCGAAACGCTGCGGATCGGTGTCCTGCTCCCTGCCCGCCTGCTGATCAGCCCGGACCTTGTCGGCGATCGCCTGGCGCCAGCCGGCAAAAATGCCGGCAAGGGCGGCGCGCAATTCGGCATCGGCGAGCGACAGTTCATGTGCAAGGTTGTTGAGGGGACAGCCGCGCACGAAGCCTTGTTGCTCAAGTTCCGCCGCCACGGCTTCGAAGGCTGCACGCACGCCTTCGCGCGCCGAAGCGGCCGCCCGCAAAGGCGCCATCCATGTTTCTTCGACCGCCGCGGCCACACGCTCTTCGATCACCGCCAGCGCCAACGCTTTCTTGGTCGGGAAATGATGATGCAACGCGCCGCCGCTGACACCCGCCGCCGCCATCAGATCGCCGAGACTGGACGCGTGATAGCCGCGTACCTGAAAGGACTCCTGCGCGGCATCGAGCACTCTGTTGCGCATGCCTTCGGGATCATTGGTGCGCTTCTGGGCATGCCCTGTCATCGGGAATCTCCACCTTCTCCCTCAAGCAGGGAAGAAAAAGAAGGTAGCAGATTGACAAAACAGGACAACCGGTCTGTTTTATAAAACAGGATGATCACCCTGTTTTGGAGAGCTTATGAGCATGCCCCTGAGTGCCACATCGGAGACGGCAGTGCTCGCCTCCCCGGTCGTCGAACTGCGCCAGTACACGCTGAAACCCGGCAAACGCGATACTCTTATCGACCTCTTTGACGGCAAGCTGATTGAAGGCCAGGAAGAGGCCGGGATGACCATCATCGGCCAATTCCGGGACCTCGATCGCCCCGACATGTTCGTCTGGCTGCGCGGCTTCGAGGACATGGAGGTGCGCAAAGGCGCCCTGAGCGCCTTCTATGACGGTCCGGTATGGGCAGCGCACCGCAATTCAGCCAATGCCACGATGATCGATTCCGACGATGTGCTGCTGCTCAAGCCTGCGTGGACCGGGGCTGGCTTCGATCTCTCTGGCGCCTTGCGCGCGAGCTTGGCCGTAGACGAAAAGCCAGGCAGAAGCACGCCGCTGTCAGGCATGGTCGTGATTCGGATTTATCATTTGCGGCCGGGCACAGAGGCCGCGTTCGCCAGCCGCTTCGAGGCCGAAGTCGCGCCGATGACGGCGTCACCCGGTGCGCGGCTGCTCGCCGCTTTCGTCACGGAGCATGCGGAAAACAGCTTTCCACGCCTGCCGGTGCGAGCGAGTGAGAATGTTTTCATCAGTGTGATGGGTTTTGATGGCGAAGAAGCGCAGGCCCAGCATGAAACCGCGCTTGCCGCCTCACCTGCATGGCAAGCCTTCTCGCACGCCGTCCGACATGACCTGACCAGACCGACCGAAACCATGCGCCTGTCGGCGACATCGCGCTCGCGGCTTTGTTGCTGATTTCCCAGTCCGCGCGGAGGCGGCGTCTGATCAGAGGCGGGGCGGCGTCTTTGCGGTGGACGGCGGGTATACGGCGGAGTGAGTGGACAGCCGATCTCCCCCCTCGTGGGGGAGATGGCCGGCAGGCCAGAGGGGGGCGCTGTCCCGCCGATCTCTCATTCGATTGCACTTCCGCCCTTGTTCTAACCTGAACGCAGCTGAATGACGACAGATAGCGTTCCTTCGCGCTCCCGCCGCCCTGCCGGGCATCTCCCCACGAGCGGGGAGATTGGCTCCGTCTTCAACCGATTTGCATCTTCATCGCCCGCAATCTCCGCTTGATGCGTTTTGTGCAACGCGATACGCCGTTGCCCAAATCGACAGACCGGAGACTTGCCGTGAGCGCTGCCAAGACCAGAACCGAAACCGATACGTTCGGTCCCATCGAGGTCGCCGCCGACCGTTATTGGGGCGCGCAGGCGCAGCGTTCGCTCGGCAATTTCAAGATCGGTTGGGAAAAGCAGCCGGCATCCGTCGTGCGCGCGCTCGGCATCGTCAAGCGGGCGGCGGCGGAAGCCAATATGGAGCTGAAGCGGCTCGATCCGGCGATCGGCAAGGCGATCGTCGAAGCCTCTCAAGAAGTCATCGACGGCAAGCTCGACGACCATTTCCCGCTGGTGGTCTGGCAGACCGGCTCGGGTACGCAGTCCAACATGAACGCCAACGAGGTGATCTCCAACCGGGCGATCGAGATGCTGGGCGGCGTCATGGGCTCCAAGAAGCCGGTGCACCCTAACGACCACGTGAATATGAGCCAGTCGTCGAACGACACCTACCCGACCGCCATGCACATCGCCTGCGCCGAACGCATCGTGCATGACCTGTTGCCGGCGCTGAAGCACCTGCACAAGGCGCTCGCCGCCAAGAGCAGAGAGTTCAACCATATCATCAAGATCGGCCGCACCCACACGCAAGACGCCACCCCGCTTACGCTGGGCCAGGAATTCTCGGGCTACGCCGCGCAGGTCGCTTCGTCGATCAAGCGCATCGAGCTGACGTTGCCCGGCCTGCAGGAACTGGCGCAGGGCGGCACCGCCGTCGGCACCGGCCTCAACGCGCCCGTCGGCTTCGCCGAGCGGGTGGCCGACCGCATCGCCGCCATCACCGGCATCGCCTTCGTCACTGCCCCGAACAAGTTCGAGGCGCTGGCAGCCCATGATTCCATGGTGTTCTCACATGGCGCCATCAACGCCGCTGCCGCAGCGCTGTTCAAGATCGCCAACGACATCCGCTTCCTCGGTTCCGGCCCGCGTTCCGGCCTTGGCGAATTGTCGTTGCCGGAAAATGAGCCGGGTTCCTCGATCATGCCGGGCAAGGTCAACCCGACGCAGTGCGAAGCGATGACCCAGGTCTGCGTGCAGGTGTTCGGTAACAATGCAGCCCTCACCTTCGCCGGCAGCCAGGGCCATTTCGAGCTCAACGTTTATAACCCGCTGATGGCCTACAACTTCCTGCAGTCGGTGCAGTTGCTCGCCGACGCTTCGGTCTCCTTCACCGACAATTGCGTCGTCGGCATCGAGGCGCGCGAAGACAACATCAAGGCGGCCCTCGACCGCTCGCTGATGCTGGTGACGGCGCTTGCGCCCACCATCGGCTACGACAACGCTGCCAAGATCGCCAAGACCGCGCACAAGAACGGTACCACGCTGCGCGAGGAAGCGCTGGCCACCGGGCTGGTCAGCGAAGCCGATTACGATCGGATCGTGCGGCCGGAAGATATGACCCATCCTGGCTGAAGGCACTTTTTCGGCGGGAAAATATGCTCCCGCCACCGCATCGACCGGCACGAATTTCCGTTTTTCACCGGTTCACGGAAACGTATGTCCTGTGAACAATGTGTCGCCAGACAGGCGGCTTTGGTGAACAGTCAGCATGGTCTATCTGACGGGCGATCAACCCCATTCGGAGAGCCACCATGTCCACCAACACTTCCTTCGCCGGCGCCGGCACCGCGTCCAACAGTTCTGTCACGATCCTGCTCGGCCGCATCCTGCTTGCGGTCATTTTCCTGCTTTCCGGTTTCGGCAAGCTCAGCGCCCTTTCCGGCACCGCGGCCTATTTCGGCGGCCTCGGCCTGCCCTTGCCGACCGTGACAGCCATCGTCGTCGGCCTCATCGAACTGCTCGGTGGTCTGGCCATTCTCGTCGGCTTCCAGACCCGGATTGCCGCCTGGGTGCTGGCGATCTTCACCGTCGCCACGGCCCTGGTCGCCCACACCGGCTGGGCCGACCAGATGCAGATGATCAACTTCATGAAGAACCTGGCGATCACCGGCGGCTTCCTCGTACTGGCTTCCTCCGGCGCCGGCGCCTATTCGATCGACGCCAAGCGCGGCTGAACTTCCCTCCCCCGTCTTGACAGCAGTGGCGCGGGATTTTCCGCGCCACTGTTTCGTTGTCAGTGCAGAAGCCTCAATTTAGCGCCCGGATTTGCCGGGGCATTGGTGGTAGGATCGATCGGTCCGGGTGGGTAAAGCCCAAGCCGGCCAACCGACAACGGAGGTGACCATGCCTCGCAACGCACTGCTTATGGCTTCGCGGCTGCTGCTTGCCGCGCTGTTCGTACCGTCAGGCTTCCATGCGCTCGCCGACATTGCCGGCACATCGGGCTATTTCGCCGGCCTTGGCCTGCCGCTCCCGGGGCTCGCCGCGTGGGGCACGGGCCTGTTCGAGCTGATCGCCGGCCTGCTGATACTCATCGGCTTCCAGACCCGGATCGTGGCTCTGCTTTTGGCCGCCTTCTGCATCGTTGCCGGCTTCATCGGCCATTACGGCCAGGGCGCCGATGATGCGACGCTTGCCTTCCTGCACCAGCAGATGCTGATGAAGGACATCGCGATATCGGGCGGCTTTCTGGCGCTCGCCATGGCCGGCGCCGGCGCCTGGTCGGTCGACGGGCGGGCTGCGGTTTGATATCGCCTAAATCCAAGGGCAGGCCCGGAACCAACCAGACATATGCCCCGGGTTGAACTCTCGATGCCCGAGCCAAGTCGACGCCCGAGCCAAGTCGACCCCCCTCCGTCGAGCTGCGCTCGACACCTCTTCCCCGATCGACGGGGTAGAGGAAGGGCTCGCGTTCGCTAATCTTGGCGCCCCTCCTCTCCCTCCGGACGGGGGAGAGGTGGCTTGGCGAAGCCAAGACGGAGTGGGGGAAGCCGGTCTTCAAACGCGAAGCCGCTGAACAAGTGGCGCGATGGAGTTGGCCGTACCTATTTCACCGAAACGCTCGGCCCGCCTTCGACCGCCAGTACCAGGAGGCGGCCGGTAATTCGCGCCAGTTGCGCCAAGCGCCCGGCGGGCCGCTCGCCATAGAGATCTGCCAGAGATGCCGGTAAGACCAGCGCCAGCACGCCATTGCCGCGCTGCTCCCATTTCAGTCTCGGCATGACGCCGGGCATCGAGGCGGTCAGCAGGTAGACGACGCGCATCGATGCCGCCAGCACCCGCGCCCGCTCCAGATAGCGCGGTGTCGCGAGCGCCTTGATCTCGGGCGCGATGGCTTCGTTGAAGATGCCGTCGTGCCGATAGGCGTTGGCCATCGCCAGATAGGCGCGGCCAGGGTGGTCGACGCCGAAAAAGGAGGCGTGGGCGATGATATTGAGCGATTGCTTGCCGCGATATTCGGGATGCGCGCGCCAACCGATGTCGGCCAGCAATGCCGCGGCGTGGCGGTAGCGCGCCTCGTCCTCGGTCTCGTCGATGCCGAAAGCGGCAAAGGTCTTGGCCGTCCAGTCGACGAGTTCATGCGCATGGGTGACCGAGCGCGAGCGCAGCCGGGCGAGTTCCTCCGATGCCGAGATCAGGGGATCGGCCTTCTGCTCGGCCTGGTCGAGCAGGGAATAGAGGAAGCCTTCGCGCACGCCGAGCGCCGAGACGATGATCTTCGACGGCTGCATCGCCGCCATGATCTCCTGCAGCACGATGGCACCGTAAGGCAGCAGCGAGCGGCGGTTCTTCGAAACGCCCTCGATGCCTTTGATCTTCTCGATCTCGCCTTTGGCCACTTGCCGCAGGAAATTGGCGGCACTTTCGACGCCGATCTCGTAGTGGTGCATGACGCCAAGCGGATAGTTGGTCATCTCCATGTGCAGCCGGGCGAGATTTCGCCAGGTGCCGCCGACGGCATAGAAAGGCCTGCCTTGCCCGCCTTTCAGCAGCTTCGCCCGCCCCAGCTCGTCGCGCACGATTTTCGCTGCCTGCGTGAGGGAGTTCTTGGCCATATCCTGGAGGCGCAGGCCGCCCAGCGGCAACGTTATGCCGTCGCCGATCGCTTCGCCATTGACGTCGACCAGTTCAAGGCTGCCGCCGCCGAGGTCACCCGCGATACCATTGGCCGGATGAAAGCCGCAGATGACGCCGAGCGCGGAATAGTAGGCTTCCTCGCGGCCGCTGATCACGCGGATCTCGGTCTTGAGCACGTCTTCGGCGCGGTGGATGAAATCGGGGCCGTTGACGGCCTCGCGGGCGGCCGCGGTCGCCAGCACGTACATGTGCTCGGCACCGGCCTGGTCGGAGAGCGCGCGGAAACGGCGGAACTCCTCCATCGACCGTGTCACGCCCTCGGGGTCGAGCTTTCCCGTCGACACGATGCCGCGGCCGAGGCCCGCCAGCATCTTTTCGTTGAACAGCATGGTCGGCGAGCGCGCCAGCCCCTCATAGACGACAAGGCGGATCGAATTCGAGCCGATGTCGATGATGGACAGCGGTCGGCGATCCTGCAGCCGGCCCTGGGAATCGGACAGCATCAGGCGGCGGCGTTCTTCTTGCGGCGCTTGAATTGCGCGATCCGCTTCGGCGCATGCGATTTCAGCGCATCACCCCGTCCCGACAGGCTCGGATTGGTCATGAAATATTCCTGTGCGTTGAACGGCTCCTCGCCCTCCTCGAGCACGACGCGCCGGGAGGTTCCATCAGCCAATACGTCGAAACTTTGCTGATTGTCCATGATGTTGCCGAGCATGATCTGGCCCAGCACCTGTTCATGCACAGTTGGGTTGGTGATCGGCACCATGGTCTCGACGCGACGGTCGAGATTGCGCGGCATGAGGTCGGCCGAGGAGATGTAGACCACCGCCTCGTCCGACGGCAGGCCGTGGCCATTGCCGAAGCAATAGATGCGGCTGTGCTCGAGGAAACGGCCGACGATCGACTTGACCCTGATGTTTTCCGACAGGCCCGGCACCTGCGGCCGCAGGCAGCATATGCCGCGCACGACGAGGTCGATCTCGACGCCCGCTCGGCTGGCGTCGTAGAGCGCGTCGATGATGATCGGATCGACAAGGGCGTTCATCTTCATCCAGATGCGTGCCGGCCGTCCCTCGAGTGCGTGGGCGACCTCATCGGAAATGTGCTGCAGGATACGGTTCCTCAGCGTGAAGGGCGAGATCGCCAGCCGCATTTCGGCGGTCGGCTCGGCATAGCCGGTGATGAAGTTGAAAAGCTGGGCGACATCGCGTGCGATCGTTGCATCGGTGGTGAAGAAGGACAGGTCGGTGTAGATGCGCGCGGTCACCGGATGGTAATTGCCGGTGCCCAGATGCACATAATTGCGCAGCTTGCCGTCCTCGCGCCGCACCACCAGCGACATCTTGGCGTGGGTCTTGAGCTCGAGGAAGCCGAACACGACCTGGACGCCGGCGCGCTCGAGGTCGCGCGCCCAGCGGATGTTGGCCTCCTCGTCGAAGCGAGCCTTGAGCTCGACCAGTGCCGTCACCGACTTGCCGGCCTCGGCGGCGTCGACCAGCGCACGCACGATCGGGCTGTCGTTGGAGGTTCGGTAAAGCGTCTGCTTGATCGCCACCACTTCCGGGTCGGCCATCGCCTGGCGCAGGAACTGCACCACCACGTCGAAGGATTCGTAGGGGTGGTGGACGATGATGTCCTTCTCGCGGATAGCGGCGAAGCAATCGCCGCCATGCTCGCGGATGCGCTCGGGGAAACGCGGATTGTAGGGCGTGAATTTGAGGTCGTCGCGGGCAACGGCGACGATCTCCGAAATCTGGCTGAGCGCCAGCGGGCCGGTCAGGACGCTGATGCGGCTCGACGAAACGCCGAGTTCGCCGGCGACGAATTCGCGCAGTTCGGCCGGCATGAGCATGTCGAACTCGATGCGAATGACGGAGCCGCGGCGGCGGCGCTTTAGCGCGGTCTCGAACAGGCGCACGAGATCTTCCGATTCCTCCTCGACCTCGATGTCGCTGTCGCGAATGATGCGGAACGTGCCGGAGCCCTTGACCTCGTAACCCGGGAACAACTTGCCGATGTAAAGGCCGACCGCCTCTTCCAGCGGGATGAAGCGGACATGGTGCTTGCGGTCCGGCAGGCGGATGAAACGCTTCAGCGCCACCGGCAGGCGCAAGAGCGCGCTCATCTCCTCGCCGTTCTTGCGATGGCGAAGCTGCAGCGCCATCGAGAAGCCGAGATTGGGGATAAACGGGAACGGGTGCGCCGGGTCGATCGACAATGGCGTGAGAACAGGAAACACCTGGTCCTGGAAGTGCTCCTCCAGCCAGGCCTTCTCGTCCTTGGTCAGCGCGTCGCGGGTGATGCTCTCGATGCCTTCCTTGTTGAGCAGCACGGTCAGCGCCGAAAGGCTTTTCTGCTGGTCTTCCTGCAACCGTTCGACCTCGCGCAGCAGCTGTTCGAGCTGCTGTTCGGGGGTACGCCCGTCCGGACTTCTCAACACGATGCCTTCGCGAACCTGGCCGGCCAGGCCGGCGACGCGCACCATGAAGAACTCATCGAGATTGGCCGCGGAGATCGACAGGAAACGTACCCTCTCCAGCAGCGGATGGTTTGTGTTCTGCGATTCCTCGAGCACGCGGCGGTTGAACTGCAACCAGGAGAACTCGCGATTGACGAAACGATCCGGATTGCCTTCCGGGCTTGCCGCTTCCGCATTGATGAACTCGCTCTGGACCGGCTTCAGTTCGTTCATGGTTCCTGCTCTTCCCACGTCTGGTTGCTTCGCCGCTTTTTCGGGCGGCGCCCAGGCTGTTGCGCCTGGCTGCGATGCTCCAGCCGGTTAACCGGCTTAACTTATCCTCTGACAGGCTTTTGCGACAGTTTCATTTCATCGAACTTGCAAACAGACCGGTTATGATCCAAACGCTGAGCAGACTGCGCTAAAGGAGACGACGATGGCAGGCGGTTCCATTCCCCATTTCCAGAACGATGCGGGCCATCCGGCGATCGATATCGGAGTCAAGGAATTCATGTGCACCGGCGCCAACCCGCCTTTCGACCATCCGCATGTGTTTCTCGACATGGGCGACGACAATGAGAAGGTCTGCCCCTACTGCTCGACGCTCTACCGCTATTCGCCGAAGCTGACGGCGATGGAAACGCTGCCGGCCGGCTGCCTCTACATCGATCAGGCCGCCTGACCTCCAGCGGGCCGGGCCAATGGCAGACGCACAGTCCCGGCAAGTCATCATCGCCGGGGCGGGTATTGCCGGGCTGACCGCGGCACTGGTTTTCGCCGAGCGCGGCTATACCGTGCGTATCTTCGAACAGGCGCAGCGCCTCGAAGCGGCGGGCGCCGGCATCCAGCTTTCGCCCAACGCGACACGCATCCTGCGTGAGCTCGGCGTACTCGACGCACTTCTTCCCAATGCCGTCAGGCCGGAAGCCGTGGTGCTGAAGGATGCGGCAACCTTGGGCGAACTGGCGCGCGTGCCTCTTGGACGAGCCGGCGAGGCGCGCTGGGGTGCGCCCTACCTCGTGGCGCATCGAGCGGACCTGCAAAACGCGCTGATGGCGCGCGTGGCTGCCATGCCCGATGTTCATCTCACCACCGGCGCGCGCCTTGACAGCGTCACGATCAGCAGTTCAGGCATCACCGCGGCAGCCGATGTGGGTGGCAGGCCCGTCGCGGCGGAAGGTTTCCTTCTGGTCGGCGCCGATGGCGTCTGGTCGTCGGTCCGCGGACTTGCCGACCCAGCAAGAACCAGCCCTGCGAAAAGCCACTTCTCGGGCGAACTGGCCTGGCGGGCAACCGTCAGCGCAGACAGTCCTGCCGGGCAAGCTTTTGCAGAGATCGGTGCGCCGGACTGCGTCACCACCTTCCTGCATCCCGGCTTTCACATGGTCGCCTATCCCGTCAGCAAGGGCAGCGCCATCAACCTCGTCGCTTTCACCAGGGGCGAGCGTATCGCCGAAGGCTGGTCCGGCCATGCCGATCCCGCAATTCTGGCCGGCGCCGTGCGCGGCACCGCGCCGGCGCTGGCAAGGCTTGCGGAGTTGGCCGGCCCGTGGGCGGCCTGGCCGATCCATACGGTCGATCAGAAGCAGCCATGGGTAAGGTCGGGCCGCATCGCGCTGGTCGGCGACGCGGCGCATGCCATGACGCCGTTCGCGGCACAGGGCGCCGCGATGGCCATCGAGGATGCCGCCACGCTTGCCGACGTCATGGCCGCCTCCCCTGCCGACCTGGCCGGAAGTCTTCAAATCTGGGAAGGCCTGCGCCGGCCGCGCGTCGTGAGAGTGGCACGTCGCGGCGCCCTCAACCGCCTTGCCTGGCATGCCTGGGGTCCGGTGGCGTTGGCGCGCAACCTTTTCCTGAAAATGCGGGCGCCGGAGAAGCTCGCCGCGGATTTGGACTGGCTTTATGGGTGGCGGGCCTAGAACTCGAACGAGGCGTTGGCGTTATCTGCGCTACCTACCATTATACAGCTTCAACGACCACCCAAGCGAGACCGGCAGCGGGTTCCACCAACCGGTCCGCAGGCCGGCGGTTCGCAAGGCGGCGGCCGTCCAGGTGTTGCAGCCGGCCAGCGCATTGAAATGGCCGTTCGCCTCATAGAAGCGGTCGAAATCGGAATAGGCGGCCCTGGCGATGACGATCGGCCCGCCTGGTCCTTGCTGGAAACTCGCATCGATGAAGTCGAGCAATGCCGCAAAGCGGTCTTCCGGGATGTCGAAGCCGGCGACATCGGGTCCGGAGATATCGCCGGCGACCTCGACATGCATCACTGAAGCGTCAAGCGTCAGGGCCTTGAATACGGGCATCGCCTTCAGCTGCGACCAGGTCGGCGTCTCCAGGTAGAAGGCGCGGCCGCCCCAGCCGAAGACGATGTAGCGCACCTCGGGCGCATCGGAAGGCTGGCCGGCAGCCGCGAGGAAGCGAAAACGCCGGCGCACGCCGTCATCGACGGGAATGGCGATGTCGGTGTGGATCGGATTGCTCAGCACCAGAATGTGCCTGACGCCCTCGCCGGCCGCGGCAGCCGGCCAGAGTGGTCGTGGCACCAGCGTGCCGAGTGCCGCGACCAGCACCACCGCGGCCACCAGCACGGCCAGGAAACGAAGGCGTTTTCTCATCCGGGCATAGTTCTTGCGATTCCATCACGTTTCAATCGAAACGATCCGATCGGCCAAATGTGAAAAAGCCCGACCGTGGCGCGGCCGGGCTCCTTCCATTTCGACGAGGCAGCGCTCAGTGCAATATCTGCGACAGGAACAGCTTCGTGCGCTCGTGGCGCGGGTGATCGAAGAACTCGGCCGGCGTGTTCTGCTCGACGATCTGGCCCTGATCCATGAAGATCACCCGGTTGGCGACTTTCCGCGCGAAGCCCATTTCGTGGGTGACGCACAGCATGGTCATGCCTTCCTCGGCAAGGCTAACCATGGTCTCCAGCACTTCCTTGATCATTTCCGGGTCGAGTGCCGAGGTCGGCTCATCGAACAGCATGATGCGCGGGTTCATGCACAGCGAACGGGCGATCGCCACGCGCTGCTGCTGACCGCCGGAGAGCTGGCCCGGATATTTGTTGGCCTGCTCGGGGATCTTGACGCGCTTGAGGAAATGCATGGCCATCTCCTCGGCCTGTTTCTTCGGGGTCTTGCGGACCCAGATCGGCGCCAGCGTGCAGTTCTCCAGGATGGTCAGGTGGGGGAACAGGTTGAAGTGCTGGAACACCATGCCGACCTCTCGGCGCACCTCGTCGATCTTCTTGAGATCGTTGGTCAATTCCTTGCCGTCGACGAAGATCTTGCCCTTCTGGTGTTCTTCGAGCCGGTTGATGCAGCGGATCATGGTGGACTTGCCGGAGCCGGACGGGCCGCAGATGACGATGCGCTCGCCGCGCATCACCTTGAGGTTGATGTCCTTCAGCACATGGAACTCGCCATACCATTTGTGCATGGCGATGATGTCGATGGCGACATCGGTGGTCGAGATGTGCATCTTCGCGGCATTGACCTTGATCTCTTCCGCGCTGACGGCGTTTTCGGTGGCCATGAACCAATCCCCTTTTTATCGTTTGTAACCGGTGTCGAGCCGGCGTTCCGTATACATTGAATAGCGCGACATGCCGAAGCAGAACAGCCAAAAGACGAAGGCGGCGAACACGAGACCGGATTTCGCGGTCTGCGGCGTCGCCCAGTTGGCGTCCGAGAAGTTCTGCTTGACCACGCCAAGCAGGTCGAACATTGAAATGATGAGGACCAGGCTGGTGTCCTTGAACATACCGATGAAGGTGTTGACGATGCCGGGAATGACCAGCTTCAGCGCCTGCGGCAGCACGATCAGTCCCATCTTCTGCCAATAGCCGAGGCCGAGCGAATCGGCGCCCTCGTATTGGCCCTTGGGGATCGCCTGCAGGCCGCCGCGCACCACCTCCGCCATATAGGCGGCGGCAAACAGCGACACGCCGATCAGCGCCCTCAGGTATTTGTCGAAGGTGACGCCGGCGGGCAGGAAAAGCGGCAGCATGACGCTGACGAAGAACAGCACTGTGATCAGCGGGATGCCGCGCACGGCTTCGATGAAGACGATGCACAGCATCTTGACGATCGGCATCTTGGAGCGCCGGCCGAGCGCCAGCACGGTGCCCAGCGGCAGCGACACGGCGATGCCGACGAAGGAGAGGCTGAGCGTGATCAGCAGTCCGCCCCACCGCGACGTCTCGACATGCGGCAGGCCGAACACGCCGCCGACCAGAAGGAAGAAGGCGACGATCGGCAGCACGAGGAAAAGCAGGATGGCGTTCAGGCCCTTGCGCGGCACGCTGGGGACCAGCATCGGCACCAGCAGCGCCGCGAACAGGATGGCGACCAGGATCGGCCGCCAGCGCTCCTCGACCGGATAGGTGCCGAACATGAACTGGCCGAACTTGGCGTTGACGAAGGCCCAGCAGGCGCCGCTCCAGCCATCGGGCTGGATGCCGCCCTGCGCCACGGTCGCGCAGACGGTCCGGTCCGGCCCGGTCCACTGGGCATTGATGAAGGCCCAGTTGATGACCTGCGGCAGGACCCAGGCGACGATGATGATGCCGAGTATCGTGAGAATGGTGTCGCCGACCGAACCGACGAGGTTCTTGCGGACCCAGGCATACAGGCCGCGCTCGCTGATCGGCGCCGCCTCCGCCAGGGCCATTTCGGTGCGCACCCAGGACATGTCGTGTTCCTGCATGGCCTACCTTTCCACCAACGCCATTCTGGCATTGACCACGTTCATCACGGCGGAGGTCACCAGGCTGAGTATGAGATAGGCGATCATCATGATCAGCACGCCCTCGACCGCCTGGCCGGTCTGGTTGAGCACCGTGCCGGCGGTCGCCGTCAGGTCCGGATAGCCGATGGCGATGGCCAGCGAGGAGTTCTTGGTCAGGTTGAGATACTGGCTGGTCAACGGCGGGATGACGATGCGCATGGCCTGCGGCACCACGACCAGCCGCAGGATCGATCCCGACCGCAGTCCAAGTGCCGCGGCGGCCTCGGTCTGGCCCTTGCTGACACCCCTGATGCCGGCACGCACGATCTCGGCGATGAAGGCCGCCGTGTAGCAGGACAGCGCCAGATAGAGCGACAGGAACTCCGGCTTGACCTGGAAGCCGCCGGTCAGGTTGAAGGTCGACTGTTTCGGAAAATCGAAGCTCAGCGGAAAGCCGCTCAGCGCATAGGCGAGCAGCGGGAGGCCGACGATCAGCGCGACGGACGTCCAGAACACGGGAAATTGCTGACCCGTCGCCATCTGCCGCTGGCGCGCCTTGCGGGCGACGAACCAGGCCATGGCGATACCCACGATGAGCGCCACGAATATCAGCCAGGAGCCCTCGCCCCAGACGGCGCGCGGAAAATAGAAGCCGCGCTGGTTGAGGAAGGAACCGAAAGGCAGGTTATAGCTCTCGCGCGGCGGCGGCAACACGGCCAGCACGCCCGAATACCAGAAGAAGATGACCAGCAGCGGCGGGATGTTGCGGAAGATCTCGACATAGACCGTGCAGATCTTGCGGATCAGCCAATTCTGCGACAGCCGGCCGATGCCGATGACGAAACCGATAATGGTCGCGGTGACGATGCCGGCCACGGCGACGATGATGGTGTTGATCAGGCCGACAATGATGGCGCGACCGTAGGTCGAATCCGACGTGTAGGCGATCGGCGTGTCCGAGATGTCGAATCCGGCGCGGCCCCTGAGAAAGCCGAAACCGGAGGCGATATGGAGACGCTGCAGATTGTCGATGACGTTCTGCACGATCCACCAGACAGAGCCGAACAGAACGACGACGACCAGTGTCTGGAAGAAGAGACTGCGGACTTTCGGGTCGTTGATAAAGGAGCCGCGACTTGTGTCCTCGCGAAGGACTTCCTGCGATGCCATATCACCGTCCCCTGTGAAAGAGAAACCGGAAGGCAGATGGTTCTGCCTTCCGGATCACATTTCGATCAGCGGATCGGCGGAGCGTATTGCAGGCCGCCCTTGGTCCACAGCGCGTTGATGCCGCGAGCGATCTTCAGCGGGCTGCCCGAGCCGACATTGCGGTCGAACATTTCGCCGTAATTGCCGACCGCCTTGACGATGTTGACGACCCAGTCGTTGGAGACGCCGAGATCGGTGCCGATCTTGGTGTCGGCTTCCTGGCCGAGCACGCGTTTGATCTCAGGGCTGGCCGAGTTCTTCATCTCGTCGACATTGGCCTTGGTGATGCCGAGTTCCTCGGCATCGAGCAGCGCGAAATAGGTCCACTTGACGATATGGTACCACTGGTCGTCGCCCTGGCGCACTGCCGGTCCGAGCGGCTCCTTGGAGATGATCTCCGGCAGCACGACGTGATCGGCCGGCGCACCCAGCGTCAGGCGGATGCCGTAAAGGCCCGACTGGTCTGTGGTGTAGACGTCGCAGCGGCCGGCGTCATAGGCTGCGTTGACCTCTTCGAGCTTCTCGAAAACGACCGGATTGTACTCCATCTTGTTCGCCTTGAAGTAGTCGGCGAGGTTGAGCTCGGTGGTGGTGCCGCTCTGCACGCAGACGGCGGCGCCGGACAGCTGAAGCGCCGAATTGACGCCCGGCAGCTTCTTGGCGTTGATCATGAAGCCCTGGCCGTCATAGTAGGTGGTGCCGATGAAGTTCAGGCCAAGTGCCGTGTCGCGGTTAATGGTCCAGGTGGTGTTGCGCGACAGGATGTCGATCTCGCCCGACTGCAGCGCGGTGAAGCGCTCCTTGGCGCTGAGCGGCGTGAACTTGACCTTGGAGCCGTCACCGAAGACGGCGGCCGCCACGGCGCGGCAGAAATCGGCATCGATGCCTTGCCAGTCACCCTTGTCGTCCGGCGCCGAGAAGCCGGCCAGGCCCGTCGACACGCCGCACTGGATGAAGCCCTTCTGCTTGACCGTGTCGAGCGTGGTGGCTGAAGCCGTTGAAGCCACGGCTCCAAGCGCGGCGGCTCCAAGGATGCCGATTGCAATGTGTTTCATGACCCACAGACCCTTTTCTGTTTTCAGGCAAACCTGATCTTTTTTTCCCGCGTGAACGCAGCTTTTCGTTCCGGCCCATTTCCGGAACTCCGCATCGCAGTCGACGCGCCGCCTCCCATTCACGAACAGCATCGAAGGCGATAATTCCTGTGAGGTCAAGGAAAATGACCGAATTCAGATGGGTTTGAAAATCGTTTGCCGCAATTGCCTGAATAGCAGACAAACGCGCCCGCAATTTAGTCAGAAGCGCGAATAAAGCCGGCGAAGCTCGCCCTACGCCAGGCTGCGCTCTGTCCGCAAAAAATCCATCCGCCCGATTACTCTGCGTTACTGTGCTCTGCCGGCCGGTTGCGTGCCGATGTCTGCGCCCTCTGGCTGGATCTGGGTCATGGTGAGGTACGCTTTGCGCTATCAGGCGACGCATGCCGCTGCCGGCGGCGGGCTTTCTGGCCGCGCCATTACGCTTGCAGTCGGCCTGCGGCGGCTCCGGCAATTGGCACATTCGAAGTCGGGGTCCTGGCGAAAGCCGGCTGTTGCGCGGTCCATGTCGCCGCACTATGGCTAGCGGCTTACCAAAAAAGGCGACGACGAATGGCAAAAGACGGCAACGAGCCGGTGACTGGCAAAATGGGCATCAACACGCGGCTTGCCCATTCGGGCAACAACCCGCACGACTATTTCGGCTTCGTCAATCCGCCTGTCGTGCACGCCTCCACGGTGCTGTTCCGCAATGCCGCCTCGATGGCTGGACGGGACCAGAAATACACCTACGGCACGCGCGGCACACCGACCACCGACGCCTTGGCCCAGGCCATAGACGCGCTGGAGGGGTCGGCCGGCACGATCGTGGTCCCGTCGGGCCTGGCGGCGGTGACGGTGCCGCTGCTTGCCTTCGTTTCGGCGGGCGACCACCTGCTGATCGTCGACAGCGTCTATCATCCGACGCGCAACTTCGCCGACACGATGCTGAAGCGGCTCGGCGTCGAGGTCGAGTATTATGCTCCCGGCATCGGCGCGGGCATCGCCGCCTTGATCAAGCCGAACACCAAGGTGGTGTTCACGGAATCGCCGGCCTCAAACACGTTCGAGGTGCAGGACATACCAGCCATCGCGAAGGCCGCGCACGCCGCCGGTGCCATCGTCATGATGGACAATACCTGGGCGACGCCGCTTTATTTCCGTCCGCTCGACCATGGCGTCGACATCTCGATCCATGCGGCGACGAAATATCCCGCCGGCCATTCGGACGTGCTGCTGGGTACGGTGTCGGCCACCGAGGCCTGCTGGAAACAGCTGTATGAAAGCTTCTGCACGCTTGGCTGCTGCGCCGGACCCGACGACGTCTACCAGGTGCTGCGCGGCCTGCGCACCATGGGCGTGCGCCTCGACCACCATCAGCGCAGCGCGCTCGCCATCGCGGCGTGGCTGGAGGGCCAGAAGGGCGTCGCGCGCGTGCTCCACCCTGGCCTTCCCAGCCATCCCGACCACGCGCTGTGGAAGCGTGACTTTTCCGGCTCCAGCGGCATCTTCTCCATCGTGCTTGCCGGCGGCGGCCAGAAACAGCAGCACGCGTTCCTCGACGCATTGCGGATCTTCGGTCTCGGCTACTCCTGGGGCGGTTACGAGAGCCTTGCCGTGCCGGTCTGGCTCGGCGACCGCGTCGTTGCCAAGGGCCCCTATGAAGGGCCGTTGATTCGTCTCCAGATCGGCCTCGAGGATGTCGAGGACCTCATGACCGATATTCTTCGCGGGCTCACCGCCGCCGCAGCGGCCTGACGCGACCTCTCGGACCGATACCAGCAACGCCCGCAAGGCCTTGACGCGATTGAGCAAACGGGGGCCGCACGCGGCGCCCCGGTCCGGCCATGTCGGCAATATTATTCTCCCCATCCGCAGTTTTGCGGATTTGTTTGACTTCCAAATTGCCGGCTTCCGCTTCATTGCGGCAGCGGAAATCATTCCCCAGCCACCGCACCAAGAGCCTGCCCATGGCGTTCCGCCTCTTTGTTCCCATTCTTGCCGGCGCGACGCTGCGCGAACGCATCATCGCCTGCGTCGGTGCGATGATCGGCATTGCGCTGACTGGCGCGATCAGCGGACTCACACTGGGTAGCGGGCCACATGTGCCGCTGCTGGTGGCGCCAATGGGAGCATCGGCGGTGCTGTTGTTCGCGGTGCCCGCCAGCCCGCTGGCGCAGCCCTGGTCGATCATCGGCGGCAACACGATCTCGGCGCTTGTCGGCGTGATCGTGGTGCAATTCGTGCACCAGCCGGTGCTCGCCACCGGTATTGCGGTAGCGTTGGCGATCGCCGCAATGTCGTTCACGCGCTGCCTGCATCCACCCGGGGGTGCGGCGGCATTGACCGCGGTGTTCGGCGGTCCAGCCGTCATCAGCGCCGGCTTCCTTTTTCCTTTCGTGCCCGTGGCGGTCAATTCGATGCTGCTGGTGGCGCTTGGCTACGGCTTCCACAAGCTGGCCCGGCGCAACTACCCGCACGTGCCGGCCCCGGCGCCGGTAAACAGCCACGGCACCATCGACCCGCCGGCGCAATTGCGTGTCGGTTTTCGCTCCGAGGATATCGATGCCGCGCTTGGAGCGCTCGACGAGACCTTCGACATCGACCGGGGCGATCTCGACCGGCTGCTGCGGCAGGTCGAGCTGCAGGCCATGGTGCGCGAGCATGCGACGTTGCGGTGCCAAGACATCATGTCGCGCGACGTCATCTCGGTGGACGAGCACACGCCAGCCGCCGCTGCGCGCCAATTGCTGCTTGACCACAACATACGAACCTTGCCGGTGGTGGATGCCGAGGCAAGGCTGGCCGGAACCGTGGGCTTGCGGGAACTGACGCTGGCGGCCGGCACGGTCGGAACCGTGATCTCGCCGGCGGCAACCGCAACTGCCGGCTCGAACGCCATGGCGCTGCTGCCAGTGCTGACCGACGGGCGCAGCCACGCCGTCATCATCGTCGACGATAAAAACCACATCCTCGGGCTGATCACGCAGACCGATCTGCTGGCCGCGACGGCGCGGATGCAAAACACCGGCAGGGAGCCGGCCAAAGTGCTAGCATAGGCAGCCAGGCGGATCGCCTGGCGTGATTTTTCGGGAACCTTTTTTCGAAACCTGCATCCAATCTTCCGTGCAAGGATCGATGGAGGACACATGCCCGCGCTGACGGCAACATCAACGGCGACGGACGAGCTCCGGCTCGTAGCCCGCGCGCTTGCCCGCGACAGCGATGCCTTTCGCAAGATCATGAAGCTGAACAACCAGCGGCTCTACCGACTGGCGCGCGGCATGGTGCGCAACGACAGCGAGGCCGAGGACATCGTGCAGGAGGCCTATGTCAGGGCCTTTACCAATCTCGGCACCTATCGCGGCGATGCTTCGCTTTCCACCTGGCTGTCGCGCATCGTCATCAACGAGGCGCTCGGGCGGCTTCGCAAAGGACGGCGAACCGTGGCCATGCCTGAAAACCCGGAAGCGCAGATCATCCGGTTTCCCCTCAACCCAAGCGACGATCCGGAGCGGACGATGGCGCAGCGGCAGATCCTCGGGCTTGTCGAGCGGGCGACCGACAGCCTGCCCGACGCCTATCGCGCGGTTTTCGTGGCCCGCGTCATCGAGGGGCTGAGCATCGAGGAGACCGCCGACCTGCTCGGCGTGCGGCCCGAGACCGTCAAGACGAGACTGCACCGCGCCCGCGTTTTGCTGCGCAAGGCGCTGGACGACGAGATCGGGCCGGTGCTGCTCGACGCCTTTCCCTTCGCCGGCCGGCGCTGCGAGCGGCTGACGCAGGCCGTGATGAAACGGCTCGGATTCGACGGGTGATCTTCAAGGCCAGATCTTTCGCCGATTTGTCGGGAACGTTTCTGCGCCATCCTCATCCAATGAATGTCAACCCAGATGAAGCCCGCTGCCCAGCCTGTCGGGCGAAGGAGATGCCATGCTTATCCGACATACCACAGCGTTTGCCGCCCTCTTGCTGCTTGGCGCTGCCCCATTCGCGCAAGCTGCCGACAAGCCGACCGACCCGCAGATCGCCCACATCGCCTACACAGCCGACATGATCGACATCGAGGCGGCCAAGCAGGCAATCAAGAAATCCAAGAACAAGGAAGTCGTCGATTTCGCCAAGGACATGGAGCGCGACCACGAAGCGGTGAACAAGCAGGCGCTCGACCTGCTCAAGAAGCTCAAGGTGAAGCCGGAAGACAATGCCACCAGCCAGGCGCTGACCAAGGCGGCGAAAGAGGAACATGCCAAGCTCGCCAAGCTGAAAGGGGCTGCCTTCGACAAGGCCTATATCGAAAACGAGGTGGCCTACCACAAGCAGGTCAATGGAGCGCTCGAAACCCTGCTCATTCCGTCAGCCAGCAATGCCGAGCTGAAGAGCCTGCTCGAAACCGGCCTCAAGATCTTCCAGGGGCATGAGCAGCATGCCGAACATGTCGCCGGCATGTTGAAATGAAAGCGGCCGTGCTGATCCGACCGCTCCTTGCCTGGCTGGCGCTGGTGCTTGCCGCCGGCCCGGCGCCGGCAGCGACGATCGAGGTGACGATCGACAAGCTCGTCTTCTCGCCCGCAAGCGTCGAGGCCAGGGTCGGCGACACGATCGAGTGGGTGAACAAGGACGCATTCGCCCACACGGCCACGGTGAAGGGCGGCTGGGAGGTGATGATCCCGCCGAAGGCGAAGGGAAAACTGACCCTCAAGACGGCGGGAGCGGTTGATTATTTCTGCCGCTTCCATCCCAACATGAAAGGCCGATTGATAGTGGCGCCCTGAAAATCTGGGCCGGTGGCGGGACTTGGCCGCAAATACCAAGCCCCGTCACTCCGGAGCACCCGTCACTCCGGAGCAATTGAGCACGGAACAGTCGCGCCAGGGATCAGAGCGCCAGCCATGCCGTGCCAGCCGCCAGCGTCAGCAGCGTCAATGGCAGGCCGACTTTGAAGAAAGCGCCGAACGACAGCGACGTGCCGGCGGCGCGCGCCTGTTCGGCAACGATCAGATTGGCGACCGAGCCCAGGAGCGTGAAATTGCCGGCCAGCGTCGAGCTCATGGCGACGACCAGCCAGGCGCGCTCGGGGTTTTCCAGGCCGGGGATGAAGGGCCGCAGCGCCAGCACGGCCGGCACGTTGCTCATTATGTTGGAGAGCACCGCGGTGAAGCCCGACAGGCGCCAGACGTCGTCCAGCCCGACGTTCTTGGCCGATGCGACGATGTCCGGTGTCAGCAGCGTTCGTTCGGCGCCGGCAACCACGATGAACAGGCCGGCGAACATGAACAGCAATGGCCCGTCGATTTCGCGATAGATGCGCTCTGGTTTGATGGCGCGGGTGAGCAGGAGGATGGCGCCGCCGATGAGCGCCGCCTTGGCGACAGGCACACCGGCGAAGAAGGCAACGGCCAGTCCGATGCAAACCACCACCGCTTTCAGCACCTGGCGGCGATGCATGCGGCCGCGCGAGACCTGTGGCGTCAATTCGCCGTTGCGCGCGAATTCGGTGCGGTAGACGATGCGAACAATGGCGATGACCGCGACGAGACCGAACAGGGCAACCGGAGCCAGAGCCGCTGAAAAGGCCGGATAGGAGATGCCCGACAGCGCACCGATGACCATGTTTTGCGGATTGCCGGTGATGGTGGCGACACTGCCGCAATTTGACGCGGTGGCGGTCGCGATGAGGTAAGGAACCGGATTGCGTTTGATGGCGCGGGTGACGTGAACGACGATCGGCGCCATGACAAGACAGATGGCGTCATTGACCAGGAAAGCCGACAGCAGGCCGGTCAGCAGGGTCACCATAACCAAAAGCATGAACGGCGCATGCGCATGCTCGATCGCGACGGCACCGAGGCCGCGAAAGGCGCCCGAGACCTTCAGATGCGCCACTACGATCATCATGCCGAGCAAAAGCGTGATGGTGTCGAAATTGATGGCGCGGTAGGCATCCTCCAGGCTGATCGCCCCGATGGCTATCATCGCGGCCCCGCCGAGCAGTGCGATCCCCGCCCGATCGAGGCGCAGGCCTGGTATGCGGCCGACGGCGACGCCGGCATAGGTCAGGACCAGGATCAGCAGTGCCGCCGCGCCCATCAATGTCATGCGAAGAAGGCCCTGCCCGATGCATTCAGCCCCGGCCGGAGCTGTGGCCACCACCTTTAGCGGGCGGCGCGCAAAGCGAAAATACCTTCTGCGTGATGGCTGCAGAAATCCCCAGCGACGCGCCCCCGGCGCCGGTGGCTGGCCGGATCCGCCTCAATGAACCGTGATTGTCGCGGCTGGCGGCGTTTGCTGGGAAACCATCGGATCGAAACTGACCTGGTCGCGTCCATTTGACTTGGCGGCATAGAGCCGCCTGTCGGCTGCCGAGAATATCTCCTCATAGGTGGTCGGCCCGTTAAAGGCGGTACCGCCAATGCTCACGGAAAGCGGACAGGACCGGCCGCCCGGCGAAAATTCCACCTCGCGAATTCGCCGGCGGATGCTTTCGGCAACCAGCCAGGATTGCGAGGGATCGACGCCGGGAAGAAACACGCCGAATTCCTCGCCGCCGATGCGGCCGACGATGTCGGTGCCGCGGAGCTGATCCTTGATCGTCTGCGCGATCAGTTTGAGCGCCTGGTCGCCGCAGTCATGCCCAAGCCGGTCATTGATCGATTTGAAGTGATCGGCGTCGATGATCAGCAGCGCACCGGAATTGGCCGACGCCTGTTTGCGGACCTGTTCGAGATAGGCTTCGACCAGCATGGAGAAAGCGCCGCGGTTGAGCACCGCCGTCAGGCTGTCGGTGGCGGCAACGACGGTGAGATCGCGCTGGGCAATGGCCAACTGGCGTATCTTCCACATCAGGAAGAAGAGAAACGATCCACCCAGCACCAGGGGCAACAGAATGTCGGTCAGCTGAGCCCGCCACACAGCTTCGGGCGAAAGATACGGGAAATTGAACGAATCGACGAAAAACGCCACGCCAATGAAGAACGCCGTGCCGGCGGCGGTGACGGCGATCACCCTGCCCCAACTCGTCGGCGACAGGTCGAGCTTCATCTCTTCAACTCCGTTAGCCGCGTCTACTATGACGCGCCAACGCAAACAAAACGATAAGACTTTCCCTCCAATTCGACGGCAGAGGTTGCAGGGTTACGGCCGCCGGACCGGCGGCCGCCTCCGGCCTGCGTCTCGAAGATTTGTCCGGATGATCGATCCGGACCTACGACAGGAGGGTCCTGCCGTCAGCCGTTGGGCGCCGATTCGCCCAGCGTCTCTGCAACAAAGGATGCCGCGATCAGATCGTCGGCATCCAGGCCTAGAGAGCCTTCGCCCGCTCCCATGATGGCGGCAACCTTATGGAAGGTCTTCAGCTCATGGTCGGAAATCCGGGCGGTTTGCATCTTGGCTTTGAGCTCGGCGATACGTCGCCCCAGGGCGGGCGACGTTCCAATTTCACGTTTCGACATGACGCGGTTTTCTCCTTCCCCAACCCATGCTTGTTTTGCCCGCCATTCGCAGCCCGAATGCTTACTTTTATGAGGGACCGCGAATACAAGGCCCCGAACGCGTGATCGTTACGAAGGTTCCCGCGCGACAAGGTCACGAAATAATACGGAAAGGGCGCCGCGGCGGCGGCGTGCCGCCGTCGCGCCGGCAAGCGCATTCGTGAAGACGAGAAGGGATGAAAAGTTCCGACCGGATTCCTGCCCGCGTTGAAATTTCTCACGTCCGGAGCAGCTAAGCCGTTGAAATTATTGGCGATCCCGACAGGATTCGAACCTGTGACCATCGGCTTAGAAGGCCGGTGCTCTATCCAGCTGAGCTACGGGACCGCTGGCCGGCTCGGAGCCGGTAAGATGTCTGCGCTGGCGCCCGCCCGGGCTTTGCCGGTCAATGCGTCCAGGGCGTCCTGCGGTCATAGCGGAAATTTTCCGCATAGGAAATCTGGCGGCGCTTGGGCTCTTTCGGCTCCTCGACGCGGTAGGCGAGCCCTTCCTTCTCGGCATAGGCCACGGCCTCTTCACGCGTGTCGAAGGTCAGCTTGATCTGGCTCCTCATGTCGCCGGAAGTGGTGTAGCCCATCAGCGGGTCGATTTTCTTGCGCATCTCGGGATCGAATTCCAGCACCCAATGGCCGGTCTTGGCCGTGCCGGACTGCATCGCGGTTTTGGCTGGACTGAAAATGCGCGCGGACATGACCACCTCATTGCTGTGCAAGGCAGCATGGCCGCCTCTTCGCCCGTCATTACTGCGCAATGCCGACGGCGGCAAGGTTTTTGCACTTGCAGGTTTTTGCACTTGCCATGCAACACTGAAATGAATAGGCAACAGACCGTTCGGAGTGTAGCGCAGCCTGGTAGCGCATCTGGTTTGGGACCAGAGGGTCGGGAGTTCGAATCTCTCCACTCCGACCACCTTTCACAGAACAGGCAATCGAGGGCCGTTGGCGCCTGCGAATGGCAATGTGTCGGGTGCAGAATGGGGCTGTCGGCAATCTCCGCGCGCGCCCAGTGGTCTTTGCTGCTGCATGTCACGGTCGCAACAAAAAGCCGCGGACGGCAAAGTTGCCTGCTCCACCGCATCGACTATTGTGAGCCGGAACACGACACGGTGCGGGGCAACAGATGCCCATCGGACATCGACGGTCTCCGCTAAAGCCTCACGGAGGAACCATGAGCGACAGTTGGACACCCACCCGTCTCGGCGCAGGGCGGCATTCAGCATGACGACGGAAACCGCCACGGGCGGCACGGAGACAAAATTCAGACAGCCGCCAGCCGGAACCGGGATCGCGGTCGATCTCGATGGAGTGACCATAGATTTCGCATTGGCGGCCGGGCGTAGCTTCCAGGCGGTCGCCCGCGCCGATCTGAAAGTCGGCGACCAGGAATTCGTGGCGATCATTGGGCCGACGGGCTGCGGCAAGTCAACGCTGCTGAATGCCGGCGCAGGGCTTCTCGAGCCTTCGGCAGGCAGCGTCCGTGTGTTCGGCGCCCCGCTTCGCGGTCTCAACAGACAGGCTGGCTACCTCTTCCAGCAGGACGCATTGATGCCCTGGAAGACCGGCCTGGACAATGTGGCCATCGGGCTGGAAGTGGCAGGCGTGCCCTCTTCCGAAGCAAAGGAACGCGCGCGAGCATGGCTCGGACGCGTCGGCCTGGCTGCTTTCTGCGAGCGCTACCCTCACATGCTTTCAGGCGGCCAGAAAAAGCGCGTTGCTCTTGCGCAGGTGCTGATCCGCGACCCCAAGATCATCCTCATGGACGAACCCTTCGGACCGCTCGACGCACAGACGCGGCTGATCATGGGCGGCCTTTTGCTCAAGCTGTGGTCGGACGACCGCAAGGCGGTGATGTTCGTCACCCACGACCTCGAGGAAGCGATCGCGCTGGCTGATCGCGTGGTGGTGATGTCAGCCGGTCCCTCGGCACGCATCATCGGCGACTTTCCAATCCCGCTGGCGCGTCCACGCGATATTTCGGAAATCAGGCTGGAACCGCGCTTCCAGGAATTGCATCGAGACATCTGGCACATGCTGAAGAAGGAAGTGCTCAAGGCTTACGGCGAGATTGAAGAAGGAGCGATCCGATGAAAAGGACGACGCTGCTTTTCGCACAGCTAACCGTGGCCGTCATCGTCATCGCGCTCTGGCAGGCAGCGTCGACGACGCACCTGATCGGCGATCCGAACAATATTTCCTTCTTCTTCTCGACCCCATTGGCGGTGGCAGGCCAGATATGGAAGTGGTTTGCCACCGGGACGATCTGGCATCATCTGTGGATCACGCTGTGGGAGTCCATGCTGGCCTTCGCCATCGGCTCGCTGGCAGCGATCGCGATCGGCTTCTGGTTTGCCCGCAAGCCGAGACTTGCGGCCGTCTTCGATCCCTATGTAAAGGCGGCCAATGCGCTTCCCCGCGTCGTGTTGGCGCCGATCTTCACGCTTTGGTTTGGCCTCGGCATCTGGTCCAAGGTTGCCTTGGGCGTGACGCTGGTTTTCTTCATCGTCTTCTTCAATGTCTACCAGGGCGTGAGGGAGGTGAACACGACGGTGCTGGCCAATGCCCGAATGCTCGGCATGAACGAACGGCAATTGCTGCGCCACGTCTATATGCCATCGGCATTGTCCTGGGTGTTTTCATCGCTCCATATCTCCGTCGGATTTGCCGTGGTCGGCGCCGTGGTCGGCGAATATCTCGGTGCGGCGGGCGGACTAGGCTATCTGATACAGCAGGCCGAGGGCGTTTTCGACGTAGCGGGCGTCTTTGCCGGAATGTTCGTCCTCGCCGCTTTTGTGCTCTTGATCGACTGGATCGTCACGCTGATCGAAAAAAGGCTGCTTGTCTGGCGGCCTGAATTCTCGAAACCAGGCCGATAGGCCCCAATTCCGCTCAAGGAGGAGATCATGAGGATCATTTCGAAACTGGCGGCCGCCGCCGTCGTATTGCTCGCGGTGGCCACAGACGCGGGGGCCGCCGAAAAGGTCACCATTTCGATCGGCGGAGCATCATGCCTCTGCTACATGCCGACCGTGCTCGCCAAACAGATCGGCGCTTACGAAAAAGCCGGTATCGATGCAGACCTCGTCGATTTCAAGGGCGGTTCTCAATCGCTGACCGCAGTATTGGGTGGCAGCGCGGATGTGGTGTCCGGCTATTTCGATCACACGGTGAAATTGGCCGCCAAGAACCAGCGCCTGCAATCCTTCGTCGTTTACGACCAGTTCCCGGGACTGGTGCTGGCGGTGGCGCCGGGCCAGACCGGCAAGATCAAGTCAGTGAAGGACCTTGCTGGCAAAAAGGTCGGCGTGACCGCTCCCGGTTCCTCGACCGACTTCTTCCTGAAGTTCCTTCTGCAGAAGAACGGCATCGACCCGACATCCGCCGCCGTGATCGGCGTTGGGCTGGGCGCTACCGCCGTCGCCGCCATGGAGCAAGGGCAGATCGACGCCGTGGTGACGCTCGATCCGGCCGTCACCGTGCTTCAGGCCAGGCATAAGGACCTGACCATCCTGGCGGACACGCGCACCCAGAAGGATACCGAGGCGGTATTCGGAGGCGACTATCCCGGCGGAGCGCTTTACACCCGGCCGGAATGGATGGCCGCGCATCCCCAAGCAACGCAGGGATTGACCAATGCCATGCTTGCCACGCTGGATTACATTCACTCCCACAGCGCCGAAGAGATCATGGCCCAGATCCCCGACAATCTGATCGGCAGCGACAAGGACGCCTATCTGGCCGCGTTGAAAAATGCGATCCCCATGTATTCGACCACCGGGCTCATGGATCCAAAAGGCGCGCAGGCCGTGCTCGACGTTTTCTCTCTCGGTTCGCCCGATGTGGCCAACGCCAAGATCGATATCACGCAGACGTACACGAACGACTATGTGAACAAGGCGAAGAAGGCCAACTGACGAGATCAACGTCAAGCAGCGGGCATATGGCTCGTTCGCCTCAGCCACGGAGTTCACCGAGCGCCGGCATTTCAGCGACTCGGTGGCCCCGTCGCCATTTTGGGTATCCGTCAATTGACGAATACCCGTTCTTCTCTCACCTAGCTTGGCATTGCGCGGGCCAGCCGAACGCGCAGCAAGAGTGAGGGTGACTGAAGTCACATGAAGGTAAGCTCGCCGGGCGAGAACCCCAACCGCCCCACTCCCGGCGAGCCTACAACCTGATTTGGAACGCAATCAGGACCGGGGTCAGCCGGCAAGCTTGTATCGCAAGATCGGTGCCAGCTTTTGTTTCCCGAAATGGGACGGCTAAAGGGACATGGAACCACCGTTTGCTGGCCGGCGACCATCGCGCGCTAGACCTCGAACTCGCCCTGCCCCTCGTCCATGGCGCTGACGGTTTCAGCCGCCAGCGCCCGGGTGATCGACGTCTTGCGTTCGAGCGCGGCGCGGTCCAGCCGCTCCACCACGCGCATGGCCGTCGCCAGGGAGCGCTCGATGCGGCGCACCAGATATTGCACGACATGCGGCTCGACCTCGACCTGGCGGTCGGCGAACAGCTTGGTGATGACACCTGCCAGCAGGAGATCGTCGGGTTCGTGGATCTCGACGGTTGCCGCCGCCTTCAGCCGCGACGCCAGATCCGGCAGCGTGACGCCCCAGGCCGAGGGAAAGCGGCGCGCCGTCAAAAGCAAATGCGAGCCGCTGCCGCGCACCGCATTGATCAGATGAAACAGCCCTTGCTGGTCGACTGTGCCGGTATCGACGTCGTCGATCAGCGCCGGCCGGGCACCGAGATTTACAATGCTGTCGCCGATGCGGTGCGCGTCGACCTGAACGGCATCCGCCCGTGCCCGCCAGATCGAGGCCAGATGGGTCTTGCCGGAACCGGCCGGACCGGCCAGCACGACCACCGGCGAGGGCCAGTCCGGCCAGCGGTCGACCAGCGCCACTGCCTGGTTGTTGGTGCCGGAGACGACGAGTTCGTCTCGCGAATAGCCGGTGCCATGGCCGAGATCGAGCGGCAGCTGGCGCGGCGGGTCGGCCCTCTGGTCGCTCATGCCAGGCTCAGCCGCGCGACCCGGCCAGGCCGGATCATGGATTGATGCCTTTGCGACGATCGGCCGGCAATGGCGGCACGGCCTTGCCGTGACCCTTGTAGAGCGGCGATTCCAGATAACGCGCAATGGCAAAGCGCACCAGGACCGCGACCGCGGCCGATGCAGGCACCGCAATCAGCAGGCCGACGAAGCCAAACAGCGCGCCGAAGGCAAACAGCGCGAACATCAGCCACACCGGATGCAAGCCGACGCTTTTGCCGACCAGCCGCGGCTGCAAGATATTGCCCTCGACGAACTGGCCGATGAAGAACACCACCGCGACCGCTACGACCATGGTCCAGTCCGGCCAGAACTGGACGAAGGCAACGCCGACGGCCAGCACCAGTCCGGTCAGCGAGCCGACATAGGGGATGAAGGAGATCAGCCCGGCGAACAGGCCGATGAGGATGCCGAAATTGAGACCGGTTAGCGTCAGGCCAGTGGCATACATGGCGCCCAGCACCAGGCACAGCGTGCCCTGCCCGCGCACGAAGCCGGCCGTTGCCGTGTTGATGTCCCTGGCGATGGCGCGCACCGTGGCGACATTGTCCCGCGGCACCCAGCTGTCGATCACCGCCACCATGCGGTCCCAGTCGAGCAGCATGTAGAAGGCGACCACCGGCGTCACCACGAACAGGCTGATCACCGAGACCAGCGCCACGCCCGAACTCCATATCGAGGTGAACACGGTCGTCAGCAGACCGAAGCCGGATGTCAGCAGTGAGTTCAATCCGTCGCGCAGGCCATTGGCGTTGACGCCGAATTTCTGTTCCAGCCATTTCGGATCGAACGAGGTGATCAGGCTCTGCAGCCGCGTCAGGTACTCAGGCAACTTGCCGGCAAAATCGGCCATCTGCGTCGCCAGCACCGGGATGAGGATGACAAAGGCCAGCACCAGCACGACAAGGAAGGTGATGAGGATGACCACCGTTGCCATGAAACGGCTGAGGCCGAGCCGCTGCAGCCGGTCGGCCACGGGATCGAGGAAATAGGCGAGCACCATGCCGGCCACGAAGGGCAAGAGGATGGCGCTGAAAACATAGAGGAAAAGCGCAAGCGCGGCGACACCGGCAAGCCAGAAGAAGATCTGCCGGCGGAATCCGGCGGATGGATCATCACCGGCGGCCGCCGGCGCGCTCGCCGCAGCTTCTTTGTCAGGTGCCCGGGGTGGAGCCTTCGCCATAGCCGCTCATATGCCTCAGCCAAGCCACGAGATAGGCTGCGGCCGAAGCCACGGTCAAGACCCCGGACAGCATTATGAGGGCGGGACGAAGTGGATCGAGATGGATCGAAAAAGCAAGCTCACCCAGCACCAGCGCCGCCAGTACAATCTGGATGGCGGTGTTGACCTTGGAGACGAGGAGCGGCTTCATCTCGACGGGGTGGGCCATCACGGTGGACAACAGCACCGCGCAAATGATCAGCGCGTCGCGCGACACCATGGTGACGACCAGCCACAGCGGCAATTGCCCGATGAAGCCCAGCACGACGAACACGGAAACCAGAAGCAGCTTGTCGGCTACCGGATCGAGATAGGCGCCGAGCTTGGAATGCTGGTTGAACCGGCGGGCGATGAAGCCGTCGACGCCGTCCGAGATGCCGGCAACGAGGAACCCGGCAAAGGCCCAATCCCAGCGCGCCTGGAGCATGGCCAGCACCACGGCAGGCACCAGGACAAGGCGCATGATTGTGATCAGGTTGGGGATGGTCAAGCGCATGTCCCGTCGCTTCTGTCTGAACGATAGATGATGGAGATGGGGGATGGGCGCAAGAGAGAAGCTGCCGAGCTTCCCCTGGTGGGGAGCGGCAGTTTCAGCGCCGTTTTCCTTGCGGACCGAAACCGTTCATGCGAAGAGCCGCAAAGGAAACAGCGACAAGCCAGATATGAAGCGCGATACAGTCAAGCGTAAGAACGGGCTCACCTATGCCGAGGCTGGCGTCGACATCGATGCCGGCAATCTCATGGTCGAGAAGATCAAACCGCTGGTCAAGGCGACGCGCCGGCCGGGCGCCGATGGCGAGATCGGCGGTTTCGGCGGCTTGTTCGACCTCAAGGCCGCCGGCTTTACCGACCCGGTGCTGGTCGCTGCAAATGACGGCGTCGGCACCAAGCTGAAGATCGCCATCGACGCCGGCAAGCACGACACGATCGGCATCGACCTCGTCGCCATGTGCGTCAACGACATCGTCGTGCAGGGTGCCGAACCGCTGTTCTTCCTCGACTATTTCGCCACCGGCAAGCTCGATCCGGACCAGGGTGCGGCGATCGTCGGCGGCATCGCCGCGGGCTGCCGGCAGGCCGGCTGCGCGCTGATCGGCGGCGAGACGGCCGAAATGCCGGGCATGTATCACGGCAAGGACTATGACCTTGCCGGTTTTGCCGTGGGCGCGGCCGAGCGCGGCCAGCTTCTGCCCACCGACGACATCGTCGAGGGCGACGTGCTGCTGGGGCTGGGTTCGTCGGGCCTGCATTCGAACGGCTTTTCGCTGGTGCGCCGCATCGTTGCGACCAGCGGCCTGGCATGGACCGATCCGGCTCCCTTCAATGACGAGGCCACATTGGCCGAGGCGCTGCTCGAGCCGACCCGGATCTATGTGAAATCGATCCTGAAGGCGATCCGCAACACGCACGGCATCAAGGCGCTGGCCCATATCACCGGCGGCGGCTTCCCCGAAAACATTCCGCGCGTTCTGCCGAAGGAGTTCTCGGCCGAGCTCGATCTCGACGCCATCGACGTGCCGCCTGTGTTCTCATGGCTGGCCAAAACCGGCGGTGTGGCGCCCGAAGAGATGATGCGCACCTTCAACTGCGGCATCGGCATGATCCTGGCGGTGGCGTCCGGCCAGGCGGCGCAGGTCGCTGCCGTCTTGCAGGAAGCCGGCGAGACGGTGACGCCGATCGGCCGGATCGTGCCGCGCCGCGACGCCGGCGTCATCTATCGGGGTTCGATCGGTCTATGAGTGCGCAGAAGAAACGCACTGTCGTTCTGATCTCGGGGCGCGGTTCCAACATGACGGCGCTGATCGCCGCCGCCAGCGACCCGGCTTTCCCCGCCGAAATCGTCGGCGTCATCTCCGACAAGGCGGATGCCGCCGGGCTCGGCATGGCGAGGGCGCGCGGCATCGCCACCCAGGTGATTTCCCGGGCCGACCACGCCAGCAAGCAGGCGCACGACGCCGCGATCGATGCGGCCCTCACGGCCTTCAATGCCGAGATCGTGGCACTGGCCGGCTACATGCGCATTTTGACCACCGGCCTCGTCCAGAAATGGCAGGGTCGCATGATCAACATCCACCCCGCTCTGCTGCCGGCCTTCAAGGGGCTCGATACGCATGCGCGCGCGCTGGTGGCGGGTATGCGTATCCATGGCTGCACGGTGCATTTCGTCACGTCCGAGATGGATGACGGCCCGATCATCGCACAGGCGGCGGTGCCGGTAATGGTCGGCGACAATGCCGACACACTTGCCGCACGAGTGCTGAAGGTGGAACACCAGCTCTATCCGCTGGCGCTGGGGCTGGTCGCCGAGGGCAAGGCCCGGATGGAAAAGGGCCACACCGTGTTTGCCCGCTTCGCCGACGATGCCGACAATGCAACCTCGATGATCATTGCACCGAGCCCGCTGCGCGAGGAAATCGATTTCGAGCAATTGGCGCGGATCACGCCGTAGGCATTTTTGCAGTCATAATTTGATTGCAAACTTTGGCGCACTCGCCTATCTCATGCTTGCATGAACAGCAAGCATAGGCGCGTGCTCAAGGCGATATTCACCGATCCAGTTTCGGGCAGTATCGAATGGATTGCCGTCGAAACCTTGCTGGTCGCCGTTGGTTGCCAGGTGATCGAAGGAAGCGGCTCACGCGTGCGTTTTGTCTTTAAGAGCGAAGTCGAGACGTTCCACCGGCCGCACCCTTCAAAGGAAGCAAAGCGATATCAAGTACGGGATGCTCGCCAATTCTTGTCGAGGATCGGAGTGAAGCCATGAATGCGATGACCTACAAGGGCTATTCGGCCCGTGTTGATTATGATGACGATGACGAGATTTTCTTCGGCCGTATTGCCGGTATTCGAGACGGCGTATCCTTCCATTCAGAAACTGTCGCGGGGCTAAAAGCCGCCTTCCATGAAGCCGTGGACGACTATGTCGAAACTTGCGCGAAAATCGGTAAGTCGCCGCAAAGACCTTATTCCGGCAATCTCATGTTGCGCGTTGACCCCTCGGTTCATTCAAAAGTCGCAATGGCAGCGGAACTCGCAGGCAAGAGCCTGAACCAGTGGGGAGAAGAAGTCTTGCGCGAGGCCGCCGAAAAGCAAATTGCCTGAACCAGCAGCTGTCCTGCCTCCATCTGCATCCGCCATTCGACCGGGAGTATCGTGAAACAGTTGTTTGTGCTGCGCCACGCCAAGTCGAGTTGGGACGATCCCAACCTCCCCGATTTCGACCGGCCGCTCGCCGAACGCGGATTGAAGGCGGCCCAATTGATAGGGCGCGAACTCGCGACGCGCGGGTGGCTGCCGGACCAGGCGCTGGTATCGCCGGCGCTGCGCACCCGCGAGACCTGGCGGCTGGTGGACGCGGAGTTGCCAGCGCATCCACGAGTCGCGTTCTCCGAGGCGCTTTATGAAGCCTCAGCGACGGATATTCTGAGCCAGATTCGTCAAGCCGATCCGTCGAACGACAGCTTGCTGGTGGTCGGCCACAATCCCGGTCTGCAATATCTGGCGAAACAGCTTGCCGGGCCAGGGTCAGAGGCCAAGGCGCGCAGGAGGCTCGAAGGAAAATTTCCAACGGCAGCCTTTGCGCGCCTCGTTTTCCAGGGCGACTGGTCCAACCTGTCGTCCGCGCGGCTGACGCATTGCCTGCGTCCGAAGGATCTGCGCTAGAAATCCGGGGTTAAGCTGGCAGCCAAGGCCGCTGCGTGTCCGGGACGTTAATTGCCCCAGATGCCTTGGCCGGGTTCGGGCCAGTCGGTCGTGGGCTTCGTCTTGGCATCGCCTGTCTCGTGGCTGGCCATGCCCGTATCCTTGAGCGCGCCGGTGACAAGGTGGTCCACGCCCGCCATCGGGGCGACGGGCTGGTTGGCATTGTCGGAGCCATAATGGTCGCTGCCGGCAAAGGCGCTGCCGGTCGCAACGAGGATGGCGGCGGTGGCGAGGGCGATCTTGTTCATTTCAATCTCCTGGATTCATCCGTTAGGCGGCGTCTTGGGAGGACGGTTCCGCTAAGGACAAGACCCCAGGCACTCCTGTTTTATTCCTGGGCTCGGATTGTTTTCTGCCGAGCTTGGAGGATTGGTCATGCGCAAAAAACAAGAGCGGCGGGCCAGGCCCACCGCTCTTTGTGGTCGAAGACTTACAGAATCAACGGCCCCAGATGCCCTGGCCAGACTGAGCCGGCACGTTGGCATTCGCGTCGCCCTGCGCCTTTACGGACTTGGTGATCGAGCCGGTATGCGTGGTGTCGATGTTGGAGGTCGACTGGTTGGCAACCGGCTGGTTGACATTATTGGAACCATAATTGTCGCTGCCGGCAAAGGCGGTGCCCGTGGCAATGAGAATGGCGGCGGCGGTAAGAGCGATCTTGGTCATTTCTTTACTCCTGAGTTCAAGTTGGTTGATGTCGGCAGTCGCGATTAGCGGCCGAAAAGGTTGCGGTCGGCGCCCTGCGAAGCCGGGGCCTGGACGGTTCCGTTCGTCTTCGAGGTCGAAGCGGTGACGGAATGGTCGACAGCGGCGGCGGGCTGATTGGCGTTGGCCGAACCATAATTGTCGCTGCCGGCGAAAGCGGTGCCCGTGGCAACGAGGATGGCAGCGGCGGTAAGAGCGATCTTGGTCATTTTGGTTACTCCAGTATGTTTGTTCTGTCCGTCTAGTGGCGTGCCCTTGGGAGGATTTCGCGTCGCTCGGACCACCCCGAGATGGGTCTGCGGTGTTGTCGTTTCCAGTCACGAAAATGTGCCAAAAAAGCTGTGGGACGGCCCTTGAAATTGAAACGACATCGCTGGCTGCCACAATTTTATCTTGTTGAACCAACGGTTTATTGAGAAAACTCCATTGAGCCCACCCGTTTGCGCAGAGCGTACGTTCACCGTTTGATGTACGGTCCGTCAACATAAATCGAACCGAACGGTTCGGTCTTTATCTACGTAAGGCCCGCGCAAGTGGCCGCATCCGGGCGTTTGCTTTTGCGGCTGGGTCGACATTGTCGCTTGCAAACGGGCTGAAGGACGCGCCAAGAGGCGCGCCGCATTCTCCACGCGGAGGCTTCGCCTCCGGTCGCGGCAGGCGCAAGCTTTCAGTCATTTTGCCGACTGGAGAAATGGAAAGCGGCGGGTTCTGGCCCGTCAGGAAGCGCCAAAGCCAAGGACGTCGCGCATACCGTATTGACCGGGCGGTCGCCCGGCCACCCAGAGGGCTGCGGCGATGGCGCCACGGGCGAACATGACGCGGTCCTCGGCCGCATGCGACAGGGTGACGATCTCGCCCCCGGTGCAGAAGCTGACGCTGTGCTCGCCGACGATGCTGCCGCCGCGCAGCATCGCGAAGCCGATCTCGCCGGCAGGCCGCGCACCGGTGACACCGTCGCGAACAAGCCTCGCCATCGCATTGAGTTCGACGCCGCGTCCGTCGGCAATGGCTTGGCCGAGCATCAGGGCGGTGCCCGATGGCGCATCGATCTTGTGGCGGTGATGCGCCTCTAAAATCTCTGCATCCCAGTCCGCGGGACCGAGCGCTCTCGCCGCCTGCTCGACCAATCCGACCAGCATGTTCAGCCCAAGCGAAAAGCTCCCGGAGCGTACGATGACAACGGTTTTCGCGGCATCGGCGATGGCTGCCAATTCAGCGTCATCGAAACCGGTCGAGCCAATGACCATGGCAGGCCCGCGACGGCCGGCGCAGGCTCTCGCCAGATCGGCCGATGCCGCCGGCGTGGTGAAATCGACGACCACATCGGCCAGGCCGAGCGCCTCGTCGCGGCTGACCAGGCCATCGCCGGCAATGCCCGGTCGATGAAAGCGGGCAGTAAGCGCCAGCCGCGAGTCGGCCTGCACGGCGTCCGCCATCTGGCGCCCCATGCGGCCGAGCGCACCGGCAATTGCGATCCTGACTGGCGCCATCGCCGCGGCTATTTCCACATGCCGCGCATGCGCGCGCCAATGTCGACGCGTATCTCCGGCCGGGGCGCCCTGCCCGGCGCTGCTTGCGCTGCCGGCCATACCGTCTGTTCGAATGCCGCAAGGAGGGAGGCCGGGATGAAGCGCGTGCGCGAGGCATAGACATGGCGGTCGCCGCGCGCCGCCTGGCCATGCGCAAAGAAGCGCTGCGGCATGACCAGGTTGAGGCTGTCCTTGGCCCTTGTCATCGCCACGTAAAGCAGCCGGCGCTCCTCCTCGATATCTTCCCTGGTACCAACGCCGAGATCGGCCGGAATGCAGCCATCGACGGTGTTGAGCACAAACACGTTCTTCCACTCCTGGCCCTTGGCCGAGTGGATGGTCGACAGGATCAAATAATCCTCGTCGCGGTGCGGCGGCCCGGCCTGGTCGCTGGTCGCGTCCGGCGGATCGAGCGTCAGCTCGGTCAGGAACCGTTCGCGCGAAGCGTAGCCGGATCCGATCTGCTCGAGCTGCAGAAGGTCGGCCCGGCGCGTGGTTGCGTCCTCGTGGATGCGCTCGAGATGCGGCTCGTACCAGAGCCTGACCTGTTCGAGATCGGCCGGCCATTTGGCGCCGGCACGCAGGCCGGAGTAGAGCGAGACGAAGCCCGGCCAGTCATCCGCCGCGCGCTGCGGCGGCCGCCAGCCGGCAAGGCCCATCGCCTCGTCCAGCGCCGATGTCATCGTCTCCACGACCTGCGCCGCGGCCGAGGGGCCGATGCCCGGCAAAAGCTGCAGCACGCGAAATCCGGCGACGCGGTCGCGCGGGTTTTCGGCAAAGCGCAGCACCGCCAGCACATCCTTGACATGAGCGGCATCGAGGAATTTCAGCCCACCGAACTTGACGAAGGGAATGTTGCGCCGCGTCAGCTCGATTTCCAGCGGCCCGCTGTGGTGCGAGGCGCGAAACAGCACCGCCTGCGATTTCAGCGCCGTGCCGGCCTCGCGCTCGGCCAGGATGGCCTCGCAGACGAAATTGGCCTGTTCGACCTCGTCGCGTACAGTCACCAGCCTCGGCTTGGCGGCGGATTTGCGTTCCGACCACAGGTTTTTGGTGAAGCGTTCCGAGGCCTCGCCGATCACCGCATTGGCGGCGGCCAAAATGGTTTCGGTCGAGCGGTAGTTGCGCTCCAGCATCACCACATCGGCGGCCTGCGCGAATTGGTTTGGGAAGTCCAGGATATTGCGCACCTCGGCGGCGCGGAACGAATAGATCGATTGCGCATCGTCGCCGACCACCGTCAGCCCGGCGCCATCGGGTTTGAGCGCCATGAGGATCGAGGCCTGCAGCCGGTTGGTATCCTGGTATTCGTCGACCAGCACATGGTCGAAGCGCCCGCCCAGATGCATCGCTATCTCCGGTTCGGCCGTCATCTGCGCCCAGTAGAGCAGCAGGTCATCGTAATCGAGCACGTTCTGCGCCTGCTTGGCCTCGACATAGCCAGCGAACAGCTGCTTCAGCTGTTCGCCCCATCCGGCGCACCACGGAAAGGCGGAGCCCAGCACCTCGCCGAGCGGCGCCTGCGCGTTGACGGCGCGCGAATAGATGGCAAGGCAGGTGCCCTTGGTGGGAAAGCGCGCTTCCGTCTTCGAGAAGCCGAGTTCGTGGCGCACCAGGTTCATCAGGTCGGCCGAATCCTCGCGATCGTGGATGGTGAACGCCGGATCGAGGCCGATCTCCTGCGCGTAATCGCGCAGCAGCCGTGCACCGATGCCATGGAAGGTGCCGGCCCAGGTCAGCGCGTCAGTGACGATCGAGGCGTCACGGCCGAGCACCTCGCCGGCGATGCGCTCGACGCGCCGGGCCATTTCGGAGGCGGCGCGGCGTGAAAACGTCATCAGCAGGATGCGGCGCGGATCAGCCCCCTTGACGATGAGATGGGCGACGCGATGCGCCAGCGTGTTGGTCTTGCCCGAGCCGGCGCCGGCAATGACCAGCAGCGGTCCGGCGATCCTGCCGTCGCCATGCTCGACGGCCTGGCGCTGGGCATCATTCAGCCTTGCGAGGTAAGCGGGCTGGTCGGTCGGTTCCCGAAATGTCGAATCATGAGCGGCAAGGTTCATCGCCCATCAAGCATCGTTTCCGCTTTGTTCGCAACAAGGAAGCGGCGCGGCGAGCTCAGGGTCGACAGGTCAGCGTTCCGGATCGACACCCATCGCTGCCGACTGCCTGCGCAATGTCTCCCGATCATTCTTCGGGACTGGCAGCAACAGGGGATCTACGGTGTCGGGTACGTCCTCGATCAGCTTGCGCGCGAGGCGGTAAGTGACGAAGGCGATGGTGCAGGCCAAGAGCAGACGGATCATCCAGCAGTCCTCCTTTGCCTGATCCAACCGGAGACATGAGCTTTTGTTCCTCGGCTTGATCGTCGCAACCAAACGGAAGTCGTCTCGTTGTCAGACGAGAGGAGGTAGCGATGAAGAAGCTCTCCCTAGGCCTTCTGCTGATCGTTCTGGCCGTGTCGGCCTGCGACAACAACGTCCCGCCAACCAAGGCTCCGGCAGCGGAAAACCCGCACGCCGACGGCAATCCTGTAGCCGATAAGACCGGCAAATGAGTTGACATGCGTGCAGCAACGCCGCGGACCACGGCGGGACAGCACAAAGCACAGCCTGGAAAGGACGGCCGGCGCCGCTTGGGAGGTGCCTGATAGCGCCGGCCAGGCGGATATCAGGTCCGCCGCAATATGGATGTTAGCTGAGTCTTGCCGTAGCGTCATGGGGATTCCACCCCTTTGGCTTCCCGCCAAATTCCGGAACGACCGCGCCGTTCATGCTCCCAATCGCCGTCTGACGACCGCGGCATGGAAATTCGTGCCGAACAGCAGGCCGTCATCGTTGAAGTCGTAGCTCGGATTGTGCAGCGGCGCCGTGTCGCCATTGCCGAGGAAGACGAAGCAACCGGGCACGTGAGCGAGGAAACGGGCAAAATCCTCAGAGCCGGTCATCGGCTCGCGGGCGACGGCGACGCCTTCGGGCGCGAACACGTTTCCGGCGGCTGCAAAGGCCTCGTCGACCAATTCGGCGTCGTTGTGCAGCGGCACGAATTCCCTGCTGTAGGCGACCTCGGCGGTGACGTTGTAGGCGGCGGCGGTGCCGGCGGCGATGGTGCGCATCTGCTTCTCGATCTCGGCGCTGACCTCGGGGCGAAAGCTGCGGGCGTCTCCCAGGATACGGGCAAGGCCGGGCAGCGCGTTGCGGGTGCCGTCGGTGATCAGCTCGGTTACCGAGACCACCGATATGTCGGCCGGGCTCAGCCGGCGCGAGACGATGGTTTGCAGATTGGTGACCAGCGCGCAAGCGGCGACCAGTGTCTCCCGGCCGTCCTGCGGCCCGGCAGCGTGGCCGCCGCGGCCTCTCAGAACAATCTCGAAGATATCCTCGGCCGACATCATCGGGCCGGGGCGGGTTTCGAAACGGCCAATCGGCAATCCGGGCAGATTGTGCAGGCCGAAAATCTCATCGAAGGGAAAGCGGCGCATCAACCCATCGTCGAGCATGGCCAGCGCGCCCCTGCCCCACTCCTCGGCCGGCTGAAAGATGAAGCGCACCGTGCCGTTGAACCCGCCCTCCCCGGCCAGCAGCTTCGCCGCGCCGAGCAGCATGGTGGTGTGGCCGTCATGGCCGCAGGCGTGCATGATTCCGGGATTTTGCGAGCCATAGGCCACAGCCGATTGCTCGGTGATGCGCAGGGCATCCATATCGGCCCTGAGCGCGATCGCCCTGTTGCCGCTGCCGCGCTTCAGCGTGCCGACGACGCCGGTGCCGCCGACGCCCTCGGTCACATCGTCGAGGCCGAATTCGCGCAGTTTGGCAGCGACGAAGGCCGCGGTGCGCTTTTCCTCGAACCCGAATTCCGGATGGGCATGCAGATCGCGCCGCCAGCCGGTCATCTCCTGCTTCAAGGCATCGAGATCGATTTTGGCCATTTCTCCGCCCCTCTCAAACTAGGTTGCAAGTCGGGTGACGACATCGAGCAGAATGTTGGCGCCGGCGACGAGCTCGGTATCCTCGGTGTATTCGCGCGGATTATGGCTGATGCCGCCGGCGCTCGGCACGAAGATCATCGCGGCAGGTGCGATACGCGCCATCATCTGCGCATCATGGCCGGCGCCGGACGTCATGCGCTTCGAAACCAGCCCGCGACTGATGGCAGCGGCCTCGATCAGCTCCACGATGCGGCTGTCGAAGATCACCGGCTCGAAGCGCGCCAGCCGCTCGACCGAGATCGTCACGCCTTCGGCGGCGGCGAGTTCTTCGAGGTGAGCGGCGAGTGCTGCTTCCTCCGCCTGCAGCCGGTGCTCGAAAGGATCGCGCAGGTCGATGGTGAAGACCGCTCGCGAGGGAATGACGTTGATGGCGTTGGGCTCGAAAAGCATCGTGCCGACGGTGGCGACGGTCGGCGTGTTCGAAGCCTTGGCACGATCGTGCAGGAAGGCGACGACACGGGCGGCCGCATGGCCGGCGTCGCTGCGCATCGACATCGGCGTGGTGCCGGCATGGTTGGCGACCCCGTCGATGGTGATGCGCTGCCAGGAGATGCCTTGCAGGTTTTCCACCGCGCCGATCGGCACGCCTTCGCGCTCCAGCACCGGGCCCTGCTCGATATGCAGTTCGAGATAGGTATGCGGCTTGAGGAAGCCCGGCTGCTCGTCGCCGGCATAGCCGATGCGCGCCAGTTCCTGCCCGAGCACGCTGCCGTCGGTCCCCACGGCCGCCAGCGCCTCGTCGATCGCAACACCGCCGGCATGAACCAGCGAGCCCATCATGTCGGGGGAATAGCGCACGCCTTCCTCATTGGTGAAGGCGGCGACGGCCAACGGGCGCGACAGGACAAAGCCTGACGCCTTCAGTGTCTCGATTGCCTCCAGCCCAGCCAGCACGCCGTAGCAGCCGTCATAAATGCCGGCATCTATGACCGTATCGATATGCGAGCCTATCAGGATCGGCGCCTGCCCGGCATTCCCAGGCGTCCGCCAGATGCCGAAGATATTGCCCATGCGGTCGATGGCGACTTCGAGCCCCGCCTCGCGCAACCAGCCGACGAAGCGGTCGCGGCCCTGCCGGTCGGCGTCCGAGGCGGCAAGCCGCACCAGCCGGCCCTCGCCGTCGCGGCCGATGGCGCCGAGGTCCCGAATACGGCCAAGCAGCCGCCGCGCGTCGACCGAGATCATGGCGTTGCTCCAGAAAGTACCTTGCCCGCAAGCACGTCCGCGGCGGCCACGCCGACGAGTTCGGCATAACGCCTGGGATCGGTTGCGCCTTCGGTGTTGACGACCAGCACCCGCGAGAGCCGGTCGAGGCCGAGTTCGGCCTTGTTGTCGGCCAGCGCCCGGATCAGTCCGGCCAGGCCGACCCCGCCGCTTTCGCCGGCAACGATGGCCGGATCGCCGCCGGCCGGCCGCGCAAGCCTCCGCATCACAGCGACCGCATCCTCCTCGTCGACGGTCATGAAGGCATCGGCGGCACGCGCCAGCACGCGCCAGGCGACAGGCGACGCCTCGTAGCATTCGAGCATCGCCATGACAGTCGCTTCGCCATGCGCGATCTTGACAGGATGGCCAGCCCTGGCGGCGCCCAAGATACAAGCGGCACGTGCGGGCTCGACCACGGTGAAGACCGGCCTGGCATCACCGAGCACGATGGCGAGATGGCCAGCCACGGCAGCGGCAATGCCGCCGACCCCGGCCTGGACGAAGACGTGGGTGGGCGGTTCGCCGAGCTGGCGCAGCGCCTCGCGCATGATCGCGGTGTAGCCTTGCATGACGAGGCCTGGAATGCGCTCATAGCCCGGCCACGACGTATCGGACACGACGGTCCAGCCCTTGTCCGCCGCGACGCGTGCGGCTTGCCTGACCGAATCATCGTAGTTGCCGTCGACGCGGATCATCTCGGCGCCGTAGCGGGCGATAGCCGTGATGCGCTCGTCGCTGACGCCGGCATGGACGAAGATCGCCGCCCTCGCGCCGACAAGCCGCGCGCCCTGTGCCACCGAGCGGCCGTGATTGCCGTCGGTCGCGCAAGCCATCGTCATGGTGGCGGCGACCGCCCTGACATCGGGCTGATCGAGATCGGCGATGCCGAGCGGCCTGCCAAGCCGGCGGCCGGCTTCCTCCAGCACCAGATGAACGACGGCATAAGCGCCCCCAAGCGCCTTGAAGCTACCGAGGCCGAGGCGAAAACCCTCATCCTTGAGGTGGATGGCGCCAATGCCCAGTTCGGAGGCCAGCGCCGGCAGCGCATGCAGCGGCGTCTCCTGATGATTGTCGCGATGGGACAGGAAACGCTCGGCCGCGTCGGCCCCCGCAACCCCGAGCGTTTCGGCGTCGACCGGATCGAGTGGGCTGCCGTGCAAGGCATTGCGGTTGAGCAGGAACATCAAGGCCTCCTTGGCTGACGACGAGACTATATTGCAAGGCAGGCGCAAAAAGCGCTGTATTCAAGGTGCCGAAATGCAAGTTTGTTTCTTCAGGACATGCCATTGCCCGCTTTGCCAGCCTCGCTCGACAGTTTCGACCTCGCCATTCTCGCCGTGCTGCAGAAGGACAACACGACGCCGCAGCGACTGATCGGCGAGGCCGTGAACCTGTCGGCGCCGGCGGTGCAGCGCCGTATCAAGCGCATGCAACAGACCGGCGTCATCGCGGCCAATGTCGCGGTCATCGAACCGGCGGCGGTCGGCCAGCCCATCACCATCTTCGTCGAGGTCGAACTCGAAAGCGAACGCACCGAACTGATCGACGCGGCCAAGCGGCAATTCCTGGCGGCGCCGGAAGTCCAGCAGTGCTACTATGTGACAGGCGAGGCCGACTTCATCCTGGCCATCACGGTGGCCGACATGAGCGCCTATGAGGCGCTGACGCGGCGCCTGTTCTTCAACAGCAACAATGTCCGCAAATTCCGCACCTTCGTGGCCATGGACCGCGTCAAGGTCGGCCTGACGGTGCCGCTGCCGGGATGAGCGATCAGGTTGCATGTCTGGCATGCTTTCGCCATTCTCCGCATCGCGAATTAGCGGCGGGAGGCGCGCTTGCACGACACCACCCCGGTTGCGATTATCGGTGCCGGGCCGGCGGGCCTGGCCGTTGCCGCGTGCCTGCGGCAGGCCGGGGTCGACTTCATCTTGCTTGAAAAAGAGCAGCAGCCCGCTCCCGCCTGGCGGCGCCACTACGAGCGCGTCCACCTGCACACGACCAAGCGCTATTCATCCCTGCCCTTCGTGCCCTTCCCCAGGCATTATCCGCGCTATGTGCCACGTGATCTGTTCGTCAAATACCTCGATACCTATGCGCAACGCTTCGATCTGCGGCCCCGCTTTGGAGAAGCGGTGCGTGCGATCCGCCGGCAGGGCAGAAGCTGGGGCGTCGAAGCGACATCAGGCACCGTGCGCGCTTCCCATGTGGTGATTGCCTCGGGATACAATGCCGAGCCGCTGATGCCGGCATTCGCCGGCGCCGGCAGTTTCAAGGGCAAAAGTCTGCACAGCGCGGATTACCGCAACAGCACGCCGTTTGCCGGCCAGTCGGTGCTGGTCATCGGCATGGGCAACACCGGCGCCGAGATCGCGCTCGACCTGGCGGAAGGCGGCGCGCATCCGACGATCTCCGTGCGCGGCGGCGTCCATATCGTGCCGCGCGAACTGCTCGGGGTGCCCATCCAGGTCGTCAGCATGGCGACGCGCCTGGGGCCGCGACGCGTCAATGACGCCGTCTTCCCTATCATCCTCGATCTGGTGTTGGGCAGGCTGGAGAAATATGGGCTCAAACGGCCCAAGCAGGGATTGCTGGAGCAGATATCCCTGGCGTCGCGCATCCCGGTGATCGATGTCGGCACCATCGGCAAGATCCGCGAAGGCGCGATCAAGGTCGCGCCCGACATTGCCGAGATATCAGAAGGCGGCGCCCGTTTCGTCGATGGTCGGCACAGCGACTTCGACGCGATCATCTTCGCCACCGGCTACCGCCCAGCCTATGCCAAATTCCTCCAGCCCGGCGTCGAGCCTGGCGCCAGCGGCGTCAATGCGCGCGCTTCGGAACTCGGTCTTTATCTCGTCGGCTTCCACAATTCGGTCACCGGCCTGCTGCGCGAAATCGGAATCGAAGCCCAGGCGATCGCCGACGACATTCGTCTCCGGCAGAACAGAAAAAGGACGGCCGAAACCCTGCCGGTATGAGCTGAGGCCGCTCAGCTTGCCTTGCGCAGCCACACCTTGTTGTCGTGGAATGCCGCGCCGCCATAGGGTGCGGGCGCATCGGCGCCAGTCAGCACGTTGATGCCCTCGCCGCGCTCATGCGCGCTGTTCGGCCAGATGCCTTCGGCGATCACCACGCCGCGCTTGATGCCGTCGAACAGCCTCGCATGCAGCACCACCTCGCCGCGCGCATTGCCGAGTTCGACACGATCGCCCTCTGCCAAACCGTGTGCGGCGGCATCGTCGGGATGCAAGAGCAATTCCGGCCGGCCCTCCTTGGCCTTCGACACCGGCGTTTCGGAAAAGGTCGAGTTGAGGAAGTTGCGCGCCGGCGACGTAGCCAGCCGGAACGGATGCGCCTCGTCGGCAACCTCGATCAGGTCGACATGATCGGGAAATTGCGGCAACTGCTCCACCGGGCCGAACAGGCCCATGCTTTTCGGCGGCCGGTTGGGGGCGGCTTGTCCGGTCCAATCGGCGCGGAAGCGGAATTTGCCGTCCGCATGGCCGAAGCCCTTGGTGAAATGCGCGGTTTCGAAATCCGGCTGCAAGTCGACCCATTTCTGCTCCTTCAGGCTGGCAAAGCTGCCCAGCCCGCGCTTGCCCAGAATGATATCGATATGCTGCTGTTCGGTGAGGCCGAAGCCCGGCCTGTCGGCGACTCCGAGGCGCTCAGCCAATTGCTCGATGACGAAATGGTTGGTGCGCGGCCCTTCCGGCGGCTCGATCAGCTTCGGGCCGAGCGTGATGTGCTGGTTTCCGCCGCCCTTGTAGATGTCGTCATGCTCGACGAACATCGTTGCCGGCAGCACGACGTCGGCGAGCTTGGCCGTGTCGGTCATGAACTGCTCGTGCACGCAGGTGAACAGATCCTCACGCAAGAAACCCTGCTTCACCAGTCGCTGCTCGGGCGCGACATTGGCCGGGTTGGTGTTCTGGATGAGCAGCGCCGTCACCGGCGGCCCGCCATAGAGCGCATCCGGCGCTCCCGTCAGCACCGGGCCGATGCGCGAATGATCGAGATAGCGGATCGAGGGATTGCGCATGCGCGTGCCCTCCAGCACCTCTTGGTTGAGCTTGAAGATGCCGGAATTGGAGTGGAAGGCGCCGCCACCCTCATATTGCCAGGCGCCGGTGACGGCGGCGATGCAGGAGGCGGCATGCATGTTGACCGCGCCGTTGCGCTGGCGGGCAAAGCCGTAGCCGAGGCGGAAATAGGTTTTCCTGGTCATGCCGACGAGACGGGCAAAGTTCTCGATCTCGGCCACAGTCAGTCCAGTGATCGCGGCCGCCCATTCGGGTGAGCGCGTGCGCAGATGCGCTTCCAGACCTTTCGGGTCATCGGTGTATTTCTCGAGATAGGCGCGGTCGGCCAAGCCTTCCCTGAACAGCACATGCATGACCGCGCAAGCCAGCGCGCCATCGGTGCCAGGCTTCAGGACAAGGCCCATATCGGCCTGCTTCATCGTGGCGTTCTCATAGACGTCGATGACCACGATCCTGGCACCGCGCTCCTTGCGTGCCTTGATGGCGTGGGTCATGACGTTGACCTGGGTCACCACGGCATTGGTGCCCCAGATCACCACGCAATCGGACTTGGCCATTTCGCGCGGGTCGGGACCGCGCAGCGCGCCCGCCCCCATCATCCAGCCGGTCCAGGCCAGGTTGGTGCAGATCGAGCCAAAGAAGCCCGAATATTTCTTCGCATGCCGCAGCCGCTCGATACCGTCGCGCTGCACCAGCCCCATCGTGCCGGCATAGAAATAGGGCCAGACCGTCTCCGAGCCGTATTTTTCCTCGGCCGCGATGAATTTTTCGGCGACGAGATCCAGCGCCGCCTCCCAACTTGTTTCCTGCCAGGCGCCCTCGCCCTTGGCGCCTTTGCGCACCAGCGGCTTCAGCAAGCGGTCGGGATGGTGGACGCGGTCTGCGTAACGAGCAACCTTGGCGCAGACAACGCCGGCCGTATAGCTGTTGGACTTGGCGCCATGGACGCGGCCGATGCGGTTGCCGTCAAGCAACTCGACCTCGAGCGCGCAGGTCGACGGGCAATCATGCGGACAGGCCGAATGGCCGATGCGAAGGCTGGCGTGCTGGTTCATGGCACGTGTTTAGCCGTTTTCGAACAAGGCGTGTAGGGCCAGATCTGACCGTCCCCTTGAAGGAGAGGGTCAGCGCGTAGCGCCGGGGTGGGTTGTGGCGCAGACCCCCACCCCGCTCCGCTTCGCGGATCGACCCTCCCCACAAGGGGGAGGGTAACTACTCCGCCGTGCCTTCCTCATACTCGGCCGACATGGTCAGCCATTTTTCCTCGTGGCCGGCGAGCGTCTGGGCGAGTTGCGATCGCTCCTTGGCCAGCCTTGTCGCCGTCGAGGGATCCTTTTCGTAGATTGCTGGGTTGGCCAGTTCGTCCTCGATGCCGTCGATGCGCTTGCGGATGCGGTCCATCAGCGCTTCGGTGGCGCGAATTTCCTTGGCCAGCGGCTCAAAGGCGGCGCGGCGCTGGGCCGCCTCGCGGCGGCGGTCGGCCTTCGAGGCTTTTTCCGCCTCGCGCCGCTCGCGCCGGTCGCCGGACACGCCGGTGACCAGCGTCTTGTAATCTTCGAGGTCGCCGTCATAGGGATTGACCGCGCCATCCTTGACCAGCCACAGCCGGTCCGCCGTCGCTTCCAGGAGATGGCGGTCGTGCGAGATTAGGATGACGGCGCCGGGGAACTCGTTCAGCGCATGGATCAAGGATTCGCGGCTGTCGATGTCGAGATGATTGGTCGGCTCGTCAAGGATGAACAGGTTCGGCCCCTCGAAGGCCGACAGCCCCATCAACAGCCGCGCCTTCTCGCCGCCGGACAGGTCTTTCGCCGCCGTGTTCATCTTTTCGGTGGTGAGCCCAAACTGGGCGACACGGCCGCGCACTTTCGATTCCGGCGCTTCGGGCATCAGCCTGCGAACATGCTCGTAGGCGTTTTCCTCAGGCCTGAGATCGTCGAGCTGGTGCTGTGCAAAGATCGCCACCTTCAGCCCGGGCGCCACGGTCATGGTGCCGGTCTCCTGCTTCAGGCGACCGGACAGAAGCTTGGCGAAGGTCGATTTGCCGTTGCCATTCGCGCCAAGCAGCGCGATTCGGTCGTCGGCATCGATGCGCAAGGTCATTTTCTTCAGAATCGGCTCACCGGGGGTATAGCCGACATTGACATTGTTCAGCGCGACGATTGGCGAGGCCACCGTCTTCACCGGCTCCGGGAAAGAAAATGGCCGCACCGTGTCGTTCACGATGGCCGTGATCGGCTTCATCTTTTCAAGCGCCTTGATGCGGGACTGAGCCTGTCTTGCCTTGGATGCCTTTGCGCGAAAACGCTCGACGAAGGATTCCATATGCTTGCGGGCGGCTTCCTGCTTGATACGGCCCTTTTCCTGCTGTTCTTTCTGCTCGGTGTACTGGCGTTCGAACTGATCGTAGCCGCCGCGCCAGAAGGTCAGCTTCTTCTGGTCGAGATGGACGATCGAATTGACGGCGCGGTTAAGCAGGTCGCGATCGTGCGAGATCAGCAGCACCGTGTGCGGATATTTGGAAACATAGTTCTCAAGCCACAGCGTGCCTTCGAGATCGAGATAGTTGGTCGGCTCGTCGAGCAGCAGAAGATCGGGTTCGGAAAACAGCACGGCAGCGAGTGCCACGCGCATGCGCCAGCCGCCGGAAAACGAGGAGGCCGGACGGCGCTGCGCGGCGTCGTCGAAGCCGAGACCGGCCAGGATGGTGGCGGCGCGCGACTCGGCCGAATGCGCGTCGATATCGGCCAGCCGCATATGGATGTCGGCAATACGGTGCGGATCGGTCGCCGTCTTTTCCTCCTCGAGCAGCGCCGTGCGCTCGAGGTCGGCCTTGAGCACGATCTCGATCAGCGGCTCCTCGGTTCCGGGCGCTTCTTGCGCCACCTGGCCGATCCGCGTGTTCTTCGGCAGGCTGATCGAGCCCGTCTCGGAAGGGAAATCGCCTGTTATAGCCTTGAACAGCGTGGTCTTGCCGGTACCGTTGCGGCCGACAAGTCCGGCCTTGGTGCCGGCCGGCAAGGTCAGCGAGGCATGGTCGAGAAGCAAGCGCCCCGCCATGCGCAGCGAGAGGTCGTTGATGATAAGCATGGCCGCGCTTTTGCACGGGAGACCGGCGCTTCGCAAGACCTTGCGGGCCGGTTGGCCACGCAAGGCATGAAAACGGCGCGCGCAATGGCGCCGTCAACATCGCAGCTCAGAGGCTTCCGGCCGCGGTCGGCCGCGCTCAGGCGCTGGCTTTGCCGCGCTTTGTCGCCTTGGCCACGGGGGCCGGCGCTGCCGGCTTGCGGCCAAGTCCCGTCGACTTCGCCAGCGCTGACCGTGTCGCTGAGTAGTTCGGAGCGACCATCGGATAGTCGGGCGGCAGGCCCCATTTGGTGCGATACTCATCCGGGCTCAGCCCATAGTCCGTCCTGAGGTGCCGCTTGAGCGACTTGAACTTCTTGCCGTCTTCCAGGCAGACGATGTAGTCGGGAAAAACCGACTTCTTCGGGTTCACCGCAGGAACCAGGCTTGGGCTTTCCGCGACAACGGCACCTCCGAGCTTTCGCACCGAGGCACTGACGCTGGCAATCAGGTCAGGCAGGCCGGAAACCGGCAGCGGGTTGTTGCCGACATAGGCCGAGACAATGTCAGCGGTCAGCTCGATAACGGTCTTATCCTCGATATTTGACAAATCTTTCACCCTATTTGCGACAAAATCATCTACCCCAGAGAAGAATTTCGTCGATGCATTTATTTAACCGCGTCCCCCAAACGGACCAGCAAATCTCAAAACGAATCAAGACTTGCAGTCAAATATTTTTTAGGGAAATCGGCTCCGTGCAAACTAGAAAAGCTAATTTTTCGGGTCGGCAGACTTAGGCGGCCCGGTTGGAAGGCCAATATCTGTAAAACACGCGTCGTCGGTCATAACGCGCTCCAACGTCTTTCGGCCCTCAGTTCGCAGTTTCCGTGAAACGGTGAAAACTGCTCTATCGCAGCCGGCGGCCGAAATCAGGCGTATGCGCGCCCTTCCTCGGTGCGCTGGAAATGCGCCAGATCGAGCTGCACGGAAGGGCGGCCCAGAACCGTCAGGATCATATGGGCCTGGCCGCGGTGGTGGGTCTGGTGGTTGAAGACGTGGTCGAGCGCCGGAGCCAGCCGTTGCGAGACGGTGCGCATGTCCGATACCGTCATGTATATAAAGCGGCCCGACAGCGCCTTGTCGCTCAAACCGCCAACCCAGTCGACGATCCGCCGGTCCTCCGCCTCGCGCGCCATGCGCAGGCCCGGCAACGCCTGGTACAGTATGGCGTCCAGCGCCGTCGGCGCATCGCCCTCGCCGGTAAAGCGCTTCATCCAGATGCGATCGGCGGCCAGGAGATGGTTGAGCGTGCCCTTCATCGAGCCGAAGAAAGCGCCGACGTCGCGATTGAATTCCTCTTCGTCGAGATCGGCGGCGGCATCGTAGATGCGGCCATTGGCCCATTGATTATAGGCCGCAAACATCATGAAGTGCCGTTTCATCTTTTCTCCCGCCGGCCTGTGTCGAGGCGTTGCGGGATACCTAAACCGCAAGGAAGCCGCCGCCAATGACCATTCTGCTTTATGATCTCGTCGGACGCGACGCCACCCGCCCCTTCAGCCCGCATTGCTGGAAGGCGACGATGGCGCTGGCGCATAAGGGGCTGGAGATCAGCGCGGTGCCGACGCGTTTTCTCGAAGTGCCCCGCGTCGAGGGCGGCGCATCGAAACTCGTGCCGGTGATCCGCGACGGCGAGACGGTCGTCGCGGATTCCTTCGCCATCGCGCTTTATCTCGACGAAACCTATCCGGACCGGCCGTCGCTGTTTGGCGGCGAAGGCGGCAAGGCCATGGCGCGCTTCATCGAGCGCTGGTCGCAACTGACCATCCATCCCTATGTGACCACCGCCGCGATCATGGACCTTTATGCCATGCAGGATACGGAGAACGCCGCCTATTTCCGCCAGAGCCGGGAGCAGCGCCTGGGCAAGAGCCTGGAAGAGGTGATGGCCGCGCGGGACGCCGGGCTTGGCAATTTCAGGGCTTCGCTGGAGCCGCTGCGCTCGATGCTCGCCTATCAGCCATTCATCGGCGGAGATTCGCCCCTGTTCGCCGACTATATCGTGTTCGGCGCGCTGCAATGGGCACGCGTCGCCTCGCCCTACCCATTGCTCGACGACCACGATGTCGTGGCGCAGTGGTTCGCCCGCTGCCTCGACCTGCATGGCGGGCTGGGTCGAACGGTTGCGGCGGCCGCGTGAACCGTAGCGCCTGATCTTGCGGCAGGGCCAGCGACGAGCCATCGGCTCCGCTATGGCCAGGTCTTATTTGGCCGCCTTTTTTGGCTTGCCGAGCTTGGCCGCGGTCTTGGCCTCATTGGGCGCGGTTTTTGCCTTGCCGGCGACGGCCGCCTTTCTTGCTGGCTTCTTCACCGCGGATGACCCTGCGTCCTCCTGGTCGATGTCGGCCGTCGCCTGTTGCCAATGGCGCTCATGCTGTCCGGCCGGTTGCCCTTCTTCCTGCCAGATATGATGTGCGCGGCTGCGAATGCGCTCCTGGCGATCGTCTGTCATGGTCATGGTCTCCATCCGGGCCGACCTCAGCGCGGCGCCGACATGTGACTATAGCAAGCAAAGCCTAATATTGCAGCCGTCCGATCTCGGGCTGGCGGCATCGCCGATATCGGCCCGGCACGCAAACGCGCATGGCGTCGACTTCCCCTGTCGACACCTCTGTCGACTTCCTCTTGGCAATGGGCCGGCCGGCTTGTATAGAGCCCGCCACTCCCAATCCAACCAGACAAGGACGACCCAATGGCGCTCGAACGCACCTTTTCCATGATCAAGCCGGACGCAACGCGGCGCAATCTCACCGGCGCTATCACCAAGATGCTGGAAGATGCCGGTCTGCGCGTCATCGCTTCGCGCCGCGTTTGGATGAGCCGCCGTGAGGCGGAAGGTTTTTACGCCGTCCACAAGGATCGTCCGTTCTTCGGCGAGCTGGTGGAATTCATGTCGTCGGCGCCGACGATCGTGCAGGTGCTGGAAGGCGAGAACGCCATTGCCAGGAACCGTGAGGTGATGGGCGCCACCAACCCGGCCAACGCCGCCGAAGGCACCATCCGCAAGGTGCATGCGCTGTCGATCGGCGAGAATTCGGTGCACGGTTCGGACGCGCCGGAAACCGCCGCGCAGGAGATCAAGTACTGGTTCTCCGACACCGAGATCGTCGGCTGAGCCGACCCTGGCATTGTGACCGAAAAAGGCCGGCGGATTGCCGGCCTTTTTCATTGAAACGGATCGATCCGGCACTGCCGTTGAACCCTTGCCCGCGCTAAAGTCGGTCAGGCACAGGGAGCCGGCGAAGCATGACCAGCACCATTCCCGGCTTCTTCCAGGGCACCGAGATGCCATCGAGCGGCTGGTGGGAGGTGCTGTGGCCCGACCCCGGTGCCGTGCTTTCGTCAACGGGACTGAAGCCGGGCATGGAGGTGGCCGACCTCTGCTGTGGCGACGGCTGGTTTACGTTGCCCATCGCCAGGGTCGCCCGCCATGTCGTCGGCATCGATATCGATACCGACCTGCTCGACGTCACCCGTCGCCGGCTCAATGAAAACGGCACGAGGAATTTCGATCTCGTAGCGGGCGATGCCTATGAACTCGCGAGCCTGATATCCCGCCCCGTCGATTTCATCTTCATGGCAAACGCCTTCCACGGCGTGCCGGACCGGCCACGGCTGGCGCGAGCCGTTAGCGAAGCGCTCGTCCCTGCCGGACGCTTTGTTGTCGTCAACTGGCATCAGCAGCCGCGTGAACAAACCACGGTGCTCGGCGAGCCCCGCGGACCGAAGACCGAATTGAGGATATCGCCGGAACAGACCATCACGGCCGTCGAGGCGGCCGGCCTCAAATTCATCGAGCTGGTCGAGGTGCCGCCCTACCACTATGGCGCCGTGTTCGAAAAAATGAGCGGCTGACCTCCGCCGACAGCCCTTTCACGGCATCAGCTCGCGGCGCTGAAACGCAGGATTTCGCGGCCGTTCCCGTCGGCGATGGTCAACTTTCCGGCATCGACTTTATACGAAGCCGCCTTTGCCAGAGCCTCGAACAGCGCCTTTTCCTCCGCCATCACCTCGGGCGCGCAGGCCTTGTAGGTCGAGCCGATGTCGCTGATCGCGATCTTCTGGCCATCGAGGTTGGCGGTGGCAAAATAGCTGTTGCAGGGACCGTTGCCGTCGGCCTTGCCTGCTTCACTCACCCGGAATGTCGCTTGCGATGCGGTGATGGCTACGCCGTCGACATAATCGAGAAGCCAAAGCTGATCGAGAACGGAAGCAGTGGGCTCGGAACTTGGCGTCACCATCTTGAGCATGATTGTTTGCGGCGCATCGGTCAGCGGATCGACTTGATGGCGCTCATCCGAGATGAACAGGAGCCTGTCGCCGACGGTGATGCGGGCCTGCAACGCATAGGTCATCCGCCGCTGGATCCGGGACGGATCGAATTTGACCGCAAAGCTGATCGGCACCTGGCCTGCCGGCGTCAGCTTCTGTTCGCCGACGATTTTGGCGGGCGCGTCGGCCAACGAGACATCGGCAAGCTGGACCGAGAGCACGGCATTGGGCGGCAAAGCGATGCGCTCGCGGTAGGTCACCTCGCCTTTCAGGGCTTTTTCGGCGGCCACGGAGAGTTCCGGCACGGCCAGTATACCGACGACCAGAGGCACGAAACCGAAGACGAAGAACTCCGCTATCCTGTCCAGCACGACCATCTCCCTTCCCCGGGCTGGCCACAGCCCAGGCTGACCAACAACGAATTGGCCAAAGGATTGCGGTCAATGCGTGGCTGATGCAAAATTATTCGGACGGTGGCCTTTTCCAGCGCCCTGCCGCCTGCTCGTCTTTCTCCTTGGCCTCGACCCAGCCGCCCTCGGAGCCGTCGGCATGATGCTCCTTTTTCCAGAAGGGAGCCTGCGACTTCAGATAATCCATGAGGAAATCCGCCGCCTCGAACGCGGCTTGCCGATGCACGGAGGCCGCCACCACCAGCACGATGTTCTCGCCTGGCCGGATCTTGCCATGACGGTGGATGGCGGTGATGCCCTGCAGCGGCCAGCGCTGAACCGCTTCGGCCGCGATGCGGGCGATTTCGGCCTCTGCCATGCCCGGATAATGCTCGAGTTCAAGGGCCGAGAGCGTCCCCTGCTCGTCACGGCACAGGCCCGAGAAGGTGACCACAGCGCCGATGTCGGCGCGGCCTTGCGTCAGTCTGGCGATTTCGGCGGCGACGTCAAAATCCTGCGCCTCGACGCGCACGACAGGTACGACCGCGCCGGCCATCTCAGCCCCCGGTCATCGGCGGAAACAGCGCGATCTCGCGCGCGCCAGATATCTTTTCGCCGTGCTCGACATGTTCCTGGTTGATAGCGACGCGGATCACGTCGGGATATTGCAGCGCATGCTCGTATTCCTCGCCGCGCGACTTCAGCCAGCGCAAGAGGTCCGCGACCGTCTCGACGCCATGCGGCAAGTCCACGTCTTCGTCCGGCTTGCCGATTCGCTCCCGCACCCAGGCGAAGTAGATGAGCTTCGTCATCCTATTCGTCCATGATGTGCTTGAGGCCGGCACGGAAATAGTCATAGCCGGTGTAAAGCGTAACCAGGGCGGCGATCCACAACAGCACCAGGCCGGTCTGTGTGGTCAGCGGAAAAATCTTGTCGCCGGCCGGACCGGCGAGCAGGAAGGCGATGGCGACCATCTGGATCGTGGTCTTCCATTTGGCAAGCTGCGTCACCGGCACGGAGACCTTGAGCGCCGCCAGATATTCGCGCAGGCCCGAAACCAGGATTTCGCGGCACAGGATGATGATCGCCGCCCACAGCGACCAGCCGGCAATGCCGGCATGGCGGTCGGTGTCAGCGGCAAGCAGCAGCAGGCATGTCGCGACCAGCAGCTTGTCGGCAATGGGGTCGAGCATCTTGCCGATGTTCGAGGTCTGCTTCCAGGCGCGGGCGAAATAGCCGTCGAAATAGTCGGTGATGGACGCCAGCAGGAAAATGATCAGCGCCGACCAGCGGGCGAAGTCGCTCGACTTCAGATGCCCCTCGAGGAAGAAGCACAGCACCACCAGCGGCACCGCGATAATGCGGGCGTAGGTGAGGATGTTCGGGAGGTTGAACGCGCGCTGAGCCATATCCGGGGGAACTCTTTCTGCCTGCGTACTCAAATCAGAAGCTGATGTAGGGGGTCAACAGGCCAAAATCGATTGGCCAGCAAAAATAGGCCAATCTTGTCATCTCGCGGGCTACGCCGCGCCGCTCCTTGCTTCGCCCGGGAGCCGACGGTCGCTTTCGGGCGACATGCATCAGTTCTCGTGAAAATGGTTGTAAACCAGTCTGGCCACCTGCTCGGAAATGCCGTCGACCTTTACCAGGTCCTCGATTGCCGCGCGACCGACCGCCTTGGCGGTGCCGAAATGCATCAGCAGCGCCCGTTTGCGGCTGGGGCCGATGCCGCTGATCTCGTCGAGCGGGCTCTTGACCATCTCCTTCTTGCGGCGGGCCCGGTGCGAGCCGATGGCGAAACGGTGAACCTCGTCGCGTAGGCGCTGGACAAAATAGAGCACCGGGTCGCGTACCGGCAGCGAAAACGAGTCCCTGCCCTTGACGAAGAAGCGCTCGCGGCCCGCGTCGCGGTCCTGGCCCTTGGCGATGCCGATGGCCACGACCCGGTCCTCGATGCCGAGATCGGCGAGGATCTTGCGCACGGCGCTCATCTGGCCCTGGCCGCCATCGATCAGGATGACGTCGGGCCAGGCAGGGAAGCCGCCCGACATGTCGCCCTCATCGCTGTCCGCCTCGCCTGCCGCGGCATCATTGGGTGTCACATCGCCATGCTCCTTGAGCAATCGTGAAAACCGCCGCTCCATCACTTCGCGCATCATGCCGAAATCGTCGCCGGGCGTGATCTCGGTCGAGCGGATATTGAATTTCCGGTACTGGTTCTTCACAAAACCTTCCGGCCCGGCGACGACCATGGCGCCGACGGCGTTGGTGCCCATGATGTGCGAATTGTCGTAGACCTCGATGCGCACCGGCGGCTTTTCGAGCCCGAAGGTCTCGGCGAAGCCGGCGAGCAACCTGGCCTGCGTCGAGGTTTCGGCCAGCCGACGGCCGAGCGCCTCGCGGGCATTTTGCAACGCGTTGTCGGTCAGGTCCTTCTTCTCGCCGCGCTGCGGCACCGAGATCAACACCTTGCGGCCGGCGCGGGTCGAGAGCGCCTCGGCCAACAGTTCCTGGTCCTCCACGGCGTGCGACAGCAGAACGGCGCGCGGCGTCGGCTTGTCGTCATAGAACTGCGCCAGGAACGAGCCCAGCACCTCGGCCCCTTCCAGCGCCGGATCGGCCTTCGGAAAATAGGCGCGGTTGCCCCAGTTCTGGCCGGTGCGGAAGAAGAACACCTGGATGCAGACCTGGCCGCCCTCCTGATGGATTGCGAAGACATCGGCCTCGTCGACGGTCTGCGGATTGATGCCCTGGTGGCTCTGCACGTGCGAGAGTGCCGCCAGCCGGTCTCGATAGATGGCGGCGCGCTCGAAATCGAGGTCTTGCGAGGCCTGCTGCATGGCGGCCGAAATCTCGGTCTTCACCTTCTGGCTGCGGCCGGAAAGAAAATCCTTCGCCTCGGCAACCAGCTCGGCATAGTCGCTATGCGAAATCTCGCCGGTGCACGGACCGGCGCAGCGCTTGATCTGATAGAGCAGGCAAGGCCGCGTGCGGTTCTCGTAGAAGGAGTTGGTGCAACTCCTCAGGAGGAAGGCGCGCTGCAAGGAATTGATGGTGCGGCCGACCGCGCCCGCGGAAGCGAAGGGGCCGAAATAATCACCTTTGCGCGAACGCGCGCCGCGATGCTTGTAGATGCCGGGCGAGACATGGTCGCCCGTCAAGAGAATGTAGGGAAACGACTTGTCGTCGCGCATCAGCACGTTGAAACGTGGCCGCAGCCGCTTGATGAGGTTGGCCTCCAACAGCAGCGCCTCGATCTCGGTGCGGGTGACGACGAACTCCATCGTCGCGGTCTCGCGCACCATGCGGCCGATGCGGTTGGTGTGGAAGCGGCCTTGCGCGTAATTGGTGACGCGCTTCTTCAGGCTGCGGGCCTTGCCGACATAGAGCACGTCGCCATTGGCATTCATCATGCGGTAGACGCCCGGCGCATTGGGCAGCCGCTTGACCAGCGTCTGGATCACTTCGGCGCCGACCATGCCGTCGGCATCGCCGGCATGCGGCGTCCAGTCGATGGCGGTGAAGGCGACGTCCGGGCCGGCCGGTTCGACGATCTCCTCCGCCGCCTCGTCCTCGAGGTCGATTTCGGGTGGCAGATCGTCGGCGCCGCCACGCATCTTGTGTTTCTGCTCTGCGGGACTCATTCCGTCATGCCTGTCACATCAGGTGTGCGCCATGCAAGATGCTGGCCGCCATCAAGCGCGATCATCTGCCCGGTAACCGAGCGGGCTTCCCAGAGATAGCGGATTGTGGCGCCGAATTCCGGCAATTGCGGGCCGCGTTTCAAAATGAGACCGGCGAGTTGCGCGGCAAAGTCGCTGTCGTCCTGGTGCGCGTTCTTCAAGGTCGGGCCGGGACCGATGGCGTTGACGCGGATGCGCGGGCCGAGCGCCTGCGCCATCATCTGGGTTGCCGTCCACAAGGCGGACTTCGACAGCGCATAGGAGAAGTAGCGCGGCGTCGGCCGCCAGACACGCTGGTCGATCATGTTGACGATCAGCCCCTCTCGCCTGTCCGGCAGGGCCCGGGCAAAGTTCTGCGCCAACAGCGCCGGGGTCTTCACATGAATAGCGAAGTGGCGGTCCCAGGCCTCCCAGTCGAAGTCAAGAACCGAATCGTCCTCGAACAGCGAAGCGTTGTTGACCAGCAGCGAGATCGGCCCGAGCGCGGCTTCGGCGCGGCCGACCAGGTCGCCGACCTCGGCCATGTCGGTCAGATCGGCGGCGACCACGGCGGCGTGGCCGCCGGCGCGGTTGATCCGCTGGGCAAGCGCATCCGCGTCGTCGCGCGAGCGGTTGCAGTGAATGGCGACGGCAAAACCGTGGGCGGCGAGATCCTCGACAATCGCGCTACCGATCCGTTTTGCCCCGCCCGTCACCAGCGCCGCGGTGGCTTTGCTCATCTGTTGTCAATCCTCGGTTTCGGCGCGAAGGAGGGCGCCGGCAAATTATGGCCCGCCACCCGTCAAATGGCGTTCGCAGCTGCGGCAACATTGTGGCGAAACGGCCGGTTCGGCATCTCGAGCCGGCCGGCAATGAGCCGGCCTCAACACAATATAGGAGGCTGGACTCCTTGCACCAAGCCACCTGCGGTGCAGCACGGCCAATCTGCTGACATTTCGCTGTTGCGAAGATGCAACGCCAAATTTCTGCCTCATTCGCGCCGGGGAATGACCCAAGTTCAGGTTCGCTTCAGCCGTATTTCGACACGACATTTGGAACCGACGAACGCCAGATCCGTTTCACCCCCCGGACGGGTTGATGGGCGATCGTAAGAACAAGCCTGTGTCCTGTGGCTTAAGGAGTAAACAACAATGCAAGCCAATCTCAAATTCGCACGGCCGCTGGCCGTAGCGCTCGGGCTCTTCGCCCTCGGTGGAACTGCCTATGCCGCCGATGTGGTCCAGGAAGAGCCGCCGGCGCCTGCCCCGGTCGCCGAACTGCCCGTCGCTTCCTGGGCCGGCCCCTATGCCGGTCTTAATCTTGGCTATGGCTTCAGCGGCCGTACCAAGGAAAAGGATTTCGACGTTGAAACCGATACCAAGGGCTTCATCGGCAGCGTCTTCGGCGGCTATCAGTGGCAGCAGGAGAACTTCGTCTACGGCGGTGAAGCCGAACTCGGCTACAACGGCGTCAAGGGCGACGATAATGGCATCGATTCCAAGGCCGGCTTCGAAGGCTCGCTGCGTGCCCGTCTCGGCTACGCTGTGACCCCGGAAATCCTGCTGTACGGCACCGGTGGTCTCGCCGGCAGGAGCCTGAAGGTGGAGGACAGCGTCCTCGGCGCCAGCGACCGCGCCACCATGATCGGCTGGACCGCCGGTCTTGGTACCGACATCAAGCTGACCGACAATGTGTTCGGCCGCGTCGAATACCGCTACACCGACTTCGGCAGCAAGGACTTCGATGGCATCGGCAAGGTCAAGGCCACCGACAACCGCGTCACCTTCGGCGTCGGTATGAAGTTCTAAGTCGTTCAAGCCACGACACGAAGAAGCCGGGCCTCGCGCCCGGCTTTTTTATTGTCGGCCGCTCACGCGGGAACGCAGGGTTTCAGGTCCGGGAATTTCTCATCGAAGCGCGCGGCCCAGCGGACCAGCCGGTTGCGGCCTTTTTCCCATTTCCCGGCGAAACGCAGCGCCAGGTAGCCAAGGCAGGCGCGCAGCGCCATCTGGCCGGCGGTGATCTTCTTCGGCAGTTTCGGCGGATTGGCGTTGAGTAGATCGAGCGCGGCGGTGATCTTCGCCCACTGGCGATCGAGCCAGGGCTGGTAGACCATCTCCTCGGGCCGCGTGCGGCGCTCATAAACCATCGACAGCGCACAGTCGCAGATGCCGTCCGCCAACGCTTCCAGCACTTCCGCTTCCAGCCGCTTGTCGGGATTGCGCGGAAACAGCGCGCTCTTCGCCATCCGGTTGAGCTGCTGGGTGATGGCTCGGCTGTCGTGGATCGAGCGGCCATCGTCGAGCACCAGCACGGGGATCTTGCCCAGCGGATTGGCGCCGATCAGTTCGGCCGGCTTGTCTTCGGTTTTGACAGGCGCCAGGTCGACCGCGATGCCGGCATAAAGGGCCGCCATTCGTACCTTGGAACTATAGGGGGACGTGGAGGCGTAAAGCAGCTTCGGCATGATCGGGTTCCTGTTGGCAGCCCGTCACTGTTGACCGGGCGCCCTTCCCCGCGCAACAGCCAGAAGCGGAAAAACCAGCCGCCAGCAGCCGGCGACCACTCCTGCATGCCTTGGTCTCTTGGACGCCTTGATCCGGATGCGCCACATGTGATGACGGCAACACTCCGACAGGCCGGACAAGACCAACGATCGTCCCGTCGCCGCGTGATGGCGCGGGCAACAAAAGCCCACCGGACTTCGCCCTGCGGCGAAGTCCTGGGAGCTGCGAAAGATATCTGGCGTCCGCCCCTCTCGTTGCGCCCCAATGCCAGAGCAGAGGGCGCGAGGCCTCAACGGCACCTGCCCTCATTTCTGCCGACACGGTCCCCGGCGCGAAGAAACGTGACTACTTCTTCGCGGCCTTCGCCGGCGCTGCTTTCTTGGCGGCTGGCGCCGCCTTCTTCACCGGTGCCGAAGACTTCGCCGCGGCAGCCTTGGCCGGAGCCTTGGCAGGGGCTGCCTTCTTGGCAGCGGGCTTGGCCGCGGCCTTGGCAGCCGGCTTCCTGGCCGGAGCGGCTTTCTTTGCCGGAGCGGCCTTCTTGGCCGGTGCAGCCTTCTTTGCGGATGCGGCGCTGGCCTTGGCGGGCGCTGCCTTCTTCGCCGCCGGTTTCGCGGCTGTCTTGGCTGCCGGCTTCTTGGCCGGTGCCGCCTTTGCCTTCGGCGCTGCCGCCTTCGGCTTGGCAGCGGGTGCTGCTTTCTTGACCGCGGTCGCGGCTTTCGCCGCCGCCGCTTTTACAGGTGCTTTCTTTGCCGGTGCCTTGGATGCCGGCGCTTTTGATGACTGCTTAGCCATGCGATGCCCCTTGCGTTATGCCGACGACCGTTAATGGCCCGGCGTGTCATGCTTATCTGACTCGCGCCTCGCTAGCCAGCGAAGCAATGATATGATTTTCTCAGCTTAAATTTTCGTTGCGATCGACACATGATCACACTCATCATCGCAAAAATATGGCGTTATCTTCCGATATCGCCAGCAATTTGGCATCGACATTCTCGATGCGCTGCGTGGGCGCGCCTGCCATGAAGCTGCAAAGATCAGCAAGCAGCTTCGCGCATTGATCTTCGGCCGCGAATATCATGAGCTGCGGCTTATAGAGAATGATCATCTTTTGCAGGCGACCGGTCCCTTCGGATTACAAGTGCAATGCGATGCGCCGATCTGGAGATCACCTTGTCAAGCCTGGCTTCATCACTGAATTGACAGATTACTCTGTATGCCAGAGTATTCTGACAAGTGTGTTCGATGTCGTTTCACAAAGGCGAATGGTTAGTACTGCCCGAGGCTGCAGAGCCGTAGGGTGACAGCTCAAGGTCCGCAGCATTGGAGCCATTGATGAGTGCCGACGACATCATCCATCAGGGTACACGGCTCAGGATCATGGCCGCCCTGAACACGCTGGAAAGACGCGAGGCGCTGGAGTTCACGCAACTGAAAGCCATGATCGAAACCACCGACGGAAATCTCGGCGCGCATCTCGATACGCTGGCCAAAGCGGGCTACGTCGATGTTGAAAAGCTTTTCGTCGGGCGGCGGCCGCGGACACGGATCAAAGCAACGACGATCGGGCGCCGCGCTTTTCGCGGTCACGTTGCCTTTCTTCGAAAGATCATCGGTGAAGCCGAGGCGACGCGAGGCAGGAAATAGCACTGCGATTGGGCAGAAATTGTCGGCGCGTGCCGCGCGGCACATATTTTCGTCAGGGCCGATACCCCGAGTCCCAGAAAAGGCCCGCGGCTTGAGCCGCAGGCTCTAACGAAATCGAGACTGGAAACCGCCCGCTACCGCAGGATGCGGCAGCGGCCGTTGTAGACCATCCAGCGGTCGAAGCCCGAGACGCAGAATTCGACATTGTCGCCGATGGAGGCAAAGCCCTGGCCTTCCTCGATCAGGTACCAGATGGCGCGGTCGCGGCCATCTGACAGGGCGACCGTGGCGCCGCAATAGCGCCGGCCGATCGGCCATTCCTCGCTGGCCGGCAAGTAGCGGTGCTGGTGGATGCGGTGGAAATCGGTGATCGCGACATCCGGCAGGTGCGGGACGTGCCGCACCTGATAGGAGAAGCGGCTGGTGATCTTGTTCAGCACCCAGGCTTCGCCGCAAATGCCGCTGTCCTCGTCAGAATAGACGGCAAGATCGGCGGCTTGCGCCGCCTGGGTGAAGCCAAGCGATGTGCCAAATGGCGTGCAGAGCGAGATCAGGGCGGCAAGGGCGGAGCGGGCGAAGCGAGTCATGGCAGCCTCTCAAGGTCGATTGCGCGCACTGTGCGGGATTCGCCGGGCGGCGGTCAAGCGATTGCATTGACAATGGTTTCCAGGGCGTGGCCGCCGACTTTGGCCGCCGGCCATCAGCCGGGGCGCGCCGCCAGCAGCAGCCCGCCGATAACGGCGATGTTGACCAGGAAGGCGGACCTCAGCGCCTGCCTTTCCGGCCCGTGATGGCGCCAGAAGGGCAGGACGAGCAGGTTCGCCGCCACCGTGAACAGGATGAGCGCGCCGGCGGCATAGGGCACCGCGGCGCCGATGGCGAGGCAGAAGCCGGCCACCAATTCCAGCGGAGCGGAGCCGGGCCGGCCGCAGACCCGCTTTAACTGTTTGTCTTGGCGCATCTGTAAGGACGCCGCTCGCAGCCTGCATCCCGCTGCTACTCCCCTGCCAGCCAGTTCAGCGTCCAGTGCGCCGGCTTTTCCAAGACCAGCAATTTGTGCAGGGCCGGCAGGAGAATGCGCAATTCACCTTCCAGCGTGAAAGGCGGGTTGGCCACGACCAGGCCGCTGCCGTCGAGGCTGGGCTCTTGCGACGCGGGCCGGATTTCGAATTCGATGTCGAGCAATTTCGGAACGCCGGTTTCCTTCAGTGCCTTGCGGAAGCCAATCACCGCCTTGCGGTCCTTGATCGGATACCACAGCGCATAGATGCCGCCCGGCCAGCGCTTGTGCGCCTTCGCCAGCCCGTCGACGAGGCGGCCGAACTCGCCCTCTTCCTCGAATGGCGGATCGATCAGCACCAGTCCGCGCTTTTCCTTCGGCGGCAGGTGTGCGCCGAGCGCCAGCCAGCCGTCGAGCTCGATCACCCTTGTCTGGAAATCGCCGGCGAATTCCGTCTTCAGCTTCGCGACATCCTTCGGGTGCAGCTCGATCGCCGATAGCCGGTCCTGCTTACGCAGAAGGTGCCGCGCGACCAGCGGCGAGCCCGGATATTTTTTCAATGGACCGTCTGCGTTGCACGCACGCACCGCGTCGAGATAGGGCGCGAGCAGCATTGCGGCCTGGGCTTCGGGCGCGGCATCGACCAGCCGGCCGATGCCGCCTTGCCATTCGCCGGTCTTCTGCGCCTCGAGCGAGGACAGATCGTAGCGGCCGATGCCTGCATGAGTGTCGATGACGCGGAACGCCTTGTCCTTCTGCTTCAGATATTCAAGCAGCCGCGTCAGCACGACGTGCTTGACGACGTCGGCAAAATTTCCGGCGTGATAGGCGTGGCGATAGTTCATGTGGAACCCCTGCCCCAACGTGGCGGCGGTGGCTGTGAATTCGGATTTTGCGGCCGGCCGCCGGCAGAACGCAAGGACAGCAGGAAGCCGATCAAGCCGATCGCCATCAGCGCGAAGCCAACCGGTCGCGCACGGCTGTCGGTCTCGCCCACACCGGAGCGCAAGACAAGATCGACCGCGCGTATCGGGATGTCGTCGGCGTCGCCGGGACCGACGGTGAAGACATAGGGGCCGGGGCCGACGGTCCGGATCACGCCAGCCTCATCGCGGAAGATCTTGTCGGGCAGTTGCGGGCTCGCCTGACGCGGATTGTCGGAATGATTGAACTGAAGCGTCGAGGCAAGCACCGTGCGGCCGCCGGAGGCGGCTGTCAGCGTCAGCACCGTGCGCTGCTGCGAAACGATGCGCTCGGCCCTCGCGGTCAAGTCGACCAGCACCCTGACCGGCGCATCGCGCGCGGCAAGCGGCACTGTGACCTGCCTGAAGCGGCCGCCCTCATAGACCCGCCAGCTGCCGATCTGGTGACCGGAGAAATTAGTCATCGCCCATGGATAGATGGCGCCGACGCCGATGCCGGCGAGCAGGATCAACAGGAACAGAAAGCGCATTCAGGGAATCACCTTGTAGTCGGACGTTGCCGGACAATTAGGCTGCATTGGCGCTGTCGCGCAGGCGCTCCATTTCGTCCAATAGCATGTCGAGGCCGAGTTCGAATGTCTTGTCGAAACCGCCGGTGCCGAAATAGGTCCCGGCCGCCATGACACTGGGGAAATCCTTCGCCAGTTGCTCGTCGTCGACGGTGGTCACCGCCGACGGGCCCTTGGCGTAGCCCGCGGTCTCGTCGAGGATCGCGCCCATGAGATAATAGCTGGCGGTGCGAAACAGCCTGGCGCTGAGTTCCGGGCCGAAACCGCCAGCCTCGAACAGGCCGATGACGCCGTTCAGCATAGCAAGGCAAGGCGGCGAATTCATCCGGTAGACGACAAGGAATGGCGCAAAGGCCGGGTGCTCCCTCGCAACACGGCGAAACTCATGCATGACCATCCGAATCCTGTCGCGCCACGGCATGCTGTCGTCGGGGATAACCATCCCGCTGACCTGGCGATCGACCAACGCCTCATAGAGGTGCGCTTGCGAGGGGAAGTAATGATAAATGCTCATCGCCTCGCAGCCGAGCACGGCGGCGAGCTTGCGCATCGAAAAACCGGAAAGGCCCTCCTTCTCGATCACCTCGAAAGCGGCATCCTCGATCATCTCGCGGGACAGCCGTCCGCGTGCTCGCTTTTTTTTGATCGATGAGTCCATGGCCGCGCTTGACAACTTACAGCGTAAGGTTCATTTTTCACTTCACCTTACACAGTAAGGCTAACAAAGACCAGAGGAGGAAAACATGTCACACCATCGCATTGCCAAATCCGTGCATTCGTCCCTCCATCGTGCGTTGGCTCTAACCGCCGTGGCCTGCGTCCTCGCCGCGGCCCCTGCCTATGCCGACGACTACGATGCAACCATAAAGGACATCCAGTCGACCATGGGCGGCGTGCCGAGCTTTGTGAAGCAACTTCCCAAAGCCGGTCTGCCCGGCGCCTGGGCCGAGGTCAAGGCCATCGAACTCAGCGACAAGACGGCGCTGCCGCCAAAGGTAAAGTCATTGATCTCGCTGGCAGTGGCGGCGCAGATCCCGTGCAACTACTGCATCTGGTCGGACACGCAAAACGCCAAGCGCGCCGGCGCTACCGATGAGGAAATCCAGGAGGCGGTGGCGATGGCGGCGCTGACCCGCCATTGGAGCACCATCTTCAATGGCATGCAGGTCGATTTCGACACGTTCAAGAAGGAAATGGGCGGGCAGTGAAACGACACCCGCGGTGGTCCGCGCCTGCGGGCCACCGCAGAACTGCCCTCATCCGACAGCCATCATCTTCGCCTTCGATTGTCATCCAGCGGGAAATGCCGCATTGAAAGTGCAATCGCAAAGCATGGACGAGGCCGCAAATGGCGCCGGTCAAGGTCGACCCCGACAAGGTGCACGAATTCGAGGACGCCGAGAGCTTTTATACCTGGCTCGGTGAACATCATGACAGGGAAACCGAGGTCTGGATCAAAATCCACAAGACCGGCTCGGGACTGAAGTCGATCTCGGCAAAGGAGGCGATCGAGGTCGTGCTGTGCTGGGGCTGGATCGACGCGGTGCGCAAGGGGCTCGACGACAAGAGCTTCCTGCAGCGTTACACGCCGAGGACGAAGAAAAGCATCTGGAGCCAGATCAACATCGACAATGTCGCCCGGCTGATCGACGACGGCCGGATGACGCGGCATGGGCTCGCCGAGGTCGAAGCCGCCAAGGCCGATGGCCGCTGGGCGCGTGCCTATGCCAGCGGCAAGGACATGAAAATTCCCGATGACCTGCAGGCCGCGATCGATGCCGAGCCAGAGGCTCGGCAAATGCTCGAAAAACTCAGCGCGCAGAACCGCTTCGCGCTCGCCTTCCGTATCCACAACATGAAGACCGAAGCCGGGCGCAGGAAGAAGATCGAGACTTTTGTCGAGATGCTCAAACGCGGCGAGACGATCCATCCGCAGGGGAAGAAATAAGGCTGCTCATGTACGAGCGACAGGTTTCTTCCGGCTCGATGATCGCGACCCCACATACCAGCAGGGTAGCGATCAGCCACCGGTGACGTCCCTTAGGCTTTGCGCTCCCAGCGGCGGTCGGGCGTCTGCTGCCAATACGTCACCGCGTGGCCGGTGTCTTTCATCGTCTTCCAGTGCCCGCGGGCGGCCTCGACCTGGGCCGCATCGTGGCCGTCGAACAGGAACACGGCGCGCTCGTAGCCGCCAAGGTCCGGCGGCGCAGCGCCGTCCACCAGGAAGCGTATCTGCGCCGCGTTCGGGTTGCCTTCGCCGGTGGTCAAAAGGATCGGCTGTTCAGCGGGATGGGCTTCGCGATCAGTGGCGTGCGCGAGGAAGGAATCGTCACGGAACGTCCACAGATGCTGGTCGAGCGCGTCGCGCCGCTCCTCGGTGCCTGTCTGCACCACGGCGCGCCAGCCGCGATCGACGCTGCGCTCAAGTAGGCCGGGCAGCGCATCCTCCAGCGTCGATTCGGTCAGGTGATAAAACAGCACGTCGGCCATGGGTCCCGATCAGCTCTCGTAGTGATCGCGCACGAGCCGGTCGAGCAGCCGCACGCCAAAGCCGGAACCCCAGGACTGGTTGATTTCGTTCGACAGCGCCCCCATGGCAGTGCCTGCGATGTCGAGATGCGCCCAGGGCGTGTCCTTGACGAAGCGCTGCAAGAACTGCGCGGCGATGATGGCGCCGCCATAGCGGCCGCCGATGTTCTTCATGTCTGCATTCTTGGAATCGATCAGCTTGTCATATTCGGGACCGAGCGGCATGCGCCACAGCCGCTCCTGCGTCGACTGCCCGGCTGTCGCCAGGCGTTCCGCCAGTTCGTCATTGTTGGAGAACAGGCCGGCATAGTGCTGGCCGAGCGCGACCATGATCGCGCCGGTCAACGTCGCCAGGTTGACCATGAACTTCGGCTGGAAGCGGTCATTGCAGTACCAGAGCGCGTCGGCCAGCACCAGGCGCCCCTCCGCATCGGTGTTGAGCACCTCGATGGTCTGGCCCGACATCGAGGTAACGATGTCGCCGGGACGCTGCGCATGGCCGTCGACGGCGTTTTCCACCAGCCCGATGATGCCGACGACATTGGCCTTCGCCTTGCGGGCGGCGAGCGCATGCATCAGTCCGGTCACCGCCGCGGCGCCGCCCATGTCGCCCTTCATGTCCTCCATGCCGGATGCCGGTTTCATCGAATTGCCGCCGGTGTCGAAGGTGACGCCCTTGCCGATGAACGCGACGGGGCTGTCCTTGGCCTTGCCGCCGTTCCACTGCATGACGGCCATGCGGGCGCCGCGCGGCGAGCCCTGCGCGACTCCGAGCAGCGACCCCATGCCGAGTTTCTTCATTTCCTTCTCGGCCAGGATCTCGACCTTGACGCCGAGGGCCTCCAGTTCCTTGGCGCGGGCGGCAAACTCGACAGGTCCCAGGACGTTCGCCGGCTCGTTGACGAGGTCACGCGCCAAAAGCACGCCGTCGATCACCGCCTCGGTCTCGGCGAAGGCCTTCTTCGCGCCCGCCGGATCGGCGGTGTGGATGGTTATCTTGGCCGGCTTTTTCGGCTCGGCCTTGTCGCCTTGGCCATCGTCCTTGTCTTTCCTGGTCTTGTACTTGTCGAAGGAATAGCTGCGCAGAAGAATACCCGCGGCAAGGCTGGCCGCCTGCGCACCGCTTGACGAGGCGCCGACCACGTCGAGCACCACCGCCACGTCCGTCGCCTTGCGTAGCGACCCCGCGATGGTGCCTCCAAGCTTCGTCCAGGCGTATTCGTCGAGCCCCGACACCTTGCCGGCGCCGATCGCGACCAGCCTGTCGAGCGAGCTTGCCTGTGGCGTCAGCACTTCCACCACGCTGGCGAACTTGGCCGTGAATTCGGCCACAGGGAAGGCCCGTTCCAGCGTCTTGCCGGGATCATACGCCGCGGCGGTTTCGCTCAGGCCGCCATCATCCGCCGCCAGCACGAAGACCGTCCCCCTTCTGTTCGCGGCGGTCTGCGGCGCGGCGAATTTTGCGAAGGCGATCGAGGGTCTCTGGTTCATCATGTCCTGCTTTCGGGGAATGCGCGGCTCGCGCGAAGCGGTTGGAAGCGATCCGCGACATTTGGTCGTTTTCCGGCATTTGGCAAGACTTTGCCAAACGGGCTCCCCATATGGCACATGAATCGACGGCGATTCGTCGCGGCACGGCTCCGCTTTTTGGCCGCAACCTGTTGTTAACCATCGATGTTCGCCCTTTCTTATCCAATCCCGCCGACACTCCGGCCCAACGTGGCGCGCGATGTGGGACGGGAACCGGATCGTCTGCCTGACAGAGCCCGACGCAGCCAGTTGTGCGGGCGTCGCCGGACGGCTACCCTTATCCGGTGGCATGATGCCGTTCGAGAAAATTGAGAAAAGCCTTCATGAAGGTCGTTGAACGCTACATCATGCGCCGCGCTTTCGTGGTCTTTATTGCAGCGCTGGCCTGGACGCTGGCCATTGTCTGGACGACGCAGGTGCTGGCCAAGATCGACCTCGTCACCGACAGCGGCCAGTCGGCGCTGACCTTCTTCGAGGTTGCGGCCCTCATTCTTCCCTCGATCATTCCGATCGTGGTGCCCTTCGCGCTCGTGGTGGCGGTTGCCCAGACGCTCAGCGTCATGAATTCGGATTCGGAGCTCGCCGTCGTCAACGCAGCGGGCGCCTCGCGCTGGACCATCGTGCGGCCGATCATGATTCTCGCGGCCGCGGCCAGCGTCTTTTCCTTCGCCGTCGACAACGGCATCGACCCTTACGCGCGCCAGAAGAACCGGATGCTGGTGGCGGAGTCACGCGCGGATCTTCTGTCGCTGATCATCCAGGAGGGCACATTCCGCAAGATCGATGATGGGCTGTTCCTGCAGATCGGCGAGCGGCTTCCCGACAACCGGCTGGGCGGCATCTTCGTCGCGGATTCGCGCGAGGAAGGCGTCAACCTCGTCTATTATGCCAAGACCGGCAGCATCGTCGAACGCGGCGGCGAAAAGGTGCTGATGATGAATGACGGTGTCATCCATCGAAAGACGCTGACCGGCGACCTCTCGGTTATCCGCTTCACCTCCTATGCCTTCGACATGTCGGCCTTCATGGCGGCAGCGTCGGAGGTGACGCTGATGCCAAAAGACCAGACGACCCAGTACCTGCTCAACCCGAGTGCCAACGACAAGGTCTACCAGCAGCGCCCGAACGAATACCGGGCGGAGGTCGACCAGCGATTCTCGGAATGGCTCTATTCCATGGTCTTCGCGCTGATCGCACTGGCGGTCGCCGGAGACGCACGCTCGCATCGCGAGGCGCGCGTCAATCCGCTGATCACGGCCATCGCGATATCGCTGTTCGTGCGCTGGCTGGGCTTCTTCGCCGCCAGCAAGGCCGACGAGGTCCCGCAATATGCGTATATGGTCTACGGCGTGCCCATCGTGTCGTCGGCGGTGGCAATCTGGTTCATCGCATCCAACCGGACGATGGAACTGCCAGTGGCCTGGGCAGATTGGCTGACGAATCTCGCAAGCCGGATGGCTGACGCCTGGAATGCCGTCAAGCTGCGCCTCTCCAGGCGCAGCGCCTCGGGCCAGGGGGTCAGCTGATGGGCTGGACGCTGGGACGCTACTTCTTCTTCCGCTATGTCACGATCACCGTGTGGTTCTTCATCGGCCTGCTTGCGCTGGTGTTCCTGATCGATTTCACCGAGCTTTCCGGCCGCACGACCGGCCTGCCCGGCTTCACCTATGGAACGGCGCTGGCCATTTCCGGACTCAGGATGCCGATGATCATGCTGCAGACCGTGCCGTTTGTCGGTCTCTTCTCGGCGATGGCGACGCTGGTCTCGCTCAACCGCAGGTATGAACTGGTCATAGCGCGCTCAGCCGGCGTTTCGGCCTGGCAGTTCCTTCTGCCGTGCTGCATCGGAGCGCTGTTGTTCGGCGTCCTGTCGGTCGGTCTCATCAACCCGCTCGCAGCGCACGCCTTTTCCTGGTCCGAACAGATCGAAACCCAGTTGCGCTCGGGCAAGTCGAATACGGTGTCGGCCGACGCCGCGCCCTGGATCCGGCAGAAAACCAGCTCCGGAGACACCATCATCGGAGCGCGCGCCATCCTCAACCAGGGCCTGGAGATGGCTGACGCTGTCTTTTTCATCCTCGACCCGCAAGGCGATATCGTCGAGCGCAAGGATGCCGCGCGCGCCTACCTGCGGGACGGCTACTGGGAATTGCAGGACGTCAAGACCTTCAGGAACGGCACCATCCAGCCTGCGGCAAACGATCGCGTGCCGACCAATCTGAAGCCCGAATTCGTGCAGGAGCGGCTGGCGCGCCCGGAGACCATTCCATTCTACGATCTGCCGGGAAAAATCGAGGTTGCCCGTTCCTTCGGCCTCAAGGCAAATGCCTTTGCCATGCAGTTCGATTCGCTGGTGGCGTTGCCGTTCCTGCTCGTCGCCATGACGCTAATTGCGGCAACAGTTTCAATGCGATTTGCGAGGATGGGGCAATCGGCAACGATGATTCTGGGTGGCGTCGTTGCCGGGTTTCTGCTTTATGTCGTTTCGGTGCTGGTGAAGGCATTCGGCGTGGCGGGGTTCGTGCCGACTGTCGTAGCTGCCTGGGTGCCGGTCGTGGTAGCTATGTTCTTCGGGGTGACTTTCCTGCTATACAAGGAAGACGGCTAGTGAGGGAGGCCTTTTTGCCCAGTAACAGGCAGGCCGGTTTGGCGCGCCTTTATGCGGCGACCGCCTTGGCATGCCTGTTTGCATGCGCGGTTCCGCTGCCTGCGATCGCGCAGGATGTCGGCGACATGGCGACCAAGGTGCCGTCCGGCTCGCAGATGCTGCTGGCGGCCGATACGCTGGTCTATAACAACGACAATCAGACCGTGACCGCCGTCGGCGGCGTGCAGATCGACTATGGCGGCAACCGACTTGTCGCGCAGAAGGTCGAGTACAACCGCAACACCAAGCGCATGGTCGCAAGCGGCAATGTCGAGGTGATCAACAGCGACGGCACCAAGATCAATTCGGATCATATCGACATCACCGACGACTTCGCCGACGGTTTCGTCAACGCGCTCCGCGTCGAAACCATCGACAAGGCCTATTTCGCCGCCGAAAGCGCCGAACGCATGGGCGGCGTGCTGACCACCTTCCACAATGGCGTCTACACTGCCTGCGAACCGTGCGAGGACAAGCCCGACAAGGCGCCGACCTGGCGTGTGAAGGCCAGGAAGATCATCTGGAACGGCGAAAAGAAGACGGTCCGCTTCGAGAACGCGAATTTCGAATTCTTCGGCTTCCCGCTAGCCTACCTGCCGGCGTTCGAGATCGCCGACCCGACGGTGAAGCGCAAGAGCGGCTTCCTGATCCCCGGCATCGTCTTCAAAAGCGATCTGGGCGTGGGGGTGAAGGTCCCCTATTATTTCGCGCTCTCGCCGACCTACGACCTGACCGTCACCGGCACCGGCTTTACCAAGCAGGGCTTTCTCGGTGAGGCCGAGTGGCGCCAGCGCTTCAACAATGGCGAATACAGCCTGAAGATCGCGGGGATTCAGCAGCGAGACCCCGACGCCTTCATCGACGCCGCCGGCCGCAATATCGATTCGGGCAAGGCTGGCGATCCCAACAAATTCCGCGGCATGATGGGCACACAAGGCCAGTTCGCCATCAATTCGCGCTGGAATTTCGGCTGGGACGTGCTGCTGCAGACCGACAAGAACTTCTCGAATACCTACGCCATCGACAAATACAACGGGTACGTTCACCAGTCGTCGGTTTACCTGACGGGGCTCGACGGCCGTAATTATTTCGACCTGCGCGCCATGCATTTCGAGGTGCAGGAAAACACGCTCGACAGCAGCATCGCTGCGCGAAGCGGCCAGCAGCCCTGGGTGCTGCCCTCGCTTGACTATGCCTACATTCCGGATACATCGGTCGCAGGCGGCCAGCTGTCGTTCAACGTCAATTCGCGCGTCATCCGCCGCGATGACCTCGACGAGACCTATTTCACTCCCTACTTCCCCCCTTCAGGCACCCAACGTGTGCGCGGCATCGAGGGCGAATCCGGCCGGCTCACCGCCCAAGCCGAATGGAAGCGGTCATTTGTCACCGATGACGGGTTGGTGCTGACACCCTTGCTGGCGCTGCAGGGCGACGTCGACTATGTCAACGCGTCATCAGCTTCACTCGCAGCCGTCAACCAGATGGCGACGAATTTGGGCGAGCAGGATGACATGCGCTCGTCTTTCGCCCGCTATATGGCAACCGCCGGACTCGAGATGAGCTGGCCGCTGCTGTTTTCGATGGCCAGCGGCTCCAGTCATGTGTTCGAGCCGATGGCGCAGGTCTTCCTGCGCCCGAACGAACAATATGTCGGCGGCCTTGCCGTCCCGAACGAAGATGCGCAGAGCATGGTTTTCGACGCGAGCACCCTGTTCGAGCGCGACAAGTTCTCCGGCTATGACCGCATCGAAGGCGGCTCGCGCGCCAATGTGGGCCTTCGCTATTCCGGTTCCTACATCAACGGCTGGGGCACCAACGCCATCTTCGGCCAGTCCTACCAGATCGGCGGCGAGAACTCCTTCGACGCGCCGGACCTGGTCAATGTCGGCGCCTATTCGGGCCTCGAAAACACCAAGTCGGACTATGTCGGCCTGTTTGGCGTCAGCAGCCCGAACGGGTTCGCCGCCTCGGTCAGCGGCCGTTTCGACGAGCAGAGCTTCGAGGTTCGCCGCGCCGAGGTAAAGGCCGCCTATTCCGGCCTACCGGTGTCGCTGAGCGCCAAATACGCCTTCATCCAGGCTCAGCCGCTCTATGGCTTCACCACCGACCGCCACGAGGTCACGCTCGGCGCGTCCACGCATCTTGCCGAGAACTGGCGCGTGTTCGGGACGGGAACCTATGACCTCGAGGAAAGCCTGCTGGTCAAGGACGGGGTCGGTTTCGCCTACAATGATTCCTGCTTCACCTATCTGATGACGTACTCGCAGTCGCGCGACCTGAACACCAGGGAGGTGACGCAGAGCATCGGCTTCAACCTGTCGTTCCGCACCCTCGGCGATTTCGGATCGTCGAGCAGCGCCTTCGATACCACCCAGTAGCCCGCGACATCGTTTCGCCGCATAGGGCTGGCAGGGACTTCACAAACCCCGAAGAAGGATGAAGTTGGGCGGGACCGGGATAGAATTGGGATGTTTGCGATGAGGAAATACCTCTTTTCAGCAGGGTTGGCGCTGCTTGTGGCGGCGACATCCGTGTCGATGACCGTCATCACGCCGCCGGCTTTCGCCAGCGAGATCAAGTACGTCGTCAACGACATACCGATCACCAGCGGCGACATCGCGCATCGCGCCGCCTTCCTCAAGCTGCAGCGCAAGAAGGGCGACGCCGGCCAGGAAATGATCGATCAGACCTTGCGCATGGCCGAAGCCAGACGGCTTGGGATTCACATCAGCGACGCGCAGGTCGAGGCCGCGTACCAGCGCTTTGCCTCGAGCAACAAGATGCAGCTCAGCCAGCTCGACGGCGTCATGGAAAAGTCTGGAGTCAGCAAGGGCCATTTCAAGGAGTTCATCCGCGCCCAGATGGCCTGGAATCAGGCCTTGAGCGCGCGGTACCGTTCCGGCGAGGGCGGCAGCGTGACCGAGCAGGACGCCGTCAGGCGCATGCTCGACAAGGGCGGCTCCAAGCCGAGCGCCACTGAATACATGCTCCAGCAGGTCATCTTCGTCGTGCCGGCCGCCGAACGCAGCGCGACGCTGGGCAAGCGCAAGCGCGAAGCCGACGCCATGCGTGCCCGCTTCAACGGCTGCAACACGACGCGCCAGTTCGCCAAGGGCCTGATCGACGTCACGGTTCGCGATCTCGGCCGGGTGCTGGCGCCGCAACTGCCGCCGGACTGGGCCGAGCAGATCAAGGCCACCAAGGTTGGCGGCGCCACGCCTACCCGCCAAACGGAGCGCGGTGTCGAGTTCATCGGCATCTGTTCGTCGCGCGAGGTGTCCGACGACAAGGTCGCCCAGATGGTGTTCCAGAGCGAAGGCTCCAACGACAAGGCGGCCGACGATCTCAGCAAGAAATATGTCGACGAGCTGAAGGCAAAAGCCCGCATCGTCAAGCGCTGAGGTGGAAAGGGCGATGCGCGCGCTGGCGTTGAGCGTCGGCGATCCATCCGGCATTGGGCCGGAAATCGCGATTGCCGCGTTTCTGGCGCGTACAGCCGCAGCCCTTCCGCCCTTCTATCTCCTCGCCGATCCCGCGCTGATCGCCTCGCGGGCGCGCCGCCTCGGCGTTTCGCTGCCTATCGAGGAAACGACGCCAGCGCAGGCAACCGAGGTCTTTGGCCACGCACTGCCGGTCGTTACGCTGGCTGCCCGCTTCATCGACAGCCCCGGCCAGCCGGACCCGACCAATGCGGCGGGCATCATCGAAGCGATCGATCGGGCGGTGGCCGCCAGCCTCGCCGGCGACGCCGCGGCCGTCGTCACCTGCCCGATCGCCAAGAAGCCGCTCTACGACGCCGGCTTCCGCTTTCCCGGCCACACCGAATATCTGGCGTATCTGGCGGCGCGCCACAGCGGCGTGGAAGCGATGCCGGTGATGATGCTGGCAGGCCCCGACCTGCGCACCGTTCCCGTCACCATTCACATCGCGCTGGCCGAAGTGCCGAAGGCGCTGACCACAGACCTGATCCTCGCTACGACGCGGGTCACCGCCGCCGACCTCAGGGACCGCTTTGGCATCGCCAACCCACGGCTCGCCATCGCCGGCCTCAACCCGCATGCGGGCGAGGATGGCTCCATGGGCCTGGAGGACCAGCGCATCATCCGACCGGCAATCGAGATCCTGCGAGCCGAAGGCATCGACGCGTTCGGGCCGTTGCCCGCGGATACCTTGTTCCATGCCCGGGCCCGGGCCGGCTACGACGTGGCGCTGTGCATGTATCACGACCAGGCGCTGATACCGGCCAAGGCGCTGGCCTTCGACGAAGCGGTCAACGTCACGCTCGGCCTGCCCTTCATCCGCACGTCGCCCGACCACGGCACCGCCTTCGATATCGCCGGCAAGGGCATCGCCCGGCCCGACAGCCTGATGGCGGCGCTGCGGCTTGCACGGCAGCTGGCCGACACCGACGCCAAATTTGTCACGCAATGAGGCTCAACTCATGAGCATGGATGGGCTGCCGCCGCTGCGCGAGGTCATCGAGCGCCACGGTTTGCAGGCAAAGAAGGCACTGGGCCAGAATTTTCTGTTCGACCTCAACCTGACCGGCAAGATAGCGCGCGCCGCCGGCAGCCTGGCGGAGACGACCGTAATCGAGGTCGGCCCCGGCCCTGGCGGGTTGACAAGGGCCCTGCTTTTCAACGGCGCGCGCAAGGTCGTCGCCATCGAGCGCGACGAACGCTGCCTGGCGGCCCTCGCCGAGATATCGGCCCATTATCCCGGTCGGCTGGAGGTCGTTTCCGGCGACGCTCTGAAGATCGACTTCCCGACGCTTGCCGCGACCGCCGGTGACGGCGGGCCGATCAGGATCGTGGCCAACCTGCCCTACAATATCGGCACGGAACTGCTGGTCCGCTGGCTGACCGTCGCGGAGTGGCCTCCCTTCTATGCCTCGATGACCCTGATGTTCCAGCGCGAGGTGGCCCAGCGTATCGTCGCCGCGCCTGGCAGCGAGGCCTATGGCAGGCTCGGCGTGCTGGCGGGGTGGCGCACGCAGGCCAGGATAGCGTTCGACGTGCCGCCCCAGGCGTTCACACCGCCGCCCAAGGTGACCTCCTCCGTCGTGCATCTCGAGCCGCGCGCGACACCGCTATGCGCCGACGTGAAAAAACTCGGCCGCGTCACGGAAGCCGCCTTCGGCCAGCGCCGAAAGATGCTGCGGCAGAGCGTTAAGAGCCTCGGCGGCGAGGCCCTGCTCGAACGCGCCGGGATCGACCCGACCCGGCGCGCCGAGACGCTCGATGTCGAGGAGTTCGTGCGGCTGACCAATGCGGTGTAATGCCGCCGGCCGTGGAAGCGCGGCGCAATCCGGTCCTTGTCGGGCGCATGCTTCGAACTACACGCCCAACACCGCTTTCACGCGCTCGCGCGTGTAGGGCAGGTCATAGATGCGTTTTCCCGCCGCATTGCGGAAGGCGTTGGCGATCGCGCCGGCTGTCGGGCCCTGCGCTGCTTCCGCGACGCCGAGATAGGGCGTGCCGGGATTGTCGACGACATGCACTTCCACGCTGTCCGGAACGGCGCTGAAGCGCAGGATCGGATAGGCCGACCAATCCGCGCTCAGGATGCGGGTGTCGTCGAAATGGACGGCCTCGTAAAGCGTCCAGCTCAGCGACTGCAAGATACCGCCTTCGGTCTGGTTGATGATCGAATCCGGCGCCACCGCTTCGCCGCAGTCGACCGCCGAGACCACATGCGAGATGGCGATGGCGCCGCTGTCGCGATCGACCTCCGCTTCAAGCGCGATTGCGAGATAGGCGGCGTGGTTCTTGTACTTGGCGAAAGCGAACCCCTGGCCGCGGCCCTCCGGCATAGGATCATTGCTCCAGCCGAATTTTTGCGCCGCAACCTCGATCACCTTCCTGGCGCGCGGATCCGTCATGTGCCTCAACCGGTATTCCACCGGGTCGGCGCCGGCCGCGAGCGCCAGCTCGTCCATGAAGCTTTCGATCGAGAAGACGTTGCAGTAGGCACCGAGACCGCGCAGCGAAGAGACGCGCACCGGCATGTCGGCGACGAAATGCCAGTTCACCCGCTGGTTCGGCACATCGTATAGCGGGATGGCGTTGCGGTCGCCATTGCCGAGCGGCGAGATCTGCAGCTTGGCCGGATCGGGCGGGAAATGCTTCGCCACCAGCCGGCCGGCGATCAGCGAACCTGCCGTTCCCGGCCGCGTGCCGTGACTGTTGCTCCAGAGATCATAGTGCCAGTTGACGATCTTGCCGCCGGCGTCGAGCGTTGCGCTGGCGCGCGTCAGCATGCCAGGGCCATAGGGCTCCCACAAATGCTCCTGATCGCGCATCCACTGCACGCGCACCGGCGTGCCGGGCAGCGCCTGCGCGATCAGCGCGGCGTCGGCCGCCGCGTCGTCGGCGCCATTGTGGCCGTAGCAGCCTGATCCCTCGGTGTGGATGCAGCGCACCTTTTCCGGTCCGACGCCGAGCATCTCGGCGATCGCCTTGCGGTCTGGATAAACGCCTTGAGTGTGCGTCCACACCGTGATGAGACCCTTGTCTGACAGGGCAACGGCAGCGGAGGGGCCGATCGACCCATGCATCTGGTAGGCGCGGGTGAACTGCGCCTGCAGCGTCTTTGCGCCGGCTGCCGTGTCCGCGCCGACGGAGGTCACGGTGCCGACCTCGGCGACCGAGCGTTCGAGGAAGGCGGGGATATTGTCCTGGTCCGGCAAGGCCGGCTGCTCCTGCCACTTCGCCTTGGCGGCCATGGCGCGCATGGCCTGGACCGCCTGGAATTCCTGCCTGGCCACCACGGCCAGGAAGTCGCCGTCGCGGATCACCGCCACCACGCCCGGCATCGTCTTGATGCCGGCCTCGTCGACGCTGACGAGCTTGGCCAAATAGCTTGGTGGGCGAACGACGCGCGCATGCACCATGCCGGGAAGCCGCATGTCCTGCACATAGGCCTCGCCGCCCGTTACCTTTGCCGGAATATCGACGCGGGCGAACGGCTTGCCGATCGCGTGATAGCTGTCCGGCGATTTCAGCGCTGTGTCGGCCGATGCGTCCACATGCAGCAAATCCGCCACCACGAGTTCGCTATAGCCCACGGACTTCCCGTCCGGCCCGGCGATCCTGCCGCTTGCCGCCTTGAGCTGGTCGGCCGGAACACCGAGCTTCTCGCTGGCCTTGGCGACCAGGATCTGGCGCACCTGCGCCGAGGCGTAGCGTATGGCGGTGCCGCTGTTCTGGATCGTCTGGCTGCCGGCGGTATAGCCCTCGTTCGGCGTCAGCGCGGTATCGGCGGTGATGAGCTTGATGGCCGCCGGCTCGACCTCCAGTTCTTCGGCGGCGATCTGGCGCAGCGACGTCCTGGTGCCTTGACCGAGTTCGGCCTTGCCAGTGAAGACGGTGATCGAACCGTCGGCATCCAACCTGATCCAGGCGTCGAGCGAGGGCGTATCGGCAAGGCTGCCCGGCAGTTTCTTGGCCGGCGCCGGCGTCGCGGGCGTCTGCGCCGTGGGCGCGGCCTCCTGAGCCTGCACGGGAATGGTGAAGGACACGACCAGCGCGCCGGTCCCGGCGAGAAAGCCGCGTCGTGTCAGGTCGGGAAAGGTCGGCGCGTTCATCATGCCCTCCCCGCGGCCGCGGCCGGCGCCAAGCCGGCCGATTTCGATTTCATCAGGTCGCGCGCGCGGCTCACTGCCCGCAGGATGCGCATATGCGTGCCACAGCGGCAGAGGTTAGGTTCCAGCGCCTGCCTGATATCGGCGTCACCGGCATCGGGTTTGGCCTCGAGCAGCGCCTGCGCCCGCATCATCATGCCGGCGATGCAATAGCCGCATTGCACCGCCTGCTCCTCGATGAACGCTTTCTGCATCGGACCCGGGTTCTCGATCGTGCCCAAGCCCTCGACGGTCTTGACCTCGCGGCCCTCCACCAGCATCGCTGGCGTCAGGCAGGAGAAGACGGGCTTGCCGTCCACCATCACCGTGCAGGCGCCGCATTGGCCAAGGCCGCAGCCGAACTTGGCGCCGTTCAGCTTCAAATCGTTGCGCAGCACGTAAAGCAGCGGCGTCGCGGGATCGACGTCGACGTGGTGGGAGATGCCGTTGACGTTGAGATTGATCATCTGTCCTTCGCTCCTACATTGTCCGGGCCGCGCTCGATGCCGTCCGAGGGCCGGACGCTGACTTGGTATTTTCCGCTCCTGGTGTCGGCGATCCTGGCGGCCGCATCCTGCCAGGCCGGCTTGCCGGCAAAGGCATCGCGCAGATAGGCCAGCAGGTTATTCACCTGGTCGTCCTTCAGCGTCGCTGCGAATCCCGGCATGATGGCGCTCGGGCGCCCACTCGCCGCCGGCAGGCCAAACAGCACCGTGTTGATGACGTTCTGCGGATCTGGCGCGTTGACCGCGCTCGACAGATGGAAATTGATACCGCCGAAAGGCGGCGGACGGCTGCCGTCGTGGCAGGTGGCGCATGCCGCCTGGTAGATGACGGCTCCACGCGCCGCCGGCGTATCGGCGGATGTCGGCGCCACGCCGGCGGTCGACGCCGGGTCGGCCGCGGCGCGGCCGCGGATGGCCTGCGCGGCGGCCGTCCGTTCGGCGGATGGTTCGCCCATGAGCGACATGACGTAAGTGGCCATGGCGTCGATGTCGGCATCGGGAAGCCGGCCGAGATTGCCCGTCACTTCGCCCATCGGGCCATTGGCGACGCCGTGGTCGGCATGCCAGCCTTGCCTGAGATAGGCAAACAGGCTGTCATGCGTCCACGGTATCGGCGCCGGTGAAGTGCCGTCGAGCGCAAAGGCCGTCCAGCCTTCGGCCTCGCCGCCGGCCATGTGCGACCCCTTCTCTTCCGCGCCGAGTCGATTGCGCGGCGTGTGGCAGGCGCCGCAATGACCGAGCCCATCGACCAGATAGGCGCCGCGGTTCCACTGCGTGCTTTGCGACGCATCGTTTTGATAGGCGCCCCTGTCGAAGAACAGCAGCTTCCAGCCGGCCAGCACGAGGCGCATATCGAGCGGGAAAGGCAGCTCGTTCGGAGGCGGCCGGTTGTTCACCGGCTGGCGCGTCATCAGATAGGCGTAGAGCGCGCGGTTGTCCTCATCGGAGACACGCGTGAAATGATCGAACGGGAAGGCCGGGTAGAGATGCCTGCCCTCGCGGTCGACGCCTTCGCGCATGGCGCGGTCGAAGGCTGCCTGCGACCAGCGGCCGATACCGGTCTGCGGATCTGGCGTGATGTTGGTCGAATAGATGGTGCCGAACGGCGTCGGCACGGCGAGCCCGCCGGCATAGGACTTTTCACCGGGCCTGGTGTGGCAGGAGGTGCAATTGCCGACGGAGGCCAGTACAGCGCCTTTCTCGATCAACGCCGGGTCGAACGACGATCGTTGCGGCGGCTCGACAGGATCGATCGCCGGCTTCCAGGCATAGGCGAAAAATCCGGCGCCGCAGACAATGATGATGGCAAGAACGCCCAGCCAGAAGCGTTTCAAGATCTGCTCTCCCTCATGGCGGTACGCTGAAACGCTGCCGCCCCGGCCGTTACCGGCGCCGCGGACGCGTTCGTGCGGGAGAAACTAGGGGCGCTGCCCTCTTCGTCAATTGTCTGATTTATGGCGCCGAAAAGCGCATCTTGCAGGCGCGACCTGCCCGGGCACATCGTTTGGTGCTGCCGGCCTTCGGCTTGTCCGCCGGCCCATCTTCGTGGGCAAAGGAAAGGCTAGCTCGTCTTCTCGTCCAAAAGTCCCGAGACGAAGTCGAACAAGCCGGGCCGACGATCGCGCCGCAACCGCTCGGCGACAACGATGCCGCGCACTTCGGCGAAGGCGCGATCGAGATCATCGTTGACGATGACGAAATCATACTCCTTCCAGTGCTCGATCTCGTTGCGCGCGTTCTTCAGCCGCGTCTCGATCACCGCTTCCTGGTCCTCGGCGCGGCGCTTCAGCCTTGCCTTCAACTCCTTCATCGACGGCGGCAGGATGAAGATCGAGACGATGTCGGCGCGCATCTTCTCCTTGAGCTGCTGGGCGCCTTGCCAATCGATGTCGAACAGCATGTCGCGCCCTTGAGCGAGCGCAAGTTCCGCCGGTTCGCGCGGTGTCGCGTAGCAATTGCCATGCACCTCCGCCCATTCGAGCAGGGCGTCCGAATCGCGCAGCCGCTCGAACTCGCGCATGGTGCGGAAATGATAGTGAACGCCTTCGATCTCCGAGCCGCGGCGCGGCCTGGTGGTGACGGAGACCGACAGTTCGAGGCTGGAATCGCTCTCCAGAAGGTTGCGCGCAATCGTCGACTTGCCGGCGCCCGACGGCGACGACAGCACGAGCATCAGGCCCCGGCGGCGAATGCGGGACCCTAAATCCCTGGCGACCATCGGCTACTCCAGATTCTGGACCTGTTCACGGAACTGATCGACCACGGCCTTCAGTTCCAGTCCAATGGCGGTGACCGCGGCAGCGTTCGACTTTGAGCACAGCGTATTCGATTCGCGGTTAAATTCCTGTGCTAGAAAATCGAGCTTGCGTCCGATGGCGCCGCCGCCGGAAAGCAATGCACGACCGGACGTCACATGCGTCTTCAAGCGGTCGATCTCCTCGCGAATATCGGCCTTGGTGGCGAGGAAGGCGGCTTCCTGGTGCAAGCGGCCGACATCGAGGTTGGCCGAAGCATCCATCAAGAGCCGCACCTGTTCGGCGAGGCGCTCGCGGATGGCCGCCGGTTCGCGCGACGGATCCGCTTCAGCGCCCAGCGTCAGCGCCTCGATGGCGTCGATGTGGCCCAGCAGAAGCGTGCGAAGTGCCGCGCCCTCACCCTCGCGGGACCGCTCCAGCCCCTCCAGCGCCACATCGAGGGCCGCCATGACGGCGTTGTCGAGCGCCGTGCGCACATCCTCGGTTTCGGTGGTCTCGGGAATATCGAGCACGCCGCGCAGCGACAACAATCCGTCGGCGGTCGCAGGAGCAACACCAAATTGTTCCTCGATCCGCTTGGCGAGCCCGGCCAGGTCCTTGAGGAAGGCCTCGTTGACAACGGGCTGGGACTGCATTCCGGCGGCGCGCGTGATGGTCAGCGTCGCCTGAAAATTGCCGCGCGCGAAACGTTTCTGAAGCGTCTGCCTGATGGCCGGCTCCAGCCGCTCGAAGCCCTGCGGCAGCCGCAGCCGCACCTCGACGCTCTTGCCGTTGACGGATTTGACCTCCCAGGCAATCGAGGTGCCGTCATGCTCGGCGACAGCACGCGCAAACCCGGTCATGCTCTGCAAATTCATGGTGCCTGCATACCCCCTGGCGCGTACTACGGATACTGCTTGATCCGGCCTCGCGCACCTTCAGAAAGCCGAAATGCCCGCCTGCCAATCGGCTTACGAGGCGCCCCGATAAATCCAAACGCTCCTGTCTTCAACCGATAGCGTGGACGAGCTGGAAAAACCGTGCGCCGCTACTGGGCCGCCCCCGCGTCGCCGTCAATGGGCGCGTCGGTCTGCCCCTCCACCTTGGCATCAGCCTTGGCCGCGTCGTCGACTTGCTTCTTCTGCTGGGCTCGATAGCGCGCAACGTTCTCATTGTGCTCGTTAAGCGTGGCGGCGAAGACGTGTCCGCCAGTGCCGTCGGCAACGAAATAGAGGTCGTCGGTCTTTGATGGATTGGCTACCGCCTCCAGCGCCGCGCGGCCGGGATTGGCGATAGGCGTCGGCGGCAGGCCGTTGATCACATAGGTGTTGTAGGGCGTCGGCTTCTGGATGTCCGACTGATAGATCGGCCGGTCGGCGGGTTTGCCCTTGCCGCCGAACAGACCGTAGATGATGGTCGGATCGGATTGCAGGCGCATGCCCTTGGCCAGCCGGTTCAGGAAGACCGCGGCGACGCGCGAGCGCTCATCGCCCTTGCCTGTTTCCTTCTCGACTATCGAGGCCAGCGTGACGAACTCGTCAATGCTGGCGAGCGGCAGGTCGGCGGCGCGCCGCTGCCAGACCTCCTCGACCAGCTTCTTCTGGTCGGCCAGCAGCTTGTCGATCATCTGCTGGCGCGTGGCGCCGCGCGTGAAGCGCAGCGTATCGGTGGCGAGACTGCCCTCTGGAGGCACGGTGGCCGGCATGTCGCCGCTCAAGGCGGGCTCGCCTGCGATGCGCGCCAGCGCCTGCTCGACTGTCAGCCCTTCGGGAATGGTCAGCGAGTACATGACCGACTTGCCGCTCTTCAGCAATTCCATGATGTCGCGCATGGACGCCCGGGGCTTGATCTCGTATTCGCCGGCCTTCAGCGCCGAATCATTGCCGAAGGCCCTAACGCCAAGACGGAATATGCGGGCGTCGCTGATCAGGCCGCGCCGCTCGAGCTGGTCGGCGATATCCTGGACGCCGGTGTTCGGCTTGACCAGGAAGGTGTCGCCATTGGCCGATGGGCCGGGCTCGGTGAATTCCTGCTTGCCGAAGTAAAGCGCGATACCCGCCGCCAGAACCATCAGCATCACCAAGGAGATGACGAAGTTCATGAACACGACGACCTGACTGCGCGAAGCACGCGAGCGCTTCGGCGGCGGCGTGCCGGCCTCCGGCCGCAAGGCTTCGGCGGCTGTCTTCGGTACGATCGGCCCCGATGTCGCCTGCCCTTGCCCGAACTCTCCGTTGCCGGCCGGATTTGTGTTCATTTCGCCCTACCGTTTGATCTCTCAACGAATCCCCTGCGGCAGAGTAGGGGCGAATATGGCAAAATTGACGACACGCCGAAGCGCCGTCCGGCAGGCGGACGGTCAGCCATTGTAGCGCTGGAAGACCAGTGAAGCGTTGGTGCCGCCGAAGCCGAAGGAATTGGACAACGCCACGTCGATCTGGCGGGCACGCGGCTTGTTCGGCACCAGGTCGATCGCGGTCTCACGCTCCGGATTGTCAAGGTTGATGGTCGCCGGCGCGATGTTGTCGCGGATGGCGAGGATCGAAAAGATCGCTTCGGCAGCCCCTGCCGCGCCGAGGAGATGGCCGATCGACGACTTGGTCGACGACATCGAAATCTTCGATGCGGCATTGCCGACCAGCCGCTCGACAGCGCCGAGCTCGATCGTGTCGGCCATGGTCGAAGTGCCGTGCGCGTTGATGTAATCGACATCGGCGGGCGTCAGCTTTGCCCGGTTCAACGCCGCCGTCATGCAACGGAATGCGCCGTCGCCATCTTCAGCCGGTGCGGTGATGTGATAGGCGTCGCCGGTCAGGCCGTAGCCGGTCACTTCCGCATAGATCTTCGCGCCGCGCGCCTTGGCATGCTCGAGTTCCTCAAGCACGACGACGCCGGCGCCCTCGCCCATGACGAAGCCGTCGCGATCGCGGTCATAGGGCCGCGAAGCCGTTTGCGGCGCGTCGTTGCGCTCGGTCGAGAGCGCACGGCAGGCAGCGAAGCCAGCGATCGACAGTCGCGTCACCGGCGCTTCGGCGCCGCCGGCGACCATGACGTCGGCATCGCCCCAGATGATCAGCCGGGCTGCGTCGCCGATCGCATGCGCGCCGGTCGAGCAAGCGGTGACGACGGCATGGTTGGGGCCTTTCAGCCCATGCCGGATCGAAACCTGGCCGGAGACGAGATTGATGATCTGGCCGGGGATGAAGAAGGGGCTGATGCGGCGCGGGCCGCGCTCCTTCAGGATCATCGCGTTCTCGGCGATGCCTTCGATGCCGCCAATGCCCGAACCGATCAGAACGCCGGTGGCGCACTGCTCGGCATGGGTCTTCGGCTGCCAGCCGGAATCCTTCAGCGCCTCGTCGGCGGCTGCGATCCCGTACAGGATGAAGTCGCCGATCTTGCGCAGTTCCTTCGGCTCGAGCACCGCCTCGGGATTGAAGGTGGCGTTGCTGCCGTCACCACGCGGAACGACATGGGCGATCTTGCAGGCAAGATCCTCCACCTCGAACTCGGTGATGCGCTTGGCGGCGCTGCGGCCGGTCAGAAGTTCCTTCCAGCTGTGCTCGAAGCCCATGCCGAACGGCGACAGCAACCCAAGGCCCGTGACGACGACACGCCTCATCGCAGGTCCTCCCCGGTGATGACTGCGGAAAGCGTCAGGCCGAAGCCTTGTCGATGTACTTCACGGCATCGCCCACCGTCAGGATGGTTTCAGCCGCGTCATCGGGGATCTCGACGCCGAATTCTTCTTCAAACGCCATGACGAGTTCGACCGTGTCGAGACTGTCGGCGCCCAGATCATCGATGAAGCTCGCCTGCTCCGTCACCTTGTCGGCATCGACGCCCAGGTGCTCGATGACAATCTTCTTGACGCGCTCTGCGGTGTCACTCATTTGGGGCATCCTCGTCTTTTGGTTGTCTGTCTTCGTTAGCGGGCGGAATGCCGCTAATCAAGCTGAAAGATGGTCCCGCCGGAAACGCAATGGCCGCAGACCGGTTTTTGCCCGAACCGCCGGGTTGCGGGCCGCATTACACGAAAAATCGTGGGCGTCCAAGCCGAAATGGTCGCTTTTCACAGCCCGCCCAGGCGTTGCCTGTCGCCGTCTCAAAGCCACCGCGAATGCCCGGGCCCGGCCCGAAATGCATGCTTTGGCCGACCCGATCAGATCATCGCCATGCCGCCGTTCACATGGATGGTTTGGCCGGTGACGTAGCCGGCCTCGTTGGAGGCAAGATAAGCGACGGCGGACGCCACTTCGGCGCTGGTGCCCATGCGGCGCGTCGGGATAGCGGCCATGATCGCCTCCTTCTGCTTGTCGTTGAGCTTGTCGGTCATCGCCGATTCGATGAAGCCCGGGGCGACACAGTTGACGGTTATGCTGCGGGTGGCGATCTCCTGCGCCAGCGATTTGGAAAAGCCGATCATGCCGGCCTTGGAGGCGCAGTAGTTGGTCTGGCCGGGATTGCCGGTGACGCCGACCACCGAGGTAATGTTGATGATGCGGCCGTGGCGACGGCGCATCATCGGATGGGTCAGCTCACGCGTCAGCCTGAACACGGCCGTCAGATTGACTTCGAGCACGCTGTCCCAGTCGGCGTCCGACATCCGCACGAACAGCCCGTCCTTGGTGATGCCGGCATTGTTGACCAGGATGTCGACGCCCTCGAGATCGGCCTCCGCTTTCTGGCCGAGCGCCTTGACCTCGTCGCGGTTCGACAGGTCGGCCGGAAACAGCTTCACCCGGTCGCCCAGGTCGGCGGCCAGCGCCTCCAGTCTCTCGACGCGCGTGCCGTGCAGGCCGACGATGGCGCCTTGCGCATGCAGCACCCTGGCGATCGCCTCGCCGATGCCTCCCGACGCGCCGGTGACAAGTGCCTTGCGGCCGGTCAGTTCGAACATGTGTTTTCCTCTTTGGTTTCGGAAGCTCAGCGAGCAACCTTATCTGTATACGTCTCGCGGGTATCCGATTGCCATCACCAACGGAATATCTTCAGCGATACAAGCCGCGCCATCAAATTCACACGCGGCGCCTCACCCGAGCGCCGCCAGTGCGGTTTCGACCTCGGCCGCGGAACCGACCGATGCCGTGGCGATTTCGCGGTTGATGCGCCGGGCCAGCCCTGAAAGCACTTTTCCCGCGCCGACTTCATAGAGCGTGGTGACGCCGTTCGCGCCGAACCACTCCACCGTCTCGCGCCAGCGCACGCGGCCGATCACCTGTTCGAACAGACGGCGCGCAATGATTTCGGGATCGCTGGTCGGAGTGACCGTGACATTGGAGACGAGCGGCACGACAGGCGCGTTCTTGGTTACCCCGGCCAGCGCCTCGCGCATGATCTCGGCGGCGGGCGCCATCAGCGCCGAATGGAAGGGCGCGGAGACCTGCAGCATCAGCGCTCGCTTGGCGCCTTTTTCTGTGCACAGTTTGGCAGCCAGTTCGACCGCTGCCTTGGCGCCGGAAATCACCAGCTGGCCACCGCCATTGTCGTTGGCGATCTGGCAGACCGATCCTTTGGCAGCCTCGGCGCAGGCGGCTTCGACATCGGCCTGCTCCAGTCCGATGATCGCCGCCATGGCGCCTTCGCCGGCGGGCACCGCCGCTTGCATGGCATTGCCGCGGATGCGCAGCAGCCTGGCGGCATCGGCAACCGAGACGAAGCCGGCGGCGGCAAGCGCCGAATATTCGCCCAGCGAATGGCCAGCGACGTAGGTAATCTTGTCCTTCAGCGAGAAGCCGCGCGCTTCCAAGGCCCTGATCGCGGCCAGCGATACGGCCATCAGCGCCGGCTGCGCGTTGGCGGTGAGCGTCAGCGTCTCTTCCGGCCCTTCCCAGATCAGCTTCGACAGGTTTTCGCCGAGCGCGTCGTCGACTTCGCTAAAAACCCTACGCGCCTCGGGGAAGGCATCGGCGAGGTCCTTGCCCATGCCGACAGCCTGGCTGCCTTGTCCCGGAAAGGTGAATGCAACGGCCATGTGTGGGCTCCCAAAGCTCGGTTCTGCTTGCCTGATACACGAATTTTCCTGCCTGTGACGCAACGCGGCCTGCCAAGTCAAGCCCGGTTCGACCCGGCCCCTTGGCAGCTTTGCCGGCCGAGTGCCTGTTCCAAAAGGCTTTTTGGCGATCACTCCTGATGAAAACCGCTCACGAATCGTTTGCTGGCTCTTCTTATTTCCGCCACAGGCGCTAGCTTTGCGTGACAATTCCATGACAATCGAGTGACGGGTCTGTCGCTGGGTGGGGAAGTTAAAGTGGCTAGGATTTCGAAAGGCGCAGGCAAAGCCGCGCCACAGTTTCTGGAAGACGATCCTTCCACCGGCTACCTGCCGGGACGGAAGTGGCCGACCATACGCTATGGGCTGACCAGCCTGCTGATCGCGGCCGTCCTGGTGTTCGCCATCGAATTGATCGTGCGCGGCGACTTCGCCGGCACGGTTTCCTTCTTCCTGCAGCCGCTCAAGCCGGGCTGGACCACGATCGTGGTGTTCGCACTGGTTCTGGTCGGCCTCGATGCCGTTTTCGGCCGCAGCTATCAAAGCCTGATGATCGTCGCGCCGCTGACGCTCTCGCTGGCTTTCATCGGTCACCAGAAATCGCATTACCTGGGCGATCCCCTCTACCCGACCGATTTCCTCTACTCCCGCCAGATCGTGGCGCTTCTGCCGCTTCTGGTGCGTGACCGCCCGATGACTGCCCTTGCCATGATTGTCGGCATTGTCGCCGGCCTGTCGCTGCTCATCTATGGCTGGCGGGTCTGGCGTCGAAAGGTGCCCATACTCAGCCGCAAGGGCCGTCTCGCCCGGCTGACGCTGGCCGTGCCGCTGCTCGCCTTCTTCGTCTCGATCATGGACTATGCCACCTTCTCCTGGACCCGGGACCGGCTGCAGATCATCCCGATCATGTGGGACCAGAAGGAAAATTACGCCTCCAACGGCTTTGCGCTCGCCTTCGCGCTGAACGTGCCGATGGCGCATGTCTCGGCGCCGCCAGGCTATTCGGAAAAGGCGATCGCGGCCATCGACAGGCCGCAGGTGACCGCCTCGGTGCCCCAGGAAAAGCCCGACATCATCGTCGTCATGAGCGAATCCTTCTGGGATCCGACCAAGCTGCCCGGGGTCACCATCACGCCCGATCCGATCCCCAACGTGCGGGCGCTGCGTTCGGGCTCCATGTTCTCACCCGAATTCGGCGGCATGACCGCCAATATCGAGTTCGAGGCACTGACCGGCTTCTCCAACGCCTTCCTGCCGGCCGGCAGCATCCCCTACCAGCAATATGTGCGCACGCCGACGCCGTCGCTGGCGACCTTCCTGAAGAGGGAGGGCTACAGGGCGCGCGCCATCCATCCGGGCACCAACTGGTTCTGGAACCGCGGCGCGGTCTATGCAGATTTCGGCTTCGACGACTTCAGATCGGAAGAGACGTTGCCGCCGATGCAAAAGCGCGGGCCGCTGGCATCCGACGCGGCGATGACGGACGAGATCATCAGCGAGGCCGATGCCAGCGATGCCCCGGTGTTCTTCTTTGCCGTCAGCCTGCAGAACCACGGCCCTTACGAGCCGAACCGCTACTACAACCCGACCCACACCGTGCAGGCGCCGATCAGCCAATGGGCGCGTGAATCGCTGCTGAGTTACACCGAGGGCTCGGCCGACGCGGACCGCGGTCTCGAACGCCTGATCGAATGGGCAAAGAAACGCTCTCGCCCCACCGTCATCGCCTTCTTCGGCGACCATCTGCCGCCGCTTGGGCCGGTCTATGTAGAGACCGGGTTCATGAAGGACAATGTCGCGCCGCGCAAGGAGGCTTCCGCCGAGGCGGCGCTGGAGCATCATCAGACGCCACTGGTCATCTGGTCGAACCGCACAGGCCCTGCCAAGGACATGGGCGCCGTCAGCCCCGCCTTCCTGCCCTATCACATCCTGAAAACGGCCGGCATCACCCACCCCTACTATACCGGCTTCCTGGGCGAGATGCGCGAACGCTACCGCGTGGTCGACCGCAATCTGCTGCTGACGCCGGCGGGAGAAGCCACGCCCGATTGGGCGCGGCAAAAGCAGATCGACCCGGCGATCCGCGACTTCCGGCTGCTGCAATACGACATGATGTTCGGCAAACGCCACGCGGCGCCCGACTTCTTCCCCGAAACGGTGGACAAGGTCGTCGCCCATATGAGCTGAAATTCGCGGCATCCTTCCAGGATGCCGCCCAGCGGGGTCGAGCGTTCAATTCGTCAGTTGCAATTTCGAGAATTTGTTGGCGATCTGCTGGAACACGTTCGGCAATTTGTTTGGATCGTTGACGGCGTAGTAGTCGCTGGGATCCGAGGCGCAGGCGCTATAAAGCGTGCGGTTGGCGGCGGTATCGGATTGCAGCACCATCGTGTAGATTTCGGCGCCCTGCTTCTTCAGCTGCGTGCAGACGCTTTTGGTCCATCCGTCGACATTGCGCGCGGCGGTCGTCTGATTGTCCGATCCAAGCCGACCGGCAGCGCCATAGGCTGAGCCCGCGAGAAAACCATAGGACGTATAGTCGGACTTGGTCGTCTCGTTGCTGGCGCCGTAGACGACATTCTCGCCGTCGGTGAGCAACATGACGATCTTGCTCACCCCAGGCGTCTTCCAAGGCGTCCCCTCGGCATATGGCGCACTCGGCGACAACACTCGCTGGCCCCAGGCCAGGCCCTCGGAAACATTGGTGCCGGACCCCGCCCATGCAAGCATCTTGGCGGCCTCGTTGCGAAGTTTTGTAAAGTCTTCGGTCAAGGGGACGATTGGCGACGGACAGGACCGGTTTGGGCCCACCGTCAATTGCAAGGCGTTTGGATCGTTTGTGACCGCGGTGGCAATGGCGGTGTTCTGCGGCGCCACATATTTGGCGACTGTTTCAAGATCACCCTGCAGGAGCCCGGCAGCACTTCCAAGCAAGCCGCTCAGGTCTATTCCGAGAATATTCAGTCCGCCATTCCGAGCAAGTTTGGCCTCATCAGGGGCGTCGTCGATAAAGGAATTGTTGTAGTGATAGGCATCGTTTGAATAACCGCTGGAAGGTCTCGTCCCCTTTCCCGGACTGTCCGGCGCGAAATAAGGCACGAACAGAGTGTCAGGGTAACGTGGATCAGGCGGCGTATCGGCGATATTAAGGACACCAGGCCGCGCCTCGACGCAGCCTTTCCAACCCGTATCCTCCCCCTTGCCGTCCTTCCACCCCGTCAATTTGGCGGCAGAGGCCGGATCTTTCATCAACTGCCTGAACAGCGCCATATGATTGGGACGCTTGTCGTTGATGACGGGGAAATTGATTCCATTGGTGGATGACTTGCCGTCCATGTCGATCCAGGACGGGTCGAACCCGTCGCCGTTGACATTGACAGCCGTGACGAAGGGTACCAGCGCCACGCGGACCTTGCGCGTCGGTGATTGCGCCGCTTCCAGATATTTGAGCAGATTGTCCGTCGCTGTCTTGAGGGCAGCAATTTTGGCGCCGGCCATCGAGCCGGTGTTGTCCAGAACCAGCACGACTTCGAGCTGGTTGTTCGATTCGACCGCCGAGGCATCGACCACGATGTGCCTGCTCTCACCGAGCAGGAAGGCGAAGTTCAAATCGACGTCAGCCGAGGCGACGGCCTTCGTCTTGACGAAGTTGACGCCCCTGTCGACCGTCAACGTGGCCCGCGCATTTGTGAGTTCGCCATGTCCGGCTATGTTGGCCTGGAAATAGCGGTTGAAGGCGTCGGTGCGGGTGATGTCCAGATCGCCGAGATGCGAGGAGGCGAGATTTGCCGCGTCGAGCGCATTCTGCAGGTTGCTCTTGGCCCGCATGATGGTGGAGACATCGGCTGCGAAGGCCACCGCCGACAGGATGGCCGGCAAGCCGATCCCGAGCAAAAGCGCGAAGTTGCCGCTTTTCGAGCGCCAGAATTTCTTGAGAAGCATCCTTACCCCCGGAAATGCCTAGCCCGTTGCTGACAGCGGGATGCCGCTTTTTGCGCCAGACATGATGAATCGGCGGTTGATGCCGGGGCCGCAACCCCATACAACCTGTCATGGTGGTTAAGGCCTGGTTTCCGGGAACCACGGAGTCCTGTTGCCGCACATGCCGGTTTTTCCGGCCCTGCGACATCCGGGATTGCCGCCTGCTCTTGCCTTCCACGTGGATTGCTATATAGACGCCGCCAATCTGCCGGTCCCAGCTGGGGGCTGAACGGAGGGCCGGAGGTTTTCGAAAACCTTCGCGTGAAGCCAGAAGCGCTTCCGCCTCCCGTGTCTCCGCTCTCGACCGTCTCGTCATGCTCCTTTCTTCCCCGCTCCTGGCGGGTCAGAGAAGTTGCAGAGGCTTTTGCCGCCGGGAACCGGGAGAGAAACGAAGAAAGGCGAAAAGACATAATGGCTCTTTACGAACATGTGTTTCTTGCCCGGCAGGACCTCTCGCAGCAGCAGGTCGATGCGCTTGTCGAACAGTACAAGGGCGTCATCTCCGCCAATGGCGGGTCCGTCGGCCGGGTCGAGAACTGGGGACTGAAGTCCCTCACCTACCGGGTCAACAAGAACCGGAAGGCATACTACACGCTGATGGATCTTGACTGCCCGCCCGCAGCGCTCAACGAAATGGAGCGCCAGATGGGCCTGTCCGAGGACGTGCTGCGTTTCCTGACCATCAAGGTCGATGCGCACGAAGAAGGTCCCTCCGCCATGATGCAGAAGCGCGAAGAGCGCTCGGAACGCGGCGGCTTCGGCGACCGTGACCGCGGCGACCGCGGTCCGCGCTCGTTCGGCGACCGTGATCGCGGCGATCGTCCGCCACGCAGCTTCGGCGGCGACGCCGGTGGCGATCGTGGTCCGCGCCGTCCGCGCGAAGGCTTTGAAGGGGGTGCAGAATAATGGTCGACATCAACCAGATCCCGACCCGGCGCCCGTTCCATCGCCGCCGCAAGACCTGCCCGTTCTCGGGCGCCAACGCGCCCAAGATCGATTACAAGGACGTGCGCCTCCTGCAGCGCTATATTTCCGAGCGCG
>NZ_JAIUHZ010000008.1:0-259158 GCF_020165355.1 Mesorhizobium sp. BR1-1-6 | reverse complement strand
AACAACAACGGCGTTACCGCCACCGACAAGGTCGCCTTCGCGCTGCATGTCGATGCCGCCACCGGCCAGGTCGCGGTGGCGCAATACGTCTCGCTCCAGCATCCCGACACCCACAGCAACGACGAGGGCATCGCGCTCGGCGCCGGCTCGGTCTCGGTCACCGTCACCGCGACCGATGGCGACGGCGACCACGTCACACAGAGCGCCGACATCTCACAGACTATCATCTTCGAGGACGACGGGCCGAAGGCGGTCGGAACCGCCTCGATCACGGCGAATGTCGATGAAGATGGGCTTGCCGGACACAACCCAGATGCCGGCAGGCCGGGTGAGACGGGAGCGATCGGCCTTTCCGCGACCGTTACGGGCGCTGCCGGCGCGCTGACCGCGCTCGTCGATTTCGGCGCCGACGGCCCGGGCGCCCAGGCCTTCCATCTTGCCTCGACCGCTGCGCCGGTGGATTCCGGCCTTACGTCGCAGGGCGCGCATGTGCTCATCGTATCCGATGGGAACACCTTGCATGGTTATGCCGAGGCCGGAAACGGCGCCGGCTTCTCGGCCGGCGACCGCGAGATCTTCCAGCTGACCGTGGGGGCCAACGGCTCCTACGTCTTCACGCTCAAGGATCAGATCGATCATCCGGCGCTGGACGGCCAGGCCGGAGACAATGGTGAAAACCAGCTGACGAGCCCGATCGATCTTTCCTCGTATATCGTCGCGACCGACGGTGACGGCGACTCCATCTCCCTTGGCGCCGAGACCTTCCTGATCCAGGTCCTCGACGACATTCCGGTGCAGACCAGCGCCACCGTCTCCGGCAATGTCGGCGAGGACGCGCTTTTGCTGGCGAACTCGAATGGTCATTCCGTCGGCAATCCCGACGGAGATGGCCTCGGCACGGTCGCGACCGGTTCGCTGAGCTCGCTGGTCTCCGCCGGGGCGGACGAACCCGGTTCCTTCTCGCTGATCCAGAACCCCGCTGGCTTGCCGGCGGCGACATCGAAGGGCGAGGCGATCGTCTACCACGTCGACGGCACGGTGCTGACCGGCTATGTCGAGAGCGGAACACCCGGCCTCGATGCGGGCGACCGCAAAGTCTTCACCCTCGATGTCCAGCCGAACGGCACCTACACCTTCACCTTGCTGGACCAGATCGACCACCTGCCGAACTCCCCCGCCAACGATGACAACCAGAAGCTGGTGCTCGACTTCACACATGCGCTCCAGTTCACCGACGCCGACGGCGACACGATCGCGATCACCGGCGAGACGACGACCACCACAGCCACGACAGGCCTGAGTCTGCATTCCGGCCATTACGGCACCTATACCGTGGGCGGCGTTACGTTCGACGGACTAACGTTCAAGGGAGCCTTGGCTCACGATTTCAACAATGGCGCCGGAAGCGATTCCTTCAACGTTTCGGGTCAGGGCGTCGGCATCGGCGACAATCATATCCATGACAATGAGGGCTTCATCTTCTCGCGGCCCGGCACCGATGCGGTGAGCTTCACCATCAACGGCAACGGTTCGGGCACAATTTCCTGGGAAGCCTACAATGGCGCCGGCGTGCCGGTTTCCGGCAGCTCCGGTTTCCAGATAGGAACGATGACTGTGCCGGCCAACGGCTCAGTCGTCACGATCGACCCGGCGGGCACGTTCGACCATCTGGTGATCCGCTTCGATCTCGACAGCGGCGACAAGATCCGCGCCGAAAATTTCCTCTATACGTCGACCACCACCACCAGCGGCGGCGTCTTCACCATTGGCATCGAGGACGACATTCCGGTAGCGCTGAACGGCAGCGCCACTCTTCCGACCGTCTACGAAGACACGCTGACCGGCCTGTCGAGCGGAAATTCGGAAGGCGGCAGCCAGCCAACCTCGGTTACGTTTGGGGCATCGGCCTTCGTCCCACTGCTTTCGATCGGCGCTGATGACGACGCGACTTTCTCCTTCAACGTCGAAAAGAATGGAACTCAGGCGGGCGTGTCGTCGGGGGGATCGGCGGTTCATTTCGTTGTGGGTGTCGATGCCGTCGATGGCGTCGCGGCGGACGGTCGCACCGTATTCACGATTGCGGACAACAACAACGGCACCTTTACGCTGACGCTGCTCGATCACCTCGACCATAGCCTCAATTCCGGCGACAGCGGGACGATGGCGATCGACATCGGCTCGCTCTTCAAGGCGACCGACTTCGACGGCGACAGCGTCAACCTGGCCGGCACGTTGAACATTGTGGTCGAAAATGACAGGCCAGTGATCGCTGCGGCGGAGGCCACCGTGGCGGAAAGCACCGCAGCGGGTTCCACAAACGCATTCAACGCGGCCTCCGCGACCGGCTCGCTGGGAATCTCGTGGGGAGCCGACGACGCCAATCCCAACAGCGGCATTCACGACCGCTCGGTTACCTTCAATCCGGCGTTGGCCGGCGTCCAGGCTGGCCTGACGTCCAATGGCGATGCCATCACCTACACTCTGTCCAGCAACGACGCCGTGCTGACGGCGACCGCCACGCACAACTCGGTCATCCGCACCATCTTCACCGTGTCGATCAACGATCAGACTAACGGCAACTATTCGTTCAACCTGCAAGACAATATCGACCATCCGGCTGGAGCCGACCACAACGACAAGGCCCTGTCCTTCGACTTCACCGCGACGGATTCGGATGGCGACAGCACGTCGTCCGCCTTCACCGTGCATGTCACCGACGACATTCCGGTCGTCACCAGCCCTGCGGGTACGGGCAATGTGTCGGAGAGCCTGCTGCCCCTGGTACAGCCGACATCAGGCAATCTCAATATCGACTGGAATGCGGACAACAAGGGATCGAGCCATCTCGAATTCGCGCGCGGTCCCGGCAACACTCTCATGGCGCCCGAAGAGCTGACCTCGGGCGGCGTTTCGCTGGACTACACAGTCCGTCTTGCCGCCAACGGCGTCGATGAGGAACTCGTCGCCTTCAAGCAAGGCGACACCGTATCCAATCCCGTCTTCATGGTGACCCTGAACGGCGTGGGCACGCCGACCTTTGTCTTCACCCTCTGGCAGCCGCTTGACCACGACCACACCGGCGGCAGCGACGCCTCGCTGCCGCTCGGCTTCACCATCAAGGCCGTCGACGGCGACGGCGACTCCGTCACCCAGAGCTTTACGGTCAATGTCGCGGACGACGTGCCGGCGGCAGCGATGAATGCACAGGTCCAGCTCGATGACGACGCGCTGGGCGGCAATCCCGATGGCACCGGCGATGTCGATCCCGACACCGCCCACACATCCGGTACGCTCGGTCACACCTACGGCGCCGACGGCGCCGGTACGACGCTGCTCACCGGCGCAACGCTGCCGGTTGCGGGCGGGTTCTCGGTGACCTCGAACTCGGGAACCGACCTGATCATCAGCCAGATGCAGAACAACGTCGTCGTCGATGTGCTGAAGGTGCATCTGGCCGACACCACATCCGGCGCCTACACGGTCACGCAGCTTCATGCGATCGAGCACCCTGCCGGCGACGACGAGAACAATCTGCAGTTCGGGGTCAACTACACCGTCACGGACGGCGACCACGACACGGCCACCGGCACGCTGTCGATCGATGTCGACGACGACACGCCGACGGCGAGTGTGAGTGCCTCGCAAAACGTCGCCGAGGGCACAACGGTCACCGGCGTGCTGGACTTCGTCGCCGGCGCCGATGGTGCCACGGTGACGCAGATCAACGGCAAGACCCTGGTGTTCGGCGCCGATGGCTACTCGCAGCCAATCGTCTTCGAGCACGGCACGATGGCGGTCATGGCGAATGGCAGCTACACATTCACCGCGCAAGGCGACGACGTCTATCTTACTGGAGGCACCGCAACCGGCACCTTCACCGTAAAGGATGGCGACGGCGATACGTCGACCGCCAACTTCGGCTTTGCGATCAACGACACCACCAACGACACGACGGTCAACCTTAGCGCCTCGACGGTGTCGGAAGGAGCGGTGGCCAACTACGTCTTCACGGCAACACTGTCGAACGCCTCCCAGGGCGTGACCACGATCACAACCAACCAGGGCGACATCACGATCGCGAACGGCCAGACCACCGGCACGCTGACGATTGCCTCAGGCAATGACGAGGACGTCTATCTCGACGCGTCGAGCCGGACCGCGACCATCATCAACACCAGCGGTGGCAATTTCGAGCATCTCGTGGTCGGCGCCGCAACGGCGACGGCGCAGGTCACCGACACTACCAACACGGTGACGGCGACGCTCACGTCCTCAACAATCCCGGTCTCGGAAAATGGCGGCTCGATCCTCTACACGGTGACGCTGACCGGTACTCCTGGTTCGGTCGCACCGACCGCACCACTGACCTTCACGCTGGCCAATGGCGAGACAGTGACAGTCGCCACCGGCGCTACGACAGGATCCGTGACCCACACCTACACGGACGCCCAGATCACCAACCAGGCGAATATTTCCAATTCGATCGCGTCGGTGCAGTCGGGGGGCAGCGAATACGAGCATCTGGTCACGGCGGGCTCGACCACTGTCGACGTCAACTACTTGACGACGCTTACCGGTCTGACGCTGCAAGCTTCGGGCGGGGATACGTTCGTCGATGAAAAGGGCCTGGATATCCGTAGCGGCGAACCTGCGGGATCTGGCGAAAACGACAACAATCCGGCTACCAATGTCGATCCGTCGGAAAGCAACACCGGCGCCTTCGGTTTCACATCGCCCGACGGCTTGGTCACGCTGACGATCGGGACCACGGCGCTGACCTTGGCGGAGTTACAGGCCGCCTCGCCCGGAGCGCCGGTGACCATCTTGGGCGGCCCGGCCTACGGATTGCTCCAGGTGACAAGCTTTGTCGGAGACGCGACCGGCGGCACGGTGACCTACAAGTTCACCTTGCTCGACAATGTCACTCATCCGAATACAACGGCGGATGCGACGCCCGGTGACCGTGGCCTCCAGGATCAGGTGTTTGCGAACTACGGTGTTGTCGTTACAGACACCGACGGCAGCAGCACCACCTCTTCGCTCGACATCGCGATACGCGATGATGGCCCAACGGCCCACAATGACACCGATTCCTTCGGCACTGGCATCATAGGCAGCTCGATCCTCGGCAATGTGATAGACGGCGCCGGCACCAACGAAGGTCTGCACGGCACCGGTATCGACACCCTGGGTGCCGACGGCGCCAAGATCAGCGGCGTCACTGGCTCTGGTGGATCGGACACCGATGTGGCTGGCGGCGGCTTCGTCGTCAGCGGCCAATTCGGCACGCTGGCTCTGCAGGAGGACGGCAGCTACGCCTATACCCGTGTCTCCGGCCTGGCCGGCAGCGACGTGTTCACCTACACGCTGAAGGACGGCGACGGCGACACCTCGACCGCGACGCTGACCGTCGGGCTCGACAGCACCGGTCAGCCGACCGCCACCTCGTCGAGCATCGTGGTCGACGAAGACGATCTTGCCGCGGGCGTCCACAACACCAATAGCACGGGCGACGATACGACTTCGAACCCTGCGAACATGTCGCTTGGCAGCTATGGGCCGGACGGGCATGGCTCGCTCGGCTTCAACGTTACCAATGGCGACACCGTCATGGACGGCGCTTTCACAGTGAAGCATGACGGCGTCGCGCTCCACTATTACTACGACACGGCCTCACACACCTTGTACGGCACGACCGACACGTCCGGCGCGACGGCCGCAGCCAACCACGCCGTCTTCAAGATCGAGGTCAACCAGACAGCGGCGACCTATAACTTCACGCTGCTGCAGGAGGTCGATCACCCGCAAGGCGGCGGCGAGAACGACATCAATCTTTCGCTTGGGTACACCATCACCGACTCCAACGGCGACCACGCCAACGGCACGGTCGCCATCAAGATCGACGACGATATGCCGGTGGCGAGGCCGGACACCGTGCAAGTAGACGAAGGCAGCAAGCCGACGCTCAATGCGATCCTCGTGCTCGATCTTTCGCTCAGCATGAACAGCGATCCGGATGGCGCGGGCGGTTTTACTACCCGGCTTGCACTCATGCAGGCGGCGGTCCAGAATTTCCTGAGCAGTTCGACAGTGATCTTCAACCAGATCACGATCTATTCATTCGGAGTAGGAGCCGAGCTCGTCGGCCAGTACACGATCGGTGAAAGCAACTACATCCAGAGTGCCATCAACACCGTAAACGGGTTCAATTCGAATAGTCTCTCGGCTGGCACGCAATATGACTCCGCCGCCAACCTGATCGACGGCAGAAGCAATAGTGCCGATCGCTACGCGAATTTGCCGCATCCCACGGCAGACGCCACCAACATCTACTTCCTGAGCGACGGCGACCCGCAATCGGGAGCGAGCCTGGATGCGAACGAGCAGAGCAGCTGGAGTAATTTCCTGGCCAGCAGCCATGTGAACCAGGTCTTCGCGCTTGGCTTCAGCGATATCGCCAATACAAATTTCCTGGCGCAGATCGCCTCGCGCCCAGGCGATATTGCCGAAGCGGTGACGGATCCGACCGAGCTCTCATCGACGCTGGCGGGTGCGCTGCCATCGTCCGCCTCGGGCAGCATTCTTGCCGATCATGGCCTTGGCGTCGACGCGTTTGGCGCCGACGGCGGCCACATCCAGTCGATTGCGATCGACGGTACGACCTATACGTTCAATGGAACGAACGCCATCAGCCTTTCCGGCGCATTACCCGGCGCGCATCTGCTTGCAAACGATGGCAAGTCGATCGAGGTGACCACGAGCGCCGGTGGCAAGCTGACATTCTATTTCGCCGACGAGGGTATCCATCATGCGGGCGACTACGACTACACCGCACCGGTGAACGTCAATGCGGACAAGATCGAGACATTCCACTATGTCCTGGTAGATGGCGACGGCGACACGGCCGGAGCGGATCTGCAGATAACGGTTCTGGATATCCCGAACGCCGCACCCGTCATCACCGCGCCCAATGGTGGCAACGATTACACCCTCAGCGTGCCGGAAAACACGACTGCGGTGACTGACATCAACGCGACCGACGCCAATGGCGACGCGCTGACCTATTCGCTCCTCGGCACCGCAGGCACGGATTTCGCCAAGTTCTCGATCAATGCATCGACCGGCGTGCTCACCTTCCTCTCGGCACCAAACTTCGAGGCGCCGACAGACAACGACAGCAACAATTCCTACGTCGTCAACGTTCAGGTTTTGGATGGCCACGGCGGCACGGACACGCAGCAGATCACGGTAAACGTCACTGACGTTGTGGAGATTACAACTGGCAACGATTTCGTCCGAACCAATTTCGACGGCGTTCAGTTCACTGTGCCTGAATGGGCTTTCCTGCACAATGATACAGGGGCAACCGACATCTCGGCAGTCTCAAACGTCATCGGCCTTACGGTGAACAATTCGTCGAACACGATAAGCATCGATGACGGAAACAATGCCGATGGTGGAACTTTTGATTACACGGCGACGAACGGCACTGGAACAGACACCGCAAGCGTGCAAGTCTTTAACCGCAACGGCGGCGGCGACATAGCGGGGACAGCTGCGAACGAAATCCTTGTCGGCGACGGCAATGGCGATATTTTCGACGGAGCTGGCGGTGTCGACATAATATTGGCTGGTGGCGGCAACGACATGATCGTGGCCGATCAGAGCGACTATGTGATCGACGGCGAAGGCGGAACAGACACCCTGCGGGTCAGTGCAAACTTCACCAGTGCGTCTGACGCGCAGATCGTCAACGTGGAAAATGTGACGTTGACAACTGCGGCGATCCTCGATCTGTCCAACCAGACAGAGAGCTTCAAGATCATCGGCTCTTCGGGCGTTGATACTATCGTCGGCGGTGCAGGTGCAGACACCATCAACGCCGGCGGCAGCAACGACATCCTCACGGGCAATGGCGGGGCGGATCAGTTCCGACTGGCGACGAATACGGGAATGGATACCATTACCGACTTCCAAGCTGGAATCGACAAGATTGGCTTCCTCGAAGGCACAGGACCCGGTGCTGTCAACTTCGGCATCTCAGGAACAGCGACCGGACAACCCCTTACCAACAGTGATGGCAATTTTACCGCCCGATCGAGCATCGGTGCTATCAACACTACCGACGACAATCAGCTGGTGCTGATTACCTCTTCGACTGGCCAGACATCAACTCAAATCGCTGCCGCAACTGCCGCTGCTACAAACACCTATGTGGCTGTTTTCAATTCGACCCTTGGCGTCGGACAGATTTGGCATGACACAGACTGGAGCAACACTGGGAGCCGAGTTCTTGTAGCGACGTTGAATGGTGTTACCGCTACGCAGATGGCAGGCCTGCAGGCCTCTGACTTCGTCGCCTACAACAGCGTCACCGACCCCATCATCCTCGACCTCAACCACGACGGCTTTGCCTTCTCCGACCTCAGCCATGGCGTCCAGTTCGACATCAATGGCGATGGGGCGAAGGATCAGGTCGCCTGGAACACATCTCATGACGGCATGCTGGCGGTGGATCTCAACCATGACGGCAAGATCGACGACGGCACCGAGCTGTTCACGCCGAGCTTCGGCGGCGGCAAGTTCGCCAGCGGGGCGGCGGCACTCGCCTCGCTCGATGGCAATCATGACGGCGTCATCGATCACAATGACGCCGCCTTCGACAGCCTACTGATCTGGAAGGACGCCAATACCAACGGCGCCAGCGATGCCGGGGAATTGTCGCACCTCGCGGATAACGGTATCGTCTCCATCAGCACGGCGGCCAGCCCGGCCGTGGGCGAAATCGACGGGCAGACCGTGACAGGCAACGGCACGTTCCAGATGGCGGACGGCACCACCGGCAACTATGTCGAGGTCGAACTCGACACCTCGCTCGGTGCCCCCGCACAGCCGACCGTCGCCTCCGACGGCACGAAGACCTTCGCCATCGGCTCTCTCGAGGTGACCGACCTGATCGCCGATTTCCATGACGGGGCCAAGGGCGACCAGATCGATCTTACGGCATTGCTGAAGGGCCTGGCCGGCGTCACCGATCTCGAAGCCGGCGGCTTCGTGGAGATCGCGCAGTCCTCCGCCAATGCGGCGAACGCCGAGGTCAAGGTCGACACCAATGGCGGCGGCGACAACTATCACACGGTGGCGGTGCTGGAGAACTATACGTTCCACAGTGCGGCCGAAGCAGTCAAAATACTCTATGACGACAGCCATGGTACCAAGCAGGACGTGGCCTAAGGGGCGAAAGGAACGGGGTGAGCAACATGAACAGAATCTTGCGGGTGGCTTTCGGGGCCGGTCTGCTGTCGATCTTGTCGACGGGCCTCAATGCCGCCGACATCATCGAAGGAACCATGGGCGATTATTGCGGTGTCGTCGGCACCTCCGACCTGGTGCTGAACGACAACATCGTCGATCTCAGGGATCAGGTGGTGAAGCTGATGGACGAGTCGGTCGCCGTCGCCAACAGCTCGGAGTGGATCAATTCGTCCCGGCCGGTTTTCGTCTGGGCCTCGGAAGCCAAGGTCGCCTGCGGCATGGCTTACGGCTATCTGAAGACGAACTACAAGGACGAAGACACGCTCAACAAATGCGAGTGTTTCCACGATCGCATGGTCGAGTACATGCACTGACCGGATAGGCAACCTGCGCCTGTTGGCCACCATGGCAGCGGACGGATCAACTCCTGAAGGCGATCGCCGCAACGATCGCCCTGGTCGGCATTGGCCAAATCGTCACGCTGGCTTGCGCCGACCGGCTGGAGCAGCCTCCCATGGCACAAACTCCGTCGTCCGGCTCGGCGCAGCCGATCCATTGTGACGCAACCGCAGTGTGGTATGCGACAGACATTCAAGGCGTTCGCGAGCTATCAGCCGACCGTGCCGTTGCCGATGGCGACGTTCGGCGTTTCCGCGTTTTCGTCGGACCGCGATACCTTCTCAGGGCAAGCGCGACGGGTCGGGGCGCTGAGGGCCCGGCTCTTCGGCGGCTGAAGAAAAACAGGACGGCACGACCAGTTCGCCGTAACATGCGTCGGAGACCAGACCGGGAATAATAAGCCGGCGGTGAACAGGGTGGGACAATCATGGAAGCTGGCCGACGGGTCCGTGGGCTGAAGATTTGGGCAACCGCCTTGGCGCTCGCCGCGGTATTGTCGGGCTGCCAGTCGAAGGGGGGCGTTACCGAAGCGCTCGATCCGGCGGCGATTGCCGCGCCTGCCGGGCAGGATGGCGCCGAGGGCGCCGGCCCGGCCCAGGCAACGCAGTCGCTGGGTACCGGTTCGACGAAAATTACCATGCTGCTGCCATTATCCGCCCCGGGAACGGCGGGGCAAAATGGCCGCAAGATGCTCGATGGCGCCAAGCTCGCGATGACCGATATCGGCAATGGGTTGCTTACGCTGACCGTGGAGGACACCAAGGGCGACAACGCACAGGCCGGCAAATTGGCGCTGCAGGCCCTGACGACCGGCACGAAAGTCGTCATCGGGCCGACCGAACTGCCGGCAGCCCAGCATATCGCCACATTGTCGGGATCGAAGCGGCCGCCCGTGCTGGCGCTTGCCGACAATTTCGCGGGCGGCGCCGGTGTTTATGCCGTGCGCCTCAGCGAAGCGGACAGTGCGGCGGCGGGCGCCGCGGGCATCGCCGCAAAAGGCGGAAAAAAATTCGTATTGTTTGTCGCGGGTGGCTCGAATGCCAGCACGGTCGAGAAGCGGGTCGCCAACAGTCTCAGCATCTATGGCGCGACGCTCGCCGTCACCGTTCCATATTCGGCCGGCGACAGCGCCGCCAAGGCGGTCGACGAAATGGCCTCGCTCGTGGACACTCCCGACGCTGTCATCATTGCCAGCGGCGATGCCAGCCCCTCGCCTATCCTTGCCGCCCTCAAATCAAAGGGCATTGCGGGCAAGGCGACCTCCGTCGTCGGAACCAGCCGTTGGCTGGAGCATCCTATGGAACCATCGTTCGATGGAGCCTATATCGCAACGCTCGATCCGGGCGAAACCGGGCCGATCGCCGACCGCTTCAGGACGACATACAATTATCCCGCCGACGTCAACGTAGCCTACGCTTATGATATGGTTGCGCTGACTGCCGGAATTGCCAGCGCGGTCGGACCTGACGGTTTCAGCAAACAGGTGCTCGAAAATCCGAGCGGATTTCGCGGATCGACCGGCCTGTTCCGCTTTCGCGCCGATGGATCCAGCCAAAGATCGATGCCATTCTATCGGATAGAAAAGGGTGCGCTCAAACTGGTTGCCAAATCGACCTCAGGGTTCTGACCGTCCGGTAACGAACGCTGTGCTGGCCCGCCTGGTCATTACGGTCGGAGGCCTCGAGCTGCTGTTCGGGATTGCCCTGATCATGCATGCCGGAGCCTTGCTTGCGACCGACAGGCCTGCCCTTGGGACTCGTGTCGAGAATGCCGGGCAACCAGCCCGGTCGCAGACGACTGTTCTCGACGGAAGATGGCGAGAAGCGCGCAGGGTTGCCGAGGGCATTGTCGCGCTGCCGTCGATTGACCTGCCCGAGATCGAGCGGATCGAAGCCCGGCCGCCGCTCGGCGACCTCGGCCTCGCCGTGCCCCCTAAAACGCCCATGCCAGATGACTGGCGCGAAACCCTGCTCTTCCGGCCAATGGCAACGTCATCGGCGACTTTCGAATCCATGGGACGCAAAGTGGCCGTCAGTGGCGTGGCCAGCATAGAACCGGAAGCCACCTGCTCGTTTCACGATGTCCGCTGGTCCTGCGGCCAGCGCGCACGCGCCGCCCTCAATTCCTGGCTGCGTGGACGCGCGCTGAAGTGCTTCATGCCGCCGGAGATCGAACGTTTTGCCATTGCCGCGCCGTGTAGCCTTGGCAAGCAGGATGTCGGCGCCTGGCTTGTGTCCAACGGCTGGGCGATCGCGCTGCCCACCGGCATCTATGGCAAGGCGCAAGCAGTCGCCGAGGACGCGGAGGTGGGAGTTTTCGGCCCGCCGCGATAGGCGAAATCGATTCACGATTCGCACATCGATCAAATTGTATGGTTTGCCGCAACTGAAATTGCGCATGCCGGCGCTATGCTCGCCGATCTGACAGGAGATTGGTAATGGCACAAGCCGAAACGACCGCCACCGAGCCGGTATGGAAGGGTGTCGCGTGGCTCGCCTTCCTGGGGACCGTTGGCAGCCTTGCCCTCTCCGTGGGCCTCAATTACCTGCTGTTGTTCAGCGATGTCTTGACGCCGTTCGCGCGCAGCATGGTCACTGCGGTGCTGCTGCCTCTGATCATCGGTCTGCCGCTTTTCGTATTGATCGGCTTGAAGCAGGCCCAGATCCGCGGCTACCGGCGGGAGCTCAACAGGGCCGAGACCTATGACAGGGTGACAGGCTGCCTGAACGGCCCGGTTTTCACCTCGATGGTCGAGCGGCGCGCGGCCAGGCCGTCAGCGCCAGGGCCGCGCTCGGGCGCCTTCCTGGTGATTCATGCCGAACACCTTCGCTCCATAAATCTTCGCTTCGGCCCAGATTGGGGCGATGAGGCCTTGCGGCTCGTCGCATCGGCCATTCAGTCTTCGGTCCGCAAGGAGGATATGGTAGGTCGCATAGGAACATCGATGTTCGGAGTCTTTCTTCCAGGTACGACCGAAGCGGAGGCCGCGGAAATTGGCGAGCGCATTCGGGCAAGCGTCGCGCGGGTCTATTTCGCGCCCAAGGGGACCGAGGACGTTCTGGCGATCAGCCTGGGAAGCACCGTGTTTGAAACCGAGCTTGGATTCGAGGACATGTTTCGCTCAGCGGAAGCGCAATTATCCGCCCGCGCATCCGCCGAAACGCGCCCTACAGGTCTCCAGTAGGCCGCTTTAACCTTGGCGAAGCCAATAACTGGCGGCAAATCGACGTTTGGACACATTCCTAAAGCTCAGCGAGCAGGGCCGCTCGACAGGCACAAGCACTTGATCGATCTCGTTGCCGGAAATCTCATCGGCGCGGAAAGAGAACCTCGCCCATTCCAAGCACCGCGTTGTCGCCGCCATATTTATGTGGTGCGCTCCCCAGCAGCGGCCGTTTCAAAATGCCTTCGGCGATCAGATGACGATCGATGATGGTGGCAAAAACGCTCTCGGGCGCGCCACACTCGACGAAGCTCGGCGACAGATGTCCTGGCGCGCGATCAAGAAGGATCGAACCGCGACGCATCAGGTAGCCGGGCATTTCACCTATGCCACCGGCTACCACCAGCGTGCCTGCGATCATGCGGCTGCCGGCATAGTCGCCCGAGCCTTTCAGCACCGAGATCAGACCGCGCCGCATCCGGTCCGCGGCGAAGGCGCCCGCCCTGCCCCTGACGATCAGCACGCCGCCATTCATGCCGGCCAGTTCGCCGACGAGCGGCGCACCAAGGTGATCGCCGGCATTACCTGTTATCTCCAGCCTGCCGCCGCGCATGCCAGAGCCGGCGTGCGGCCCCGCATTGCCTTCGATCGTCAGCTTGCCGCTGCGCATGGCGCGCCCGGCCTGCGCGCCAGTATTGCCGATCACGCGAACCGATCCACCTCCCATGCCTTGCGCCACCCGGTCGAGGCGCGTGCTTCCACCTTCGAACACGATGCTTAGCGGATCGCTGCCGGCGAGGCGAAAAATGTCGCCCACCTTCGATCCGTGCTTCGACATGCCGATCCGGATTTTTTCGATATCCCGTCTTTCGCTCCCAGCAAGCCGCTCCGGCGTCAGCGGCGACAGGTCGAGGCGCTCAGGCGGTTCGGCAACAAGAGTGAAGGTCAGCGCCTTCATGGCAACATATCCTTCAGCGAATAGATGAACTTACCGAGCTTGCCGCCGTAATTGCCGGCGCCGATGCGAACCGCGCCTTTCTTCGGTCCGATCTGGATGACGGCCTTGATGCCGGCCTTCATCGCCGCGGCAACGGCATCATTGGTCTCACCATCAATGACGATTTCCAGGACGGCGTTGATGTCGGGGCCGAGCTCACTCGCAACCACACCGCGCAGTGTCGGCGCGTAGGCTTCGTTGGCCGAGGCGATCATGCCCTTGTATTTGCCACCTATCTTGGAACCCGAACGGGCGATGCCGCCCGGGAACGGCACGATGGCACCGGGCACCATTCCGATCGCGGCGACCGCGGCCTCGGCCGCGACCAATGCGTTGGCGCTGCTTTCGGCCATGACAAAGAAATTGCCGCCGCCGACGGCTTCCTTCGTCAGTCCGGTTGTTGCCTCGCAGAGGAATTCACCATCCATGACGGGAATGCGCCAGAAATGCCTGTCGCCGATCTTCTTGGAGATTTGCCAGCCATCGCCGAAATAACGCAGTGCCGAACCGAGCTTGAGCTTAGCGCTGCCCTCCAGCCCGGCAAAGCAGGCGGAGCCCGGCGAAGTCAAAACACACTGCCCGACGCGATTGAGCAGTTGCTTCTGCAATTCATCGGTTCCCATCGCGAAGATCATCACGCGGCAGCCGGGCCGGCCATCCGGGGTGGCTGACGGCGGCAGGTCGGCATCGATTGCCGCTTCGCAGCCGCAACCGATTACCGAGGTGGCGAAGCCGGTCATCGTGATCGCCGCCTGCCGTGCCCATTTCCGGTTCGGCGCGGTGATGATGATGGCGGTTGCCCGCATCCCAAAGGCTTCGGCAAAAGTATCGTCGATCGTTACGCCATTTACGCTCACGTTCGGCATGGCACCTCGCCGAATGGCTGTTCACGCGCAATCGCGGAATCCGGGAAATTGAACCAATCCAAGGACAGGCCGTAGCGCTGCTGGTGATAGTCCTCCAGACGCCGCACCATCGCCTTGTCCACAGGTGGATTAAGCCTGAGGGCCTTGCCCCAGCGGTAATGGATGATCTCCCCGTCCTGCACGACGAGATCGCCATCCTTGAAAACATATGCCGCCTGTCCGAGCATTTTCGCGATACTTTCGTTCCTGCGATAGACAGCAATATCGGCTATCGCGCCGGCGCCGAGATGGCCTCGATCCGTCAACCCAAGCAGCCTGGCCGGCGCTGCGCGCGTCATGATGGCTATTTCCTCGAACGTGTATTCGCGGTCGATTGCGGACAGGGTAGAGTGCGCTAAGGCGGATCGTGAAAGTCCAGCGGCCATTTCGGTGCGTGCTTCCCGCCTCATCAGCAGCTCGAACAGAGCCGGATAAGCGGTAAAGGGTGCACCGTTGGGGTGATCGGTGGTGAAGAACACACGCCAGGGATCGTCGATCAGGAGAAAAAGCTCGAGCCCGATCGCCCACTGCATCGTGCCATAAAAGTCCTTGCCATAGCTGTAGGGCACGATGCCGCCGCCATTGCCATCCCCGTCATGAATGACGGTCTTTTTCGGATGCGCGCTGCCCCGCGCCGAGAACTGCCGCATGACGTCGGAGGAGACCGTGACCGTCTGACCGAACATCACCTGACCGATATCGATGGTGACTTCCGGCGTCGTGTTGACCAGTTCGGCAAGCCGCGCGGCAGCGGAGGAAAATCTTCGCTTTCCTTCCGTGCCATAGCCATAGAACTGGAGGTGGGCAAGGTGCAGCGGCTGCCCATCCGCCGCCGCAATCGTCGCGGCCGCCGTGTCCGCAGATCCGGGAACGCCCAGATTGTTGCAATGGACATGCAAAGGATGCGGCAGGCCAAGATTGTCGACGGCGGCCTGCAGCGTCTTGACGATGTTGCGCGAGCTGACGCCGTAGGAAGGCACCACATCGTCCAGCGCGAACGTGCGTGCGTTTTCCTTGAAGGCGGCCGCTGCACCGGCGTTGATCACCTTGACCCCGAGCGCTCGCGTCGAGGCGACCGTCCAGGCGACATAGTCCTCGATCATTTGAGGTGTGGCGGCGTCACGGATCATTGACAGCAGGAAGTCGTCGTTGCCGAGAATGGCGAGCGTCGCCTTGTCGATGATCGGGATGTCGGCCAGCTCGAGATGGGTGTGGAGTGCAGATCCCGGCGACATCGCCGGTTCGACGACCGTCGTGAAGCCCATCTTGGCGTAGAGACAGCCGGTCTGGAAGGTCGACCAGCCGGCATTGGAGAGCGGCGTGGTCGCCGGTCGGGCCTGATGGGCGGCATGCTGTTCGGGCAAGAGAAGCCGCGCGGTATTCACGTTACCGCCGCCAATGTGGGAGTGGATGTCGATGGCGCCCGCCATCACGATGCAGCCGGCGGCTTCGATGGTCCGGTCGGCCACCCCCTCAGCCGGCGCCGCGATGATCTTGCCGTCCTTGATCCACAGGTCGCCCTTGCCGAGACGGCTGTTGACGGGGTCGACGATGTCGCCGTTGGCAATTTTCGTCAGCATGGCAATGCCTCGGCGAAAACCCGACTGGCGACCAGGCGAATGATCGTCGCGGCGGAGGGCAATTTCGAAGCAGCGCGGGTATCAGTCGACTTCAGCGAGCCGGTACGGCTGGAATAGACAACCGCATCGTGATCGACCCCAGCTTCGCCAATGGCGATGGTGACCGCGGCGCCTGCGACCGGCTCTTCCGTTTTAGCCAGCGCAATCAGTGCCATGCGTCCCCTTTTTCTCGGGAGTTGGGCGACCGTGGCGGAGATCCGCAGGTGCAGGTCGGCTTCGCCGGCGGCGATCATGCGCGCCACATCGTAACGCCAGGGATCGAATTCCGGGAAGCCCCGCGCAAAGCCCGTGCGCAATGGAAAACCTGTCATCCAGGTCGAGGCGAGCACGCTGCCCCACCCGTTTTCGCTCGCGGGCAGATGAAGGCCAGATGCACGTGATTTGCGATTGAGATCGGCGATCAGCCCCTGCAGCATCTCCAACGCCAACCCATGGGTGGCGTGGCCTGAAAACAGGAACACGGGAAAGTGCGCAGCCGCCAGAGCCTTGGCGAAATCGTTGAAGTTTGACACCGGTCGCGATGTTTGCCGCCCCTTGTACTGCGCCCTCAGCGCCGCCAGCGTGGCGCCGAGGCTAGCCTGGCCACAGGAAAGGAGCGTTGCCTTGCGCCCGTTTTTCAACGGCGGCACGGACACCCCGTTCGATCCCACCAGGAAGAACTCGCGCTCATTCCCGGTCGAGAGATCGGGCCTGGTCAAGAGATCGGGAACCGTGCCAGCGAGTTCGGCAACAAGGTCATGATGGGTTTGTGCGAGTTCGCCCACAATCACCACGATATCGGCACGCCGGCGCGTCTCCCCAGGGGCGACGGTCATCGCGCCCCTGTCGGTAAAAAGCATGGTCTCTCGGGCAAGTGCCGCGCCGTCGGTGTGATCGTATGCCGCGCCAAGCCGCTCGGCCAGCGCGATCGCCGCCCTCGTGCCGTGTATGTCCGTATCAAAGCTGAAAACCGGGCACCGGCTTGACGATAACAGCGACGCGGCATGCGCAGCCGCGCGCTCGACCAGCGCTTCCCGGTTGCCTATCCAAGCAACCGCCATTCGCTACACTACTTTCTGGTGCCGGCCCGATCCTAGACGAAACTGGATTGGCCGTGAACCCCGCTTGCCAGCAGATTAACGAATGTTTTCATACGCTATCAACAAACTCCGACCGCGCTTAATCATATTTGATGTAAGCGAAGCGTTGATCGGTCGCCGGAGTTCCCTCCAGCGCTCCGCCTTCCTTGGCCGGCTGCCACTGGACAACGTCCTCGATCTTTCTCGCCAACTCAAAGTCCTTGTCGGTGATACCCTTCGCCGCGTGGTTCATCAGGCGTACCTCGACCCAGGCATAGGAAGCGGTGATATCGGGATGGTGCCACGCCGCCTCGGCGAGATGGCCAACCGTGTTGATGACCATCAGCGTCGACTTCCAACTGTGGGTCTTGTATTTGCGCCGGATCCAGCCGTTTTCGTAGCGCCATTTCGGCAGCTCCTTCTCAAGCCGGTCGGCAATCTCGGCGTCCGAATAGACCTTCTCCTTGACCGTTTCGCTCATCTCGACCTCCCCGAATTGCTCGGTCCGTCAACACGACAGGCCAAAGCAGAAACATGAATGCACTCTCTTTGGCTTGCTCCCTCGACGAAAACAGTTATCATCGTGGCGGGCACCTAAACTTCCATGATGCATCCATGATGCACCCATCGGGGGGCAGATGTCGAATTTTGTTACCGTACGAGTGCCCGCTCGCCTTCACCTTGGCTTCCTCGATCTCAATGGCGATGCCGGACGTCGCTTTGGCAGCGTTGGGCTTCCGTTGAGTGAACCCGAAACCGTTGTCACCCTGTCGCGGTCCGGCGAGACCATAGTCGAAGGTTCCGAGAGCGTTCGCGCCGGTGAGCACTTGTCGACGCTCTGCAGGCATCTCGGCATTCGCGGCCAGCACCATTTGGTGATCGAACAGTCGATCCCGAGTCACGCCGGCCTTGGGTCCGGCACGCAGATCGCCCTTGCCGTCGCCTCGGCACTGCGAACGCTCCACAACCTGCCTCTCGATGTCGCCGGCGACGCGACCCTGCTCGAACGAGGCGGCCGATCTGGAATCGGCATCGCAAGTTTCGAAGACGGCGGCGTGATTGTCGACGCGGGCAAGGACGAGCGTGGCGGACCGCCTCCGGTCGTCGCGCGGCTGCCGTTTCCCGAAGAATGGCGCGTCATCCTCATCCTCGACCATGCCGGGCATGGACTGCATGGCGAGGCAGAGGTCGCGGCGTTCCGTTCACTGCCACCCTTCCCGACGGCGGGCAGCGGCGAGATCTGCCGGAGGGTACTGATGGGTATCATGCCGGCCTTGGTCGAGCGCGATCTTGCGGCATTCGGCGCTGCCGTCACCGCGATACAGATGCTGATCGGCAGCCATTTCGCTCCGGCGCAGGGCGGTGTGTTCACCTCAAAGCGGGTCGAGATGGTCGCTCACCGTCTCAATAAAGCGGGCGCCGTCGGGATCGGCCAGAGTTCCTGGGGACCCACAGGCTTTGCCTTCGCGCCGTCGCATGACGCCGCGCTCAAATTCGTCGGCGCGGTTCAGAAGACAGCCGTTGAAGACGGCCTTCAGATCAAGATCGTCAAAGGCAGGAACTCCGGCGCGAAGATCAGTTCGACCGGACTCGGTCTCGTCGGCAGCTGACGCTCAGATTCCAAGCAGAAAGGCGAGAAATGGCCCGCAAACATATCCTGCATATGCTGACGCCGTTGAAGCACATGAGCCCGTTCGACGTGAACATGGCGCTCGACGCGGGCTTCGACAGTGTAGTCCCCTATGTCGATGTTGGCCTTGGCGAGGTGACAGGCCTGGTTCAGGACGCGATCTTTTCGCGTCCGCCGGATGCCGGCGTCGATACCGGCATCTTTATCGCCGGGAAGGATGCTTCGTTGGCGCTCGACATGTTCGATGCCGCGAAAAAGGCGATGGTGCCGCCTTTCCAGGTTTCGGTATTTGCCGATCCAGCCGGCTCGTTCACCACGGCCGCGGCGATGGTGGCCAAGGTCGAAAAGGCGTTGGAGAAGAAATTCGAGCGCGGGCTGAAGGACACGAGGGTGGCTGTTTTCGGCGCCACCGGCGTGGTTGGCTTCTGCACCGCCGTCATCGCGGCAAGGGAGGGCGCCCGCGTCACGCTTGTCGGCCATGACGGCATCGAAAGGGTGAAACAGATCGCTGCCGAGATCAAAAGCCGATTCAAGATCGGTGTCGATGCGGCTGACGGATCGAGCGATGCCCGGAAAACCGATCTGGTCGAAGCAAGTGAGGTCATACTGGCTTGTGCGAAAGCCGGCGTCCAGGTGGTTTCAAAGGCCCAGTTGAGAGGCAGCGGCTTGCTTATCGCCGCCGACGTCAACGCGGTCCCGCCCGCAGGCATCGAAGGATTGGCCGTCAATGCCAATGGCGACCCGCTAGAAGCGGCAAAGGCCGTCGGAATTGGCCCGCTTGCCATCGGCAACGTCAAATATAAGGTCGAGTCTGGCCTTTTCAAAAGAATGATCGAATCCGAAAAAACGATCGCGCTCGATTTCCAGGAAGCGTTTTCCCTTGCACGCGAGATTGCCAAATAGCGCCAGATCTCTGCTGATCGCGGCGATTTCAGGCCGGGCATTGGCCATGGCTGCGCGGCGTGCGGGCTACCGTCCGTTGGTCGCTGATTTCTTCTGCGATACCGATACGGTTGCGCTGGCAGAACGAACGACCAAGCTGCCGGGTAACCTACAGGACGGCATCGACGGCGAGCGCATCATCGAGACGCTTCGGGACCTGGTCGGCGAAGACCAGCCGGTCGCCGTCGTCCTGGGCTCGGGTTTTGAGCGGATGACGGAGACTGTCGACGCCGTCGCTCGCCATTTTCCGCTTGCCGGCAATCGCGGCGCGGCGATCAGCAGGATCAAGGACCCGCAATTGCTGGCCGCGGATTGTGCCGAACTCGGCATCCCACATCCGGAATTCCGGTGGGATCGACCGCCTGAGCCAGACAGCTGGGTGGCCAAGACCGTGGGCGGCGCCGGGGGTGGGCATATCAGACAGGCGGCCGGAGAAAGCCAGACCACCGGCCGCTATTTCCAGCGTTTCGTCGCCGGACGCAGCGTCTCGGCCCTCTTCGTCGGCGACGGCCAGGCCGCGCGCATCGTCGGCTTCAGCCAACAATGGACTTCCCCCGTCTCCACGGCGCCCTACCGCTATGGCGGGGCCGTGCGGCTGAGACGCTTCGACCGCAGGCAGGCGGCGGTCATCGGCGGCTGGCTTTCAGCCCTGACGCGCCGTGCCGGCCTGGTTGGATTGTGCAGCGCCGATCTCATTCGCGGATCGGATGGCTACAAGCTCATCGAGATCAATCCGCGGCCAGGCGCCACGCTGGACATTTTTGACGAGGCCGACGCGCCGCTGATCGAAGCACATCTGCGAGCTGCAACCGGCGGAACTTACCGTTTGCCACGCTTCGTCGATTCGATGGCTTCAATGGTGACCTACGCCGCGACGCCAATCGCGCGGTTTCCGTCGATTGCGTGGCCCGAATGGACCGCTGACCATCAGTCGCCCGGCACCCCTCTGATTGCCGGCGACCCCGTCTGCACCGTCTTCGCGCGCGGTCCGAACGCCGATTTGACCAGGCGGCTCATCAAGGGGCAAGCCCGCCGGTTGCAACTCCAATGGGAAGGAGACCGGACATGAAAGACGGTTCGGCATTCCTGAACGACAATGCACAGCGCATCGCTGACGGCATGATCAGCGACGCCGAACGGCTGCGGATCGCCGCTTCCAAGGGAACCTTGGGCGAGCTCCTTATCGATGTCGGCGCCAAGGCGCCCGGCAGCGTCGAGGCCGGGCTGCGCATGGCGGAGGCGGCGATGGGCGGTCTCGGCAGCGTGTCGGTGTTCATGGACCGCACGGAGCGGAAATGGCCGTTCACCGTCGAGGTGCGCTCGTCGCAGCCGGTACTAGCCTGCCTAGGCAGTCAATATGCGGGCTGGAACCTGTCTGCCCAGGACTATTTCGCCATGGGATCGGGACCGGCGCGGGCACTCGCCCGCGTCGAACCCCTGTTCGACGCGCTTTCCTATCGAGACACCGCATCGTCCGCCGTGCTTATCCTGGAGACTGCCAAACCGCCTCCCCCAGCAATCGTCGAGAAAGTGAGCAAGGCAACCGGACTGGCAACCGACAAGCTCACCTTCCTCTACGCGCCGACGCAAAGCCTTGCCGGCAGCCTGCAGATCGTTGCGCGCGCGCTCGAGGTTGCCCTGCACAAGGCCAACGATCTCAAATTTCCGCTGGAGAACGTTGTCGACGGCATCGGAGCGGCGCCAATCCCCGCCCCCCACCCGGATTTCCTGACCGCCATGGGCAGAACGAACGATGCCATCATCTATGGCGGCAGCGTCCAGCTCTTCGTAAAAGGGTCGGCAAAAGAGGCCAGCAACCTCGCGGAGAAACTTCCGAGCCGCGCCTCACGGGACTACGGTCAACCCTTTGCCGAGATCTTCAAGCGGTTCAAGGGGGATTTCTATGCCATCGATCCACTGTTGTTCAGCCCGGCCGAAGTGATCGTGACGGCGATCGAAACCGGCGACACGTTTCGCGCTGGCCGGCGTGATCCAAAGATGCTCGAACGGAGCCTCGGTTAGCATGGCGGCACAAAGAGACCCGTCCGTCATCCGCCACATCCGAGGCACCACATGATCCCTCGCATCCTGATCGTCAGCGACAATTCGGACACCGGCTCAAGTGGCCTCGCGGCAAGGCTTGGTCGACGGGGCGCTATTGTTGCAACCGTGCCGCTGACGGCGATCGCGTTCGACACCGGCAGCCCGGGCGGACTTTCGATCCCCGGTTTCGGCGGTGCGCTGCCCGATGCCGTGCTCGTCCGTTCGATCGCCGCAGGATCGTTCGAAGCGATCACCCGGCGCCTCGGGGTACTGCACGCGCTGAGCCGGCTGTCGGTTCCCGTGTGGAATTCGGCGCAGGCGGTCGAACGCTGCGTCGACAAGTCGATGACGACTTTCCTCTTGAAAAATGCTGGCCTGCCAACGCCACCGACATTCGCCGTCGAAGGACTTGCCGCCGCCAAGGAGATCGCGGCGCAGGAGCTTCGGGAGGGACCGCTGGTGCTGAAACCATTGTTCGGGGCGCAAGGCCGCGGGATAAGGCTGATCCGTACGCTCTCCGACCTTCCCGCCGCAGACGAGGTGAACAGCGTCTACTATCTCCAGCATTATGTGTCGCGCGCCGGCCCGCCCTTCCGGGATTTCCGCGTTTTTGTCTGCGCCGGCGAAACAGTCGCGATGATGAGCCGCAGCAGCGACGACTGGATCACGAACGTCAACCGGGGTGGCGTGCCGGAGCCGGTTTCGGGACCTGGCAAGGCTGAGCTGGCATCGCTGGCTGTCGCCGCGTCAGCCGCCGTCGGCGCGGATTTCGCCGGCGTGGACATCGTGCGAGCCGACGATGGCAGCTTGTTCGTACTCGAGGTGAACAGCATGCCCGCCTGGTCAGGACTGCAATCGGTGGTCGCTGTGAACATCGCCGAAGCGATCGCCGATGCCCTGCTGAAATTCCTGGCCGACCGCACCGAAGCGACCGCCGCGCCGCGGCCCTTCCGTTTCACCGCGCCGGCGAATTCGTAACGGAGCGGCAGGATGGCGTTATCGCGTGAACGCCTCCGGGCTAGCTACAAGGATGCCTGCCGGATGGAGATCGAAGCTCTGAAGCCGGGCAATGTCCACCTGTTCGCCGACGGACACGGCATGTCCGCCGCCCAGTTCATGATGAGTGCCGAGGTTTCGTCCGAGCCGCTGACCGATCCTCGCCTCTCGGTCGGGCAGCGCATGCTGGAGGCGGTGCGTGCGACACGCCTGGCGGTAGCAACCAACACCAATCTCGGCATCGTCCTCCTGGCGGGGCCTCTGATAGGCGCCGCCGAAATGAGGAGTGGCAGCTTGCAGGACAATCTCGACTCGCTGCTGCGCGCGTTGAGCATGGACGATACCAGGGCAGTGTTCGAGGCGATCGCCATGGCAGCGCCAGGCGGCCTGGGAGATGCCGCGAATGATGTGCGGCAGGTGCCGAAGGTTCATCTCTTGGAAGCAATGCGGGAGGCTGCCGACCGCGATATGATCGCCCGCCAGTATGACACCTGTTTCGGCGACGTGTTCGGGGTAGGGCTGGCCGCGCTGGTAGGGGCGCTAGCTCGCGGAGAAAGCGGCATGTGGCCGACCGTGTTCGCCTATATGGCGTTTCTCGCAGGCTTCCCCGACAGTCACGTGGTGCGCAATCACGGAATTGAAGTCGCAAATCAGGTGCGACAGGACGCTCTTTCCGTTCAGGCGACGCTCCATGCCAACGGCGACGAGCCGTCACGCATTCGCCTGCTCATGGAGTTCGACCGCCGGCTGAAGGCGGACAAAGTAAACCCCGGCACCTCGGCCGATCTGACCGTGGCTACTCTTTTAGTCCACACTCTAGGCACTCGCTTGCATAATCGCGGCGTTGGTGCTTGACTTCCAAAAGCGGGAGCTGTGCTTCCGCGGCTATCTAGCCAACCGGTCCGGGCAATCCGGGCGCTGCCAACAAGGATAGCTGTCCATCGAGCGCCTGCTCGGTTGCAGCGTCCGTGGACATCATAATTGTGTCTTGGAGGAAATTGGCATGGCAAAAATCTCGAAGGTAATGGTCGGTGAATCGCTGGTCGGGGACGGCAACGAAGTCGCGCATGTCGACCTGCTCATCGGGCCGCGAGGGAGCGCAGTCGAAACGGCATTTTGCAACGCGCTTACCAACAACAAGGACGGTTTTACCTCGCTTTTGGCGGTGATCGCGCCCAATCTTCAATGCAAGCCCAATACGGTGATGTTCAACAAGGTCACGATCAAGGGCGCCAAGCAGGCTGTACAGATGTTCGGCCCGGCGCAGCACGCCGTTGCAAAGGCAGTGCAGGACAGCGTCGCGGACGGGACAATTCCGGCAAACGAAGCGGACGACGTGTTCATTTGCGTTGGCGTATTCATCCATTGGGACGCGGCCGACGACGCCAAGATCCAAAAATACAACTACGAGGCGACAAAGGAGGCCATCCAGCGCGCTATCGCAGGAACCCCGACCGCCGCCGAAGCCACCGCTCAGCGCGACAACGTCAAGCATCCGTTCGCGGCCTAGACAAGAGACAGCCCCGCACAGGAAAAGCCATCTTCCGAAACGGATGGTCTGTTGCGCCGGCTGAAAAGGGTTCTGGGCTTTTGAAGCGACACTCCCGAAGGGCGCCCGCCTTTCGGGGGTGAGGAGCAACTGTGATCAGGCGCCGAGCGACGCCAGGTGACTAGGTGTGAGCGTGGCGTTGTGCAGTGAGGTTGCGACCAGCGCTGCGGCGATGCCCATTGCTGACAATGCGTGGATATCGTTGTCATCGCGGACGCCGCCGGCCGCGATGACCGCGCGACTTCCCGCCTTGGCCTTGACCTCCTCCAGCCGCCTGAAGTCCGGGCCGGCGGCCGCACCGACTTTGGCCAGCGTCATGACGATCACCTTTTGCGGCCAAAGCTCGGGCTCAGCGAGAAGAGAACGCGGTCCGCAAAAATCATCGCCAAAGAAGTCAAGGGACAGGATGAGATCGGGATGATCGCGAAAATGCCGGAGCAGCACATCGTCCTGCTGCGATTCGGAGCCCAACACCGGGTAAACCGAATGTTCAGCGAGCGCCGCCAGAAGCGTTTTCCTGTCTGCTACGCCGGCATCGACCCAGAGCTCAGGCGGCTGCGTCATCGCCCTCAGCCGGGCAAGTGCGTCGCTGTTTGGAGTACCGCCTCCAATGGCGTCCAGATCGGCGATGTAGAAGGTCGAAAAGGGATGAAGCGTGCGCAACCCTTCGGCGACGGCGAGGACATCGGAACTTCGGCTGAGCGGCGTAATGATCGGCCGGTAGCGATCGCGTTTTCCTTGCTGGGCACGAACCACCTCGCCGCCTTTCAAGTCGAGAACCGGAATGATGCGCAACGCTTTTCTCGCCAACCAACTGCTGTCATGAAAGCTTGAAGTGTGGAAAAAAGAAAGAGCATCATTGCGGGTTTCGACATTGGCGGCGCGCATCTGAAGGTGACGCGCGCGCAAGGCGGCCGCATCGTCGGCGCGGTAACGATCGCCACGCCGCTTTGGCAAGGGTTGCACAGCCTGACCTCGGCCCTCGACGAAACAGCCCCGATCTATGCGGAAGCCGATCTCAACGCGTTCACCATGACGGGCGAGCTATCGGACATCTTTGCGTCCCGCGATATCGGCGTGACGACGCTGCTGGGTCAGATTTCCAATCGTTTTCCCACAGGCGAAAAGCTGATCTATGCCGGATCATCCGGCTTTGTCGAGGTCGAGCAGGCAGCGCGGCTGAGCACTGATGTCGCCTCCGCCAACTGGCACGCGACAGCCTCTTTGGTGGCAAAACTGGCCGGCGATGCCCTGTTCGTCGATATGGGCTCCACCACCACCGACATTATCGCCATAAAGGACGGCGCCGTCGTCAATGAGGGCTACACCGATGCCGGACGGCTTCTGACTGGTGAATTGGTCTATACCGGTTTCACCAGGACATTCCTGTTCGGTGTAGCCTCGTCTGCTCCGGTCCATCGAAGGCTGACGCCATTGATGAACGAGTATTTCGCCTCGATCGCCGACGCGCACCGGATCCTGGGCGTGCTCGATGAGGAGGACGACATGCACCCTTCCGCCGACGGCAAGGAAAAGACCGTCCACGGCTCAATCGCGCGACTGGCGCGCATGGTCGGGCGCGACGCCGCTGAACTTTCGCCGCCGGAATGGGGTGAAGTCGCACGCTGGTTCAGCGAGCAGCAATTGCGGAAAATCCACGACGCAGCATCCCTGGTTGCCTGGGGTCTTGCTCAAGATGTTCCGATCGTCGGCGCCGGAACGGGCCGCTGGCAGATCAGGCGGCTGGCCGAGCGCATGGAACGTCGCTTTGTCGATTTCGCCGACATCGTCCCCGCCCATGACGCTGTTCGCGGCGAGGCCAGCCGCGCCGCACCAGCATCGGCGGTGGCGCTGCTGGCTGGATATCGATCGCAAGCAGCGTAGCGGCGCTCGCGTCGTCACGCTCACGCGTCCTCGCTGCTGGACCCTTTGACGGCCAGGTGATCGCTGACACGCTGCATCAGCCAACCCCAGGCTTCCCGTTCGTCGGCGCCGGCTGTCTTTTCGATAGAGATCGAAAGATACGCGATCTCGGCCTCGATCTTGTCGCGGGGTAGCATGCCGAGCCGGCTGACCAGGATGGCCAATTCCAGAACAGCCGCCTTGGCACGGTTAAGGCCGGTGAAGGGCGCATGCATTTCCTCTCGAACCACGCGGCAGAAATGGCGAGGGCGCACGCCATCATCGTCAACGCTCTCGACTTCGAGAACCGAATGCGCCAGCGCAGTCGCCAACCGGGGAACCAGAAAATCTTCAACGGGAACGGTCGGCCAGTCCTTGCGCCCGGTCAGGCATCCAGCGAAGACGCGCACGTCGTCGGTGTAGTTGGCGATGGCGAACGGCACCGCCGCCAGATTGTCGAGCGTAACCGAGGGACGAAACGGTGCGATGACCCAGCCGTCTTTTTCGGAGATTATGCCGATCGGCGCGATATGGACCTTTCCTGCCTTGTCGACAGTGGTGATGATTGTCTCGCGAATGTAAGGCACCTAGCCCTCCTTCTTCGCGCGAAGCGTTTCGCCCGGTTTGGCAAGACGGGTACGGTCGGTTTCGGGAGCCGGTGCGGCAACGCCCCATGCGAGCGGCTCGTCCTGAACATAGCGCTTGCCGAGGCGCCACGCGATCTCGGCCTTCGTCAGTTCCGCGCCCAGATAGAAAGCATGCGCACCATCGGTCTCCACGCCAAGTCCGGCGAAGAATTCGAACGCATCCGTGGCAACCGCGTGCCCTTTGCCGTTGAAAATATGAATGCCGTCCTCCGCTGCCGCGATACGGTAGTTGGCGTCGCGCACCTCGGCCGCCAATCCAGCGATATCATCGGTCGAGGCCGTGAAAGGCTTGCGATCGTGGATCTGCAGCAAGCCTGGGTGATAGCTTCGCGGCAGTGCACCGTCATTGCGGGCGGCAAACATCACGCGGCGGGCAATGTCGTGCTCCTCGATCGTCCGCACCGTGTGCGGGCTGACATGCACGGCTAGCACGTTTCGAACCCCGAGCTCCGAGCAGAGGCCCGTTAGAACGGCCGTAACGCCGGAACTGTCGGCATCGGTAAGCTCGGTGAGATTGCCGGTGCCCATCAGCAATTCGATCTCCGGCCAGCGGCGGCGCGCCTCGACGAAGCGGCCGAGCGATTGGGCAAAGCCGAAGTGGATCGGATCCAACACGGGATCGGCGATAAAGGAAATGCCAGCCCTTTGCGCCGCATCGATGGCGCGGCCAAGCGAATCCAGATCGCCGGGGGCGGACGGGATCAACACTGCCGTAGCCCCATGGCCGAAGACTAACGGCAGCGTGTTCTCGTCGAGGCTGAGAAGATAGTCCGCACCGGCGCGCGCACCGATCGACAGTTCGTCCGCGCTGGCCGAATCGACGCTGACCTGAAATCCTTGTGCCTTGAGCTCGCGCACAGCCTCCGACAGCAACGGAAATGGCGTTTCAGGCAGGCAGCCAAGATCGATGACATCGGCGCCGGCGGCAGTTAGCGTCCCCGCCCGCAGCATGAGCGCTTCGATCGACAGCATTGGCGCATCGACGATCTCGGCGAAGATGCGCATATCGTGTCGCGTAAGATCCGGCGGCTCGCCGACACGGCCGAGAAAGGCCGGCAGGTCCGCGATCTCGTCAGGACCGCGCGCAAAGGGCACGCCGAAATGGTTCGACAATTGCTCGATATCACCGCGATAGCGCCCTGGCAGGACAAAACGGTCAACGGCGTTGGGCGCGATGAGACGCCGCTTTATGATGTCTTCGGTCATCAGTGCGGCGACCTTGACACCTATGTCGACCACCTCCCACGAAAACTCCGTCTCACCCAGACCGGATAGCAGCTTTTCCAGCCGTGCCTTGGCCAGATGTCCCGTGAGAAAGACCAGCCGCTCAGCCATGGCCGGACAGCTCGGCCCGGCGTTGCTGAACCGCCGCGTTGAGGTCGGCGAGCGACTCGACGACCTGGGTTCGTTCGAACCCCTTCAGCCGCTCGGTGTTTTCCAGGTCAATCCTGCGCGGATAGACTTTGACCAGGCCATGCGGTGCCATGGTTTCGAGTTCAGGTGCGGTGTCGCAGGCAAAGACGATGATCGGCACGCGGCACTTTCCGGCTTGCGCAAAGACGTTGGTGGCAAGCGTATCGGATATACCCCAGACGCATTTGGCAACCGTGTTGGACGAGGCAGGCGCCACCACGACCGTGTGGTAGACGCCGTGGTAAAATTCGCCGACGGGAATGGCGCTCGCCGTCTTGTCGTGCAGCACGCGCGTCGTCTCCGGAAAATCGAGTTTGAGCTTGTACATGCGCAGCACTTCTTTGGCGGCTTTCGACACGAAGACATCGCAATGTTCGAGTTGGCGAACAAGTGCGAAGCTCTCCGTGAAAAAATGCCCGGACCCCGTCAAAACCCACGCCCAGCGCGGCACGTGCAGCTTCACCATCGGCTATCCTGCCTTCTTTGCCGAGCGGGTCGAAGCCACGATCCCGATGCCGGGCAGCTTGCCCGATGCGAGTAGCGCGCCCGCCTCGGCGGCATCCTTCGGACCGGCGAGACGGAAATCGATGCCGTCGGGCAGCATGGCGGCAAAGCCTGGGTCGACAATGCCCCTGGCCTTCAGGCTGTCAGCGGTATCGTTGTCGAAGAATGCATCGGTCTGCTTGATAAGCAACAGCGCGTTCGCGCCAAGCTTGCCGGCAAGCCAGGCAGCCAGGGAATCGGAGGTAATGTCCCAAGAGGCCGGAACGTCCGGTGCCGGCAACGCAAGTGACGACGGCAGCCACACCGGAACCTTGCCTTCGTCCAATGCTCGCACAATCTCCTCCAGCGATCGTGCCGGCGTCAGTCTTTCGTCCCGATCGAGGATGACTTGGCCGAACTGCTCCATGGCGAGGATCGCCATGGCATGTGCGGCGGTGTCGGAAAAATCCATGCGGGTCTGCGTCTCGCGCACCTGGTCGGCAAACAGGCCGCCGCCCGGCACGATGACGATCGGCAGCCTGGAACCCGCCAGCGCCGCGATCCAGCTCGTCATTTCCGCCGCATGGGCAGTGCTGCCGCCAAGCTTGACGACGGCCCGCCCGAGGACGTCGGAGCCTTGCTGGCGCGGCCGGGAAACACTACCTCGGTCTTTTCGGCCGGCAGAGCCGGAGGCGACACCGCGTCCTGCCGATTGGCGCTTGCGTTCGATCTCGACGCCGACACCGCCAGGCCCGAGCTCGAGTTTTTCCACCCTTACCGTGACGCGCACGACGCGCTGGTTCTCCAGAACGTGCGCCGCCACTTGCTCGGCCAAAGCCTCGCTGAGCTGAATGTGCCCCCGCGCGACGATGGTGCGAATGCCATCCATGATGATGTCATAGGAGAACACATGGCGCATGTCCTCGGGATGGTCGGTGACTTGCAGCACGTCGGCGATCACATCAAAGCGCACCTTTTGAGTATGACCATGCTCGAAGCTGTAGGCACCGATCTGGACCGGCAGAACAAAATCCCGCACGAAAATCCTGTCCGTGCCCAGTGTCGGATCGGTGCCCGGCGAATAGCCTCTCGCTGCCAACAGGCGATAGTCGATGCTCGATTTACCGCCCGTCCCAGGCTCTGCCGGGACCAATTCGCGAATCTGCGAGACCGCCTCGGCGCTGATTGAACCCGCGCGGTCGGCATGGTCACACAGCGCGCCGCGAAAGCCGAGGAAATCGGGAGCGAAAGGCAATAGACGTGGAATATCCGGGGCTTCGAGCGATCCGCTCAGGCCAACCATCAGACCGAGCGACTTGGCTCGATCGACGAATCCCGGAATCCGCTCCGGTGGCAAATGGTCGAGCAGCCGGCCCTTTCCCTTCTGCGCGGTATCAACCATCACGCCGTGGAAGCGGTGCCTGCCGAATACCGGCAGGAGCTCGAAGTCCGGCGCCAGATCGGCAAAGAGCACAGCGATCAACTTCGTTCGCGCGGCCAGCGGTTCGAGCGCCTCCGCGCAGGCAGGGATGTGAGCCGATGGGAAAAACCCGATCTTGACATAATCGACGCCGGTCGCCGCGATCTCTTCAGCCTTGGCGCGGATCGTTTCGGGTTCCATCGGCAGGTCGCCGCAGACCGCGCTGACCGGAGCCCGACCAGCGATGAACGAAATCGTTCGGCGGATGGTTTCCGTGGGTACCGCGCCCAACGCTCCCGCCTTCGGATCCTTCAGATCGACGATGTCGGCGCCGCTCGAAAGAACGATCTCCGCCTCTTCGATGCCGGTGACGCTGGCCAGCATTCTGGTCATTTGAACAGTTTCTCCAGTTTGGAGGACAAGATTTCGTCCGCTCGATTCTCACGCACGTCGCGGATGACATAGCTGCGAACGACCTCGAAATCGAAGATGGCAATCTTTTCAGCCGCCATGGCATGTTTGTCAAAAAGACAGCGAGCCAGGGCAGACGCGAAAAGTCGTCCGATAGGGTTTGATAAATTTTGCGGGTCGGCTAAGTTGACCATGGGCACCTGGACTTGGCGCTGCTCCGACAACCGTCGGACCTCAGCGCAAGAATGGGTAATTACTATCGATGACGAGCGCGGTGCCGGGCACTCTCGCCGCCTTTTTGTGCTTTTTTTCCCTGACCGTCAACGCTCCGGGCGCGATAGCCCAGGAAGCGGTGGCGAAGCCGGAAAAAAAGGTCACTGAAATCAAGATAGGGTATTTGCGGGCCTACGCGCCGCAATTGACGCTTTCCATGCTCGACCTGCCGCCGCGTGACGAAGGTGTCGCCGGCGCCAATGTGGCAATCGGCGATAACAACACGACCGGAAAGTTCACCGACCAGAAATTCAGCCTCGACGTGACCGAGATCGAACCCGAAGCCGACGCGGTTCAGGCATTCGAGGACCTGATCGCCAAAGGTGACCACTATGTCGTCGCAGACCTCTCGGCCAAACAATTGCTGTCGATCGCCGATATAGCCCGCGACAAGGGCGTGCTGATCTTCAACATCGGCGCCACCGACGACAGCCTGCGCGAGGAGGACTGCCGCATCAATGTTTTTCATATCGCGCCGACGCGCAGCATGCTTGCCGATGCGCTGGCGCAGTATCTCATGGTGAAGAAGTGGCCGAATTGGGTGCTGCTCTACGGCTCGCATGAGCAGGACCATCTCTACGCCGACGCGTTGCGCCGCGCGGCAACCCGTTTCGGCGGCCAGATCGTCGCCGAGAAGGAATTCAAGGACACCGGCACGGCCAGGCGTACCGACACCGGCGCCACGCAGATACAGCAGCAGATTTCCGTATTCACGCAGGATCTGCCGGAGCACGACATTGTGCTTGTCGCCGACGAAAGCCAGGTGTTTGGCACCTACGTGCCCTACCGCACCTGGACGCCGCGGCTGGTCGCCGGCACGGCCGGGCTTGTTGCATCGTCGTGGCATCCCGCCAGCGAGCAATGGGGCGGCATCCAGATGCAGAGCCGCTTCCTGAAGACGACGGGCCGGCGGATGCTTTCCAAGGACATGTCGGCGTGGACAGCAGTGCGTGCCGTCGGCGAAGCCACCACGCGCACCAAAGGCGACGATGCCAAAAAGATCAATGACTACATCCGGTCGGGCGATTTCTCGGTTGCCGCCTTCAAGGGACAGAAGCTCACCTTCCGCAAATGGAACCTCCAGCTTCGCCAGCCGATCCTGCTTGGCGACACCAAGTCGGTCGTTTCGACATCACCGCAGGAGGGCTATCTCCACCAATTCTCCGAACTCGATACGCTTGGTATCGATCAGCCGGAAACGAAATGCGTTCTCAAGTAGGGCCAAAGGGGAGGAATTTGCGTGCAGACACGAGCTTGTGCATTGGCCATTCTCGCGGCCGGCCTCACGGCCAGCCCGGCATCGGCCTATACGGCCTACGTTTCCAACGAGAAGGACAACACGATGACGGTCGTCGACACGGCCACCATGCAGGTGGTGAAGACCGTCGAGGTCGGCCAGAGGCCACGCGGCATCACCATCTCGCATGACGGCAAATTCGTCTATCTTTGCGCCAGTGACGACGACACGGTCGAAATCATCGACACCGCGACGCTGCAGATCGTCGGCACGCTGCCATCTGGCCCCGATCCCGAATTGTTCGTGCTCTCGCCTGACGGCAAGACACTCTATGTCGCCAATGAGGACGACAACCTCGTCACCGCCATCGACGTCGAGAGCAAGCAGGTCATGGCCGAGATTCCAGTCGGCGTGGAACCGGAAGGCATGGGTATCAGCCCTGATGGCAAGACCATGGTCAACACCTCGGAAACCACCAGCATGGCGCATTTCATCGACACTGGCACCCACGATGTAACCGATAACGTACTGGTCGACACGCGCCCGCGCTTTGCCGAATTCAAGCCGGACGGCTCGCAGGTCTGGGTCAGCGCCGAGGTCGGCGGCACCGTCAGCGTCATCGATAACGCCAAACGCGAAGTGGTGAAGAAGATCCAGTTCGCGATTCAGGGATTGCGGGCTGAGACCATCCAGCCGGTAGGCATCGCCATCAGCGCCGACGGCAAGAAAGCCTATGTCGCGCTCGGCCCGGCGAACCATGTCGCCGTGGTCAATACCGACACCTACGAGGTCGAGAAATACATCCTCGTCGGCCAACGCGTCTGGCACCTGGCCTTCACACCCGACCAGAAAACGCTGATCACCACGAATGGCAACTCCAACGACATCACGTTCATCGATACGGCGACCGACGAGCCGGTCCAATCGCTCACCGTAGGCCAGCAGCCTTGGGGTGTGGCCATTTCGCCCAAATAGCAGACATTGATCATGGGGAGGATCGCGACATGAAATTTCGCCATAGGTTTATCTTCGCCGCGCTCGCCGGGTTTGTGCTTGCTCCGATCGGCGCAAGCGCGGATGACGCAACGCCAAAACCCTCGCGTGCCAGCAAGAACCTGCCGGAATTGATTATCGGCTCGGCCGATTCCACCTATGCCGTCAATCAGAAGGATTTCGAACTGATCGCCGGCCAAGGCTATCGGTGGAAGATCACCTCCAAGGGCGGTTTCGAATACAAGTTCGTGACCGACCTGTTCCGCAATGTGTGGATGGACCAGATCGTCATCGACGATCTGGAGGTGCATATGGACGGCGGACCGGCCTGGCTGGAATTCGACGACGCGGGAACAATCCAGGTGCAATTCCACACAGTTCGCCCGGGCGAATATACCTGGTCGGTTCCCGACCTCGCCGACAAGGGCCTGAAGGGCAAGATCACGATCAAGTGAGACCAAAGGCAATGAGGCGCGCTAGATAGCAGTGCGTCCTGCCAACGCGTCCTGAAGGAGCGATCCGGGCATGCAGCATGTGAGAACAAGCGGACCGGGAGACGAGGCGGCGGCGCTCGACGTCAGTGCCGTCAGCCACTCCTATGGACCGAAGCGGGCACTCAAAGAGGTCTCGTTCTCGATCTTGCCGGCGACGTTCACCGTCCTGCTCGGCCTCAACGGGGCCGGCAAGACAACACTGTTCTCCCTGATCAGCCACCTCTATGACACGCGTCACGGCTCGATCCGCATCTTCGGCCACGACATCCGCAGCGCTTCGGGCGAAGCTCTCAGACGGGTCGGCATCGTGTTCCAGGCGCGCACGCTCGACCTCGATCTCAGCGTCTATCAGAATCTTTCCTACCATGCCTCGCTGCATGGCATTGGCGGACGCGAAGCCCGGCAGCGCATCGCCGCGCTGCTTGACACAGTCGACATGCAGGGCCGCCAGCATGACAAGGCACGCAGCCTCTCCGGCGGTCAGATGCGGCGCATCGAGATCGCCCGGGCGCTGCTTCACCGACCTTCCCTGCTCCTGCTTGACGAAGCGACCGTCGGCCTCGACATCGAGTCGCGTGCTGGCATCCTCGCCACCATCCGCAAGCTCGTCGAAACCGATGGTATCGGCGTGCTCTGGGCCACGCATCTGATCGATGAAGTCGACGATACCGATCATGTCGTCGTGCTGCGGCGGGGTGACCTGGTCGCCAGGGGCAAGGTGTCGGATGTCGTCCAGGCAAATGGAGGAAATTCCATTCGCGATGCCTTTTCGAAGCTCAGCCGCATCGACGCGGCAGGCATGGCGGAGACATCGTCATGAGCGCTCCTGCGATGCCCGGAAAAGTTGTCGGCATCAAACCGGTAGGGTCTGAACCATTCGGCCTCCGCCACTATCTCATTTGCCTGAAAGGCATCGTCCTGCGCGAGTGCCTGCGCTTCCTGCACCAACGCGAACGGTTCATTTCCTCACTGGTGCGGCCGCTCGTCTGGCTGTTCATCTTCGCCGCCGGCTTCCGCCAGGTGCTCGGCGTGTCGATCATCCCTCCTTACAAGACCTATGTGCTCTACGAGGTCTACATCACTCCGGGTCTGTGCGGCATGATCCTGCTGTTTTCCGGCATGCAGTCTTCACTGTCGATGGTCTACGACCGCGAGATGGGCAACATGCGCATCCTGCTGGTCAGCCCATTTCCGCGCTGGTTCCTGCTGGTGTCGAAGATGTTGGCCGGCGTGGCCGTATCGATCGTGCAAGTCTACGCATTTCTGATCGTCGCCTGGTTGTGGGGCGTCAGGGCGCCGCCGCTCGGCTATCTCTACGTGCTGCCGGCACTGTTTCTGTCGGGCATGATGCTTTGCGCGCTCGGCATGCTTTTGTCGTCCATGATCAAGCAACTCGAAAACTTCGCCGGCATCATGAACTTCGTCATCTTTCCAGGCTATTTCGCGTCGCCGGCGCTGTATCCTTTGTGGCGTATCCAGGAGGCAAGCCCCCTGCTCTACAAGATCTGCCTCGCCAATCCGTTCACCTATGCCGTCGAACTGATCCGCTTCGCCTTCTATGGGCAGATCGACTGGCTGTCGCTGGGCGTCGTCGCCGGTTGCACGCTGTTGTTTCTGGGCGGCGCCATCATTGCATACGATCCTTCGCGCGGCCTGATGACCCGCAAACAGGACACGGGAGGAAACGGCTGATGGCGCGAATGAGACTTGTCCACACCCTGGTTCTGATCGCCATGCTTGTCCCGATGGACGCCAGGGCGGCAAACACCGATCCCGACTGGCCTTGCATGCAGCGCAAGGTGCCGCAGCTCTCGCTCGGCCAGATCTGGAATGGGCCGGAGCTTCCCCCGGCGGCGAAGGATTGGTCGAAGGATTCGGGCGTCTCCGCGCTGGTCGAGGCGGTGGCGGCCCGACGGACGCCGATTGCCGAAGCCCAGAAGGAGATCAAGGACTTCGTGGCTTCTCTGCCGGCGGAGCAGGTCGCACCAAAGATGGCGATGCTGGTGCAGGGAATGTTCGATCACATGGACGCCGAGCGTTCGCACGTGATTTCCGGCATTTCCCGCTATGCCCACAAACAGCTCGAAATGGCGGCTGAATTGCGCAAGGAAGCATCCGACGTCGACGCCCTGCGTGCCAAAGCCGACGCCGATCCGGACGAAGTCGAACGGCGTGCCGACCAGTTGAATTTCGCGACGCGCATTTTCAACGAACGTGTCCAGTCGCTGACCTATGTCTGCGACGTGCCGACGATAATCGAGCAGCGGCTCTATCAATTGTCCAGGACCGTCTCGGAAACGCTCGGTCGGAAGAAATAGACCTTCAGTCGACCTTGCGACGGATTTCACGTCTCTTGGCAGGCGACACGTCCGGCGTCTCGCTCCGGTCGATTCCGAACGCCATCCGTCGGTCATCCCGCTCAGGAATCGGGATAAAGCTTACCGAACAGGGGCAGATACATCGCGCCCTTGCGCATCAGGAAATCGTTGAACGTAGCCATGGCCGGCGAGATTGCGTGATCGGTTCGTATCACCGAGAACCATTGTCGGCGGATCGGCATGCCGACAACGTCGAGGATGACGAGCCGGCCAGCTTCCGTTTCCGCGGCGATGGTGTGGGCAGAAATGAAGGCGATGCCCAGACCAGCCATCACCGCCTGCTTGATCGTTTCGTTCGAGCCCATCTCGACACCGAGTTCGTCGATGCGGCCAGGCACGTCGCTCAGGAATATTTCCAGCGAGATGCGGGTTCCGGAGCCGGGCTCGCGAATAAGGAAATGCTCCTCGGCAATGCGCTCTTTGGAGATATCGCGCGCCGCCGCCAGCGGGTGTTCGGGCGGCGCGATGATGACCAGCGGGTGATCGCCGAAGACCGAAGCACGCACCGGTACCTCTTTCGCCGGGCGCCCCATCAGCGCGATGTCGATGTCGTGATTCTTGAGGTTGTCGATTGTCTGGGCACGATTGCCGATGGCAAGCCGCATGTCGATGTCGGGATGTTCCTTCATGAACGCAGCCATCAACCGCGGCGCGAAATACTTGGCGGTGGAAACGACGCCGAGCCTCAAGCTACCCGTACGAACGCCCTTGATGGCGTCGATCTTGTCTTCGAGCAGACCGAGATGCTCCTCGATAGCTTGCGCTGCCTCAACGACGGCCAAACCTGCGGCAGTGGGACGCATGCCGTCCGACGTCCGGTCGAACAGAGCCAGTTGGAATTCTTCCTCCATTTGCCGCAACTGAATTGTCAGTGCTGAAGGAGACAGACCTAACGCCTTGGCCGCACTCACAATTTTTCCGTGCCTGATGATGGCCTGGATGGTCTTGAAATGCTTGAGCGTGAGGTTTCTCATGTCTCATACTAAATTATTTTTAGTACCAACGTAAAGTTATTGAATTTTACTTATCAAGTGTCGTTTGTTTTCATTCCCCCGATCCAGCCGATCCGAGGAGACGCGGCTGGATCGGGAGGTTACGATGCCAGCGGCAACGCTCGACGCTTTTCTGAACTCCTATCTCGGCCAGCCGGACGAACTTCGCTCCGCGGTCGTAACGACTGTCCGTCAGCTGACACAGGCCGCCAGCAAGATCCGCAATACCATCAATCAAGGTGTGCTCGGCGCCGCCTTTGCCGGGACCCGTGGCGCCAACGCCGACGGCGATGTCCAGAAGGATCTCGACGTCTTCTCCGACGACATCTTCCTCGACGCCATGCGCCACGCTCCGGTCGCGCTCTACGCTTCCGAGGAGCTGGAGCAGCCGGTCCTGCTCGACAGGCAAGCACCACTCGCCATTGCCATCGACCCGCTCGACGGCTCTTCCAACATCGACACCAACGTGTCGATCGGAACGATCTTCTCGCTCCTGCCCGCAACTGGCGCGCCGGATGCCGATCCGGCCGCCTCTTTTTTGCAGGCGGGCGTGAATCAGCTAGGCGCCGGTTTCTTCATCTATGGGCCGCAGTTGGCGCTCGTCCTGTCGCTCGGCAGCGGTACGCATATCTTCGTCCTGTCGGCCAGGCTCGGCACCTTCGTCCAGGCATACGAGAGCCGGATCATTCCGCAACGCACCCAGGAGTTCGCCATCAACGCCGCCAACTACCGGCACTGGGACGAGGCCGTGCGGCTCTATGTCGACGACTGCCTGGAGGGCACCGAAGGACCGCGAGAGAAGGATTTCAACATGCGCTGGATCGCCTCCCTGGTCGCCGACTGCTACCGCATATTGATGCGCGGCGGCGTGTTTCTCTACCCCGGCGACCGGCGCAAGGGCTACGGTCAGGGACGGCTGCGCCTGGTCTACGAGGCCAACCCGATTGCCTATCTCATAGAACAGGCTGCCGGTGCGGCCACCGATACGATCAACCGCATCCTGGACATCGAACCCGACAGCCTGCACCAGCGCGTGCCGATGGTCTTCGGGTCGGCGCGGGAGGTCGCGCGCGTCACCCGCTACCACACCGAGCCGAGCAACATCGGCGAACGAGCGCCGCTGTTCAGCCGCCGTGGCCTCTTCAGAGCCTGAGCAGCACCATGTCAGCCAAGCACCCCATCATCACCATCACCGGCTCGTCGGGCGCCGGCACCACTTCGGTCAAGCGTATCTTCGAGCTGATCTTCCGGCGCGAGAACATCGAGGCCGCGTTCATCGAAGGCGACGCATTCCACCGCTACGACCGCGCCGCGATGAAGGCAAAGGTGGCCGAAGAGGAGAAGGCCGGCAATCCGAACTTCACCCACTTCCATGCCGCGGCCAACGAACTCGGGATTCTCGAAGAGGTGTTCGCGGAATACGGCCGCCGGGGATCCGGAAGAACCCGCACCTACATCCATGACGAGGAAGAGGAAAAGCAGTACGGCACGCCACCGGGAAGCTTTACCGAATGGCGCGAGTTCGGTCCCAGCGACCTGCTCTTCTACGAGGGGCTGCACGGCTGTGTCGTCACCGACACGATCAATTTGGCGAAGCATGCGGATCTCAAGATCGGCGTCGTGCCGGTCATCAATCTCGAATGGATCCAGAAGATCCATCGCGATCGTTCGACACGCGGCTATTCCACCGAGGCGGTGATGGACGTGATCCTGCGCCGGATGCCCGACTATGTCCGCTACATTGTCCCGCAATTCTCGCAGACCGCCATCAATTTCCAGCGCGTGCCGATTGTCGATACGTCCAACCCCTTCATCGCGCGCTGGATTCCGACGCCTGACGAATCGATGCTGGTTATCCGCTTCGCCAATCCACGCGGCATCGATTTTCCCTATCTGCTGTCGATGATCCACGACTCGTTCATGTCGCGGCCAAATTCCATCGTGGTGCCAGGCAACAAGCTCGACCTTGCCATGCAGCTGATCCTGACGCCGCTCATCCTGCAATTGATCGAACGCAAGAGCCGTGTGTCGTGAGGAGGACGCCATGACCAGCCAAACAGCACTAAAGCCTGCCGCCACCGCCGTCGTCTCGGAGCTCGACATGGCGAACGCCATTCGCGTGCTGGCGATGGACAGCGTCCAAAAAGCGAATTCGGGACACCCCGGCATGCCGATGGGCATGGCCGATGTCGCAACGGTGCTGTTCAACCGCTTCATCAATATCGATCCTTCCAGGCCGGGCTGGCCCGACCGTGACCGTTTCGTGCTTTCAGCCGGCCATGGCTCGATGCTGCAATACGCGCTGCACTATCTGCTCGGCTATGAAGACATGCAGATCGAGGAGTTGCAGCGGTTTCGGCAACTGGGCAGCCGCACGGCCGGACATCCCGAATATGGCCACGCGCTTGGTGTCGAGACCACCACCGGCCCGCTCGGACAAGGCATTTCCACGGCGGTCGGAATGGCGCTGGCGGAGCGCATGCTTGCTGCCCGCTACGGTGCCGATCTGGTCAACCATCATACCTATGTGATTGCAGGTGACGGCTGCCTGCAGGAAGGCATCAGCCACGAGGCGATCGACCTCGCCGGCCACCTGAAGCTTTCCCGCCTGATCGTCTTCTGGGACGACAATGCGATCTCCATTGACGGGCCAACCTCCCTGTCCACGTCGATGGACCAGCCGGCGCGCTTCAAAGCCGCCGGCTGGGACGTCCAAACGGTCTCCGGCCACGACATGGAAGCCGTCGCCGCGGCTATCGAGGCGGCGCGGCAGTCGGATCGACCGTCGCTGATTGCCTGCCGCACTGTAATCGGCAAGGGCGCCCCCAATCTCGGCGGTTCGGAGAAGACGCATGGCGCGCCGCTGGGCGAAGCAGAGATCGCCGCGACCCGCGAGAACATTGGCTGGACCTTCGCGCCGTTCGAGGTGCCTGACGACGTGCTTTTCGCCTGGCGCGAAATTGCCGGCCGCGGCGAAGCGATGCGGGGCGCCTGGGAGCAGCGGCTTGCCGCCTCGCCGCAGCGAGAGGCCTTCGAGAACGCGGTCGCCGCCAGACTGCCCGACGCGGTCTTCGAAGCGCTCGATGCCTTTCGGCGAGGGCATGTCGAGAAGGCAACCAAGGTGGCAACGCGAAAAGCTTCCGAAATGGCACTGGAGGTCATCAACGGCGCCACGGAATTGACCGTCGGCGGCTCGGCCGATCTGACGCACTCGAATCTGACGATCACCAAGGGCATGAACCGCATTGCGCCGAGCGACTATGCCGGCCGCTATATTCACTACGGCATTCGTGAACACGGCATGGCCGCCGCCATGAACGGCATCGCATTGCATGGAGGCTTCGTGCCCTATGGCGGTACGTTCCTCTGCTTCGCGGACTATGCGCGTGGTGCGATACGGCTCTCCTCGCTCATGGGCCAGCGCGTCATCTACGTGATGACGCATGATTCCATCGGCCTCGGCGAGGATGGCCCGACGCATCAGCCGGTCGAGCACCTGGCGATGCTGCGTGCCACGCCGAACCTCAATGTCTTTCGCCCAGCGGATATCATCGAAACGGCGGAATGCTGGGAACTTGCGCTGAAGAGCAGGGATCGGCCGAGCGTGCTGGTGCTGTCGCGCCAGAACCTGCCGATGCTGCGTGAGGCGCACAGCGACGCGAACCGCTCCAGCCAGGGCGCATACATCCTGCGCGAGCCAGCCAGGCACCGTGCCGTCACCCTGATCGCAACCGGCTCGGAGGTCGAGATCGCGGTTGCCGCCGCCGAAAGGCTGGAGACCGAGCATGGCGTCGCCGCCGCGGTCGTCTCGATGCCATGCTGGGAGCTTTTCGAGGAGCAGGAAAGCGCCGCCCGCAAGGCCGTTCTCGGCTCCGCGCCGCGCGTCGCGGTCGAAGCGGCGGCCCGGCTGGGCTGGGACCGCTGGGTCGGCGAGACGGGCGCTGTCGTCGGCATGGCCGGTTTCGGCGCCAGCGCCCCTGCCCCCGATCTGTACCGGCATTTCAACATAACGTCCGAAGCGGTTGCTGCGGCGGCGCTGAAGCTCATCATCTAGGAGGACCCACAATGGCCCGCATCACCCTTCGCCAGCTTCTCGACCATGCCGCCGAGCACGGCTACGGCGTCCCTGCATTCAACATCAACAACATGGAACAGGGCCTCGCAATCATGGAAGCGGCCAAAGCCTGCGACGCGCCTGTCATCATCCAGGCCTCACGTGGGGCCCGGTCCTACGCCAACGACGTCATGCTGGCCAAAATGATGGAGGCATTGACTGAAATGCATCCGACCATTCCGCTGTGCATCCATCAGGACCACGGCAACGACGAGGCCACCTGCCTTTCCGCGATCCGCCACGGCTTCACCTCGGTGATGATGGACGGATCCCTGATGGCAGATGCCAAGACGCCGGCAAGCTATGCCTACAACGTCGCCGTAACCGAACGAGTCACACGCATGGCGCATTGGGTCGGGGCTTCCGTCGAAGGCGAACTGGGCGTGCTCGGATCGCTGGAAACCGGCCAGGGCGAGGCCGAGGATGGCCACGGCGCCGAGGGCGCGCTCTCCCGCGACCAACTCTTGACCGATCCCGATCAGGCGGTCGACTTCGTGGCCGCAACCCAGGTGGACGCGCTGGCGATCGCCTGCGGCACCTCGCACGGCGCTTACAAATTTACCCGCAAGCCGGACGGCGACATACTGGCCATGCAGGTGATCGAGGCGATCCACGAGAAGCTACCCAACACGCATCTGGTCATGCATGGCTCTTCCTCCGTGCCACAGGAACTGCAGGACATCATCAACAAATATGGCGGCGAGATGCCCCAGACCTTTGGCGTCCCGGTGGAGGAAATCGAGCGCGGCATCCGCTACGGCGTGCGCAAGGTCAACATCGACACCGATTGCCGCATGGCCATGGCCGGGCAGTTCCGCCGCGTCGCGACGGAGAATCCGCGCGAGTTCGATCCCCGAAAATTCCTGAAGCCCGCCATGGACGCCTTGCACGATCTTTGCCGAGACCGCTTCGAGCGTTTCGGCACGGCGTCCAACGCCTCGAAGATCAAGGTCATCGCCATGGACGAGATGGCCAAACGCTATGCCGCGGGAAAACTCGCGCCCCATATCGCAACCGCGAAAGCCGCCTGAGCAACAAACAGGAGACCTGTCATGAACAAGATCGATATGCTGCCAGCGGGTACGCTCAAGGAAGGCAAGGAACGCTACAAGTCAGGGGTCATCCCTTACAAGAAGATGGGCTACTGGGAGCCGGACTACAGGCCCAAGGAGACCGATCTGATCGCGATGTTCCGGATCACGCCGCAACCCGGCGTCGACCACGAGGAGGCAGCGGCCGCCATCGCCGGTGAATCCTCAACCGCGACTTGGACCGTGGTGTGGACCGACAGGCTGACAGCCTGCGAGCTCTACCGCGCCAAGGCGTTCAGATCCGAGCCGGTTCCAAACACCGGTCCCGGCACCAAGACCGAGCAACAGTACTTCGCCTACATCGCCTACGACCTCGACCTGTTCGAGCCGGGCTCGATCGCCAACCTGACCGCATCGATCATCGGCAACGTGTTCGGCTTCAAGGCGGTCAAGGCGCTGCGACTGGAAGACATGCGTATCCCGGTCGCGTATCTCAAAACCTTCCAGGGACCCGCAACCGGCATCGTGGTGGAGCGTGAGCGGCTCGACAAGTTTGGCCGTCCGCTGCTCGGCGCGACGACGAAGCCGAAGCTCGGCCTGTCAGGCCGCAACTATGGCCGCGTCGTTTACGAGGCCCTGAAGGGCGGCCTCGACTTCGTCAAGGACGACGAGAACATCAACTCGCAGCCCTTCATGCACTGGCGCGACCGCTTCCTCTACTGCATGGAGGCGGTGAACAAGGCTTCAGCTGCCACTGGCGAGGTCAAGGGCCATTATCTCAACGTCACCGCCGGCACCATGGAGGAGATGTACGAGCGCGCCGAATTCGCCAAACAGCTTGGCTCCTGCATCATCATGATCGATCTCGTCATCGGCTACACGGCGATCCAGTCGATGGCCAAGTGGGCACGCCGCAACGACATGATCCTGCACCTGCACCGCGCCGGCAATTCGACCTATTCGCGCCAGAAGAACCACGGCATGAATTTTCGCGTCATCTGCAAATGGATGCGCATGGCCGGCGTCGACCATATCCACGCCGGCACTGTGGTCGGCAAGCTGGAAGGCGACCCGCTCATGATCAAGGGGTTTTATGACACGCTGCGCGAGGAGCGCACGCCGCAGAATCTCGAGACCGGGCTGTTCTTCGATCAGGACTGGGCCTCGCTCAACAAGGTGATGCCCGTCGCCTCGGGCGGTATCCATGCCGGCCAGATGCACCAGTTGATCCATTATCTCGGCGAGGACGTCATCCTGCAGTTCGGTGGCGGCACGATCGGCCATCCCGACGGCATCCAGGCGGGCGCGACGGCCAATCGCGTTGCATTGGAAGCGATGATCCTGGCCCGCAACGAGGGACGCGATTATTTGCGCGAAGGAACCAAAATCCTCGAACAGGCGGCCAAATGGTGCACGCCGCTGAAGGCTGCCCTGGAGACCTGGAAGGATGTCACCTTCAACTATGAATCGACCGACACGGCCGATTTCGTGCCAACCGCAACGCCCAGCTTCTAGAAGAAAGGAACCGTCGCCATGATGACCAATCCGGGAAACAAGGTCACGCAGGGACAGTTCTCGTTCCTGCCCGACCTGACCGATGAGCAGATTTCGGCGCAGATCAAATATGCGCTGAAGAACCACTGGGCCGTCAGCGTCGAGTACACGGACGATCCGCATCCGCGAAACACCTATTGGGAAATGTACGGCAACCCGATGTTCGATTTGAGAGACCCGGCGGGCATCCTGCTCGAAGTCAACGCTTGCCGGAAAGCCTGTCCGAACATGTATGTCCGGGTAACCGCCTTCGATTCGACCAAGGGATGGGAAGCGCCGCGCATGTCGTTCATCGTCAACCGGCCGCCCAGCGAACCCGGGTTCCGGCTGCTGCGCCAGGAGCGTGACGGCCGCAGCCAGGGTTATTCGATCGTGCCTTATGCGACCGACAGGCCCGAGGGCGAGCGGAGCTAGCTGAGCCATGCTGGACACGATAGCAAAGGGCGCTGGCGCGCAGGACGAATCGGTTGATCTGCAGGCCGAGTTCGAAGCGTCCAACATCGACGAGGTGATGGACAAGCTCGATCGCGAACTCATTGGCCTGAAGCCAATCAAGAACCGCATCCGCGAGATCGCGGCTCTTCTCCTGGTCGACCGGCTTCGCCGCAAGTTCGGTCTGACCTCGGGCGCACCAACGCTACATATGAACTTTACGGGAAATCCCGGCACGGGCAAGACCACCGTGGCGCTGAGGATGGCCGAAATCCTGCATCGCCTCGGCTATATCCGGGAGGGGCACATGGTCGCGGTGACACGCGACGATCTCGTCGGCCAGTATGTGGGCCACACCGCACCCAAGACGCGCGACGTGATCAAGCGCGCCATGGGCGGCGTGCTTTTCATCGACGAGGCTTATTATCTCTACAAGCCCGAGAACGAACGCGACTACGGCCAGGAATCGATCGAGATCCTGCTGCAATGCATGGAAAACAATCGTGACGACCTGGTCGTGATCCTTGCCGGCTACAAGGACAAGATGGATCGTTTCTTCGACAGCAATCCCGGCATGCGTTCGCGCATCGCCCACCACCTCGATTTTCCCGACTACGGCGTCAGCGAGCTGAAATCGATCGCCGAGATCATGCTGGCGGAGCAGAATTACCGCCTCAGCGAAGCGGCCGCCCAGGCCCTCGAAGAGTATCTTCCGATCCGCATGAGGCTGCCGCATTTCTCCAACGCGCGCTCGGTGCGCAATGGGCTGGACCGGGCGCGGCTTCGCCAGGCCAATCGGCTTTTCGCATCGCGAAGCCGTGCCCTGACCAAGGCAGACCTTATCACCATCGAGGAATCCGATATCCGCGGCAGCCGCGTATTCGCGGAAGGGAAGCTCGAAGGCGAACCGGAGACGAAGGCGCGCTGACAGGACGAAGCCGGCTGGCGGGCGCCCCGAGACGAAAGACAGAAATTGGAGACGACGACCATGGTCACCAGGACAATCATCGCGCCCTCCGTGCTTTCCGCGGATTTCTCGCGGCTCGGCGACGAGGTCGAAGCTGTCGTTCAGGCGGGCGCCGACTGGATCCATCTCGACGTGATGGACGGGCATTTCGTGCCCAACATCACCTTCGGTCCGCCGGTCATCAAGGCGATCCGTGGCCGAACGGACAAGGTCTTCGACTGCCATCTGATGATCGCACCGGCCGACCCGTATCTGGCCGCCTTCGCCGATGCCGGTTGCGACATCATCACGGTGCATGCCGAGGCTGGACCGCATCTCGACCGCTCATTGCAGGCGATCAGGAATCTTGGGAAGAAGGCCGGAGTGTCGCTCAATCCGTCGACGCCGGAGAGTGTCATCGAGTATGTGCTCGACCGGCTCGATCTGGTGCTGCTGATGACGGTCAATCCAGGCTTCGGCGGCCAGGCTTTCATTTCAGCGATCGTCGAGAAAGTCAGACGGATCAAGGGCTTGGTTGGCCATCGCCCGATTGACATCGAGATCGACGGCGGAGTCACGGCCGAAACCGCCCCGCTGGTCACCGCGGCTGGCGCCAACGTACTGGTCGCCGGTTCGGCTGTATTCAAGGGAGGCACCGAGGCAGCCTATCGTGCCAATATCGGCGCCATCAGACAGGCGGCCGATGGCGCGATCCGGAAAGCCGCGTAAACCGTTGTCGGGGAGACGAACATGGCTGCGGTCCCACCTGTATGCGATTTCGGCTGGCCCGCCATCGATGCCGTTTTGCCCGGCGTCGACGGCACGTCGCATTCCATCTTCGGTCACGCCGGCCCGAATGGCCTGGTCGTGGCCTTCATCTGCAATCACTGCCCTTATGTGAAGGCCGTGATCTCTCGCATCGTACGCGACGCCAATGGCCTCAAGGCCGAAGGCATCGGCTTCGTCGCGATCAACTCCAACGATGCCGACACCTACCCGGACGATTCCTTCGACCACATGAAGCGCTTCGCCGTGACGAACGGCTTCAGCTTCCCTTACCTGCACGACGAGGCCCAGACTGTAGCGCGCGACTACTCAGCGGTGTGCACTCCCGATTTCTTCGGGTTCAACAGCGAACTGAGACTGCAATATCGCGGCCGGCTGGACGCGTCGCGACGCGAATCCGGACCGCTCGGGCTGCGACGCGATCTGTTCGAGGCGATGAAGCAGGTTGCTCGAACCGGCGATGGTCCGTTCGACCAGATCGCCTCGATCGGCTGCTCGATCAAGTGGAAGGATGCTGCATGAATGTCGGCGCAGGTAGGTCGCTTCGACCGCCGAAGGCGATCCTGTTCGACCTCGACGGCACACTGGTCGATTCGGCGCCTGATATAGCGGCCGCCGTCAACGAGTTGCTGGCCAGCCGCGATCTGCCGCCGTTGCGCCTGGACCAGGTCAAGGCCATGATCGGTGGCGGCGTCAGGAAATTGATCGAGCGGGCCTTCGCGGCGTCGGGAGCGCCGCTCGTCGGCAACGCGCTCGATGAGGCCAACCGCGTCATGGCGCCGATCTACAGCCGACATCTGACCGGCCTGACAAGACTGATGCCTGGCGTCAGGGAGGTTCTCACACACTTCTACGCGAAGGGAATGGCCATGGGCGTCGCGACCAACAAACCGCAGTTGGCGACTCGCGAGATCCTGCTGCATTTCGGACTGACGGAATATTTCCGTGCGATCATTGGCGGAGACGCGGTGACATGCCTGAAACCCGCGCCCGATGCTCTGCTGCTGGCGCTCGCCCAGCTTGGAGTCGACCCCTGTGACGCGCTGCTGGTCGGAGACAGTGGTGCCGATGCAGGCGCCGCGCGCGCCGCCGGCATGCCCGTCATTCTGCTGCGCGGCGGATACACCCATTTTCCGGTTGAAGAGCTTGGCGCCGACCAGGTTTGCGACAGCCTTTTCGACCTGCCTGCGGCGATGCAGGGGCTGCAAGCCGGTGCTTGATCGGGGCGAACGCCGGCCGGACGCAAGTTCGAACGGCCGGCGGCGCCGCTATTTCGAGAATTGCTTCAAATAGGCGATGACGTTGGCGATGTCTTGGTCCTGCTTGAGGCCGACGAACGCCATCTTCGTTCCTTTGACCATGGCCTTGGGATCGCGAAGGTAAGTCGTCAGCGTGGGTTCGTCCCATTTGACGCCGGACTTGCCTGCCGCGACCATCGCTTGGGAGTAACTGAACCCCGGGTGTGTGCCAGCCGTCCGGCCGATGACGCCGTTCAACGACGGGCCGACCTTGTTCTTGTCCTGGTCGGCGACATGGCAGACCTTGCATTTGGCGAAGACCTTCTCACCCGCCGCGGCATCCTGTGCCTGGGATTGGCTTGTGATGAAGGACACAGCAAACACGACTGCGAAAAATGCGATTGCGCGCATGGCATTTCCTCATGGATCGTCTGGGTGCCCTGGACGATTTTGCGCATGCCGATCTTTCATCCATTGACATGCACCTTACGCGGTGGAGTGGAGTATCCGCTTTCCCTTTGTGAAGCGGCGCCGCGCGAATCGAAAAGCTAGTTGGCGTGGGGTGAAAGTCAATCGTATAAAGGTATAGAGGCTTGGGTACCCAGGGTACCGGTATTCGTCTTTGTTGACGGCTATCGGGCGAATGCGTAGCTTCAAGACATCCGGTTTCTCCACTGGCACCTCGGGAATCCGGCAACTGGCGATTTTGTCCAGGCTCCTCATTGGGCCGGACCAGTCGAGACAGGCGTCCCGGAGCGCAAGAGGTGCTAAATGGATATGGTCGATCTCATATTAACGGTGTGCCTCAGCACCAATCCGGGCAATTGCCGAGACGAACACCTCTATTTCGAGAGCCGCGGCTCTCTGCTCCAATGCATGTTCCTTGCACCCAGCGAGATCGCGAAATGGTCTCAGGAACACCCGGCCCTCAAGGTCATGCGCTGGAAATGCGCCTTTCCGAGCAAGGAACGAGCGATCTGATTGACGTCCTGGAGCCCAGGGAGGAGGTGTCATGATGATTTCACGGCGCAACACGCTGCGTCTGGCGGTTCTCGGCACAGTCGCTGCTCTTGCCGCAAGGCCTGTCTTTGCAGCAGCCAGGATTCGCGTCGGTGTCCTGAAGTTTGGAACCGTGAGTTGGGAACTCGACACGTTGAGGCAACACAAATTCGATGTGGCGAACGGGATCGATCTGGAGATCATCGATTTCGCCGGGGAGGACGCGACCAACGTCGCCTTGCTGGCCGGTGCGATCGACATGATCGTCTCCGACTGGTTGTGGGTCTCGCGCCAACGGTCGGAAGGCGGCGACCTCACATTAGCCCCCTATTCGACCGCTGTGGGGGCGATCATGGTGAAGGAGGGGTCGCCGATCCGGACGGTCGCCGACCTCAAGCACAGGAAGATCGCCGTCGCCGGCGGCCCGCTCGACAAGAGCTGGCTCCTGATACAGGCTCTGACCAGACGCGACTACGGGGTCGACCTGTTGGCAACCAGCGACATCATCTTTGGCGCGCCACCGCTGATTTCGGAAAAGGCCATGCAGGGCGAACTCGATGCGGTGCTGAATTTCTGGCATTTTTGCGCCCGTCTCGAGGCCAACGGCTTTCGTCGATTGATGGGCGTGAACGATGCGGCGCGTGCGCTCGGCGCCTTGGGACCTGTGTCGGCACTCGGTTACGTCTTCCACGACCAATGGGCGAACGAGAACCCGGAGGCCGCCAGGGGCTTCGTCAGGGCCTCCGCGCAAGCCAAGGACCTGCTGGCCAGATCCGACGAGGAGTGGCTGCGCCTGGCGCCGATCATTCGCGCGGAAGGCAAAGAACTGGAAAAACTGCGCGACCGCTACCGCCAAGGCATCCCCAGGCGGGCGGTCGCCGAGGAAGCGGCCGACGCCGGCAAGCTCTATCACGTGCTGGCGGCGATCGGTGGCGCGAAGCTGGTCGGCAGCGCGCCCGAGATGGCGCCCGGCACATTCTGGCAGGACCGCACGGAATGACCGCACCGGAAACCAGCAACGGCACGCGAGGTGCCCCGACGAGCATGTCCGGGCGATCCAGCTTGGCGACAACGCTGATGCCCGCGCTGACCGTGGCGGTTTCCTTGCTCGGGCTTTGCCTGCTGTGGAGCCTTGCGGCGAGTGTCTGGCGGAGCCGTGCCCTCCCGGGGCCGGGACAGGTCTGGCAGGTGCTCCTCAGGGAGGCTGCGAGCGGCGACCTCTTCTATCATCTCGGCGCGACCCTCGGCCGGGTCGCCGCGGCATATATCGTCGCGATGATCATAGGATCGGTCATCGGCGTTTTGCTCGGCAGCTATCGTCGCGCCGACCGCTTTTTCAACCCATGGGTAATTCTGTTCCTCAACATCCCGGCGCTGGTGGTCATCGTCCTCGGCTACATCTGGTTCGGCCTCAACGAGGCGGCGGCGATCGGCGCGGTGGCGGTGAACAAAATCCCGAATGTCGTGGTGACGATGCGTGAGGGCGCCAGGGCGCTTGATCCGAGCTACGCCGAAATGGCCACTGTCTATCGCTTCGGTCCTCTCGATCGCATCCGCCACATCCTGCTGCCGCAATTGCAACCCTATCTTGCCGCCGCGTCACGATCCGGCATCGCCCTCATCTGGAAGATCGTCCTGGTCGTCGAACTGCTCGGCCGGTCGAACGGCGTCGGCTTCCAGATCCATCTCTATTTCCAGCTCTTCGACGTCGCCGCCATTCTTGCCTACACACTGGCTTTCGTGGCGGTGATGCTCGTCATCGAACTTCTTCTGGTGCAACCCGTTGAACGACATGCAACCCGTTGGCGCCGTCGTCCCGCTTAGGGTCGATATCGCTGAAAAGACTTTCAGGTCCGCGCAAGGCGTCTCGATCACGGCGCTTCAGGACCTTTCCTTCGAGGTCCGGCAAGGCGAATTCGCCTGCTTGCTGGGACCGTCGGGCTGCGGCAAAACCACGACGCTGCGTATCCTGCTTGGGTTGGACAAGGATTTTTCCGGATCCTTCCAGTTGCCGCAAGGAGGCTCCAACCGCATTGCGGCCGTGTTCCAGGAGCCGATCTTGCTGCCGTGGCGAACGGTGGAGCAGAATGTCAGGCTGGCCTTGCCGAAAAGCTTGAGAACGAAGAATCTTGACGGGCTCTTTGAAACTCTCGGCCTCGCCGGCATGCGTTCTCTCTATCCTGCGGAACTGTCGCTCGGCCTTGCGCGCAGGGCAGCACTTGCCAGGGCCTTCGCTACCGAGCCGGCGATGCTTGTCCTGGACGAACCCTTTGTCTCGCTCGACCACCAGACCGCCGAGCGGCTTCGTCACCTGCTTCTGTCGGTATGGTCGGCACGACCCACGACCGCCTTGATGATAACGCACGATCTACGCGAGGCGCTGATGCTGTCGGATCGCATCATCGTGCTCGCGCCGCGACCAGCACATGTGCTCGGCGTGTTCGACGTGCGGTTGCCTCGGCAACATCGCAATTCACAGGTGATGAGTGACCTTCTGCGGTCGTTCCGGCAAAGGTTCCCGGGCGTCACCTGAACGCCCTGATGGTGAAATGCATATCGGAGGACCCCATGTCGATTGATCGGCTACGACGCAGGGTTATGAGTGGCTTTGCCTGCACCGCCGTCAGCGCTGCCTTGCTGCCATGCTGCCTCGGACGAGCCGCCTTGGCCGCGGCTGTCAGCCTGCGGTTCTCGGTTGGCCAAATCGCCGACGGCGTCTTCGCCTTCCAGGGCGTGGATGAATTGATGACCGCAACAAACGACGGTGCCATCTGCAATCTGGGCGTCGTCGTCGGCACCGACGCGGTTGCCGTCATCGACAGTGGCGGCAGCCTGACCGAGGCGCACGCCTTGCTCGCCGCGATCGGAAAGATAACCGCAAAACCGGTTCGCTTCCTGATCAACACCCACATGCATCCCGATCACATTTTCGGCAATGCGGCATTCCGGGAGATCGGCGCGACCATTGTTGGCCATCGCAATCTGCCGCGTGCCCTCGAGGCGCGTGGCGCGTTCTATCTGCACAATTATCGCGAACAGGTCGGCGAAGCGCTTATGAACGGAGTCGAGATCGTTTCGCCGGCGATGCTGGTCGACGATCGCCTGGAACTCGATCTCGGCGGGCGCATGCTCGAACTGCGGGCATGGAAGGCTGCGCACACCGACAACGACCTGACCGTCTTCGACCCCGAGACCCGCACTCTCTTTGCCGGCGATCTCGTGTTCATGGGGTCCTTGCCGACGCTCGACGGATCGCTGCTTGGCTGGCTCCGCCAGATGGAGGCGCTCGCCGCGATCAGCGCCGCGCGCGTCGTTCCGGGTCATGGTCCGGTACCGGCCGACTGGCCGCAGGCGCTGGCAGGAGAACGGCGCTATTTCGAGATTCTGGCGCGCGATATCCGCAAGGCGATCGCCGACGGGACGCCGCTCCGAGAGGCCGTCAAAACCGCCGCCGGAAGCGAACGGGGCAAATGGCACCTGTTCGACGACTACAATGAGCGCAACGCAACGGCTGCTTTTGCTGAACTCGAATGGGAATAGACCACACCGACATGCGCCAGAGATCATGAAGTGGGGCGATTTGCCAACGCGTCGTCAAAGGCATATTCTAAACGCCAGCCTGGGCACCACCTCTGTTGCATTGGTGGAGGCATCGAAATGCAAAATCACGCTTACGCGAGCAGGCAGTTCGCCTTGTCGCTTGCACCATTCTTGGCCGCAATCATCTTGACCATCGGTACGCTGTTCGGCGTCTCCTCAGCCGCCAACGCACAGCAAACAACGGCTTCTTCGGAGAAGATCTGGGAAGACTTGAAAGGCGACGTGTTCGGCGACCGAGCTATTCTGGTCGATACCGGCGTGGTCAGGATCGAAGCGCCAAAGCGGGCGCAAGATGCCGCCATCGTGCCTGTCGACATCTATGTTGACCCAGCCAAGGCGCCGGACGGCATCAAATCCGTGACCTTGATCATCGACGCCAATCCTGCGCCGGTGGCGGCAACGTTCCAGATCGGCAAGGACGCCGGGGTGACACATCTGTCGACACGCGTGCGCGTCAACGATTATTCCTATTTGCGTGCCATAGCGGAGACTCAAGGCGGCCAACTCCACATGGCTCAGACCTTCGTCAAGGCGTCAGGCGGCTGCTCCGCCCCTGCGGTCAAGAACCAGGACGAGGCCATGGCGACGATGGGGCAGATGAAGTTGCGCCAGTTCCCACCCCAAGAGACGATGAGCAAGGCAGAGGAGTTGCAGTTGATGATCCGCCACCCGAACAATTCGGGCCTGCAGCGGGATCCGTTGACCCAGTATTTCATTCCCGCGCATTTTGTTCAGAAGCTGTCGATCTCGCAGGCCGGCCGGCCGATCCTCTCGATGGAAGGTGGAATATCGATTTCGGAAGACCCTAATTTCCGATTCGATTTCACGGCGCACGGCAATGGTGAAATCCAGGTCGAAGCGATCGACACGGATGGCAAGGTATTCCGCAATCAATGGCCGCTGGAGAAAACGGGGCTCTGAAGTCTCGAAATACGGTATGCCGCGCTGCCACCGCGATGGGCACGCTTGATCTTTAGAAGCAACGCACGTCGGCTTCCGACTGCGCACGCTTCAGCTCTGTACGGGCTGCCTTCGCCGGTGCGCTTTCCCGAAACAGCCCCGCGTTTTCCCCCGTCGTCAAAGACATGCTCTTGAAGGTCTCGGCCGTCTCATAGTGGTCGTAGGGAAGGATCGAGGCGATGACGTCGATCGAGCAGGAACAGCTTTCCAGCGCCTGACGCGTCTGGCCGTTCGTTCGCATGCAGCCGAGCACGTAGTCGACAACCGTTACTGTGGGATAGTCTCCCGCAGCACCTGCCGGGTTTGCGATGGCCAGTGTCGCGGTGAAGAGCAGCGGCAAGGTCGAGAATCCAACATATCTGATCATGAGAAACCTCCGGTTGGTCCGGGTTCGATGCGCCCGGACGAGATCGGCGTGCCAGTTGGCAACGCGCCGTAAAGCCAGTCAAGCACCCATGGGTTCCGTATACGACCAAAGGAGGAAAGGGCTGTCCACGAGCGATAGCTATGGATGACGACTTGATCACCGGCTCCGCGCCCAGGCTCCTACGACCGCTTCGCATCTCGCTCAATACCGGGCAACGGCGAGACTTTTTACATGCCATCCAAGATGGGCAGTGATAAACATTAGCAAATAACCTTGGTGTATATTAAAATCAAAAGATCGCCCGTAAGACTATCTTAATACCGTTCTCGGTCTCCACGGAGGCGTAAAACACTTCATATTAAGTTTGTAGTTCTGTTCATTTCTACATATTGCAGTGCATCATTTAGAATATTGCGGTGCAACAATGCACTAGGCCTTTTTTGCTTGCCTAGCCTTTTGGGATGACATAGCCTTTCCCTGTTTCCGGCTTCAAGGGCGTCACCGTCATTAGGGAGCGGCGACAGTCTTTCGTAGGCCAAAGTGAGGTGGGCAGTAACGGTGCCCTCTGCACATCTGGCTTAGGTCGTGACACGCTGCCGGAAATATTTCCCCCCCGTGAATCGCTTGGGCGAGCCCTTGTGGGCCTGACAGTCGATTCATCACTGTGAACCCCGGGAGGAATTCGGATGCGTGTACTTACGAAAGCTACGTATATTCTAACCACTGCGGCGTTTCTGTCGCTCGGCGCGGCCTATACGGCGTCGGCCAACGAGGATCTTGCAAAGCTCGCTTCGGATGCGAAGAACTGGGCGATGCAGACGGGTGACTACGCCAACACCCGCTATTCCAAACTCAACCAGATTACTGCGGATAATGTGAAGAACCTGCAGGTCAAATGGACCTTTTCCACCGGCGTGCTGCGCGGGCATGAGGGTGGACCGCTGATCATCGGCGATGTGATGTATGTCCATACGCCCTTCCCAAACAATGTCTTTGCGCTCGACCTCAAGAATGACGGGAAGATCCTCTGGAAATACGAGCCCAAGCAGGATCCGAATGTCATTCCGATCATGTGTTGCGATACGGTCAATCGCGGTGTTGCCTATGGTGACGGCAAGATCATTCTCAATCAGGCCGACACCACGGTCGTCGCCCTCGATGCAAAGACCGGCAAGGTCGTCTGGTCGGTCAAGAATGGCGACATGACCGACGGCGGCAAAGGCGAATCCGGCACGGCTGCCCCCGTCGTGGTCAAGGATAAGGTACTCATCGGCGTGTCCGGCGCCGAATTCGGCGTTCGCGGCTGGCTGGCCGCCTACAATCTGAAAGACGGCAAACTTGCCTGGAAAGCCTATTCGGAAGGTCCCGACGCCGACACCCTGATCGATCCCGAGAAAACCACCCAGCTGGGCAAGCCGGTAGGCAAGGATTCCGGCACCAACACCTGGGAAGGCGAGCAATGGAAGACAGGCGGCGGCACGACATGGGGATGGTATTCCTATGATCCCAAGCTGAACCTGGTCTACTACGGCACCGGCAATCCCTCGACATGGAACCCGGTCCAACGGCCTGGCGACAACCGCTGGTCAATGACGATCATGGCCCGCGATGCCGATACCGGTGTTGCCAAATGGCTCTACCAGATGACCCCGCATGACGAATGGGACTATGACGGCATCAACGAGATGATCCTCGTCGACGGCATGGAGGTCAATGGCGCCAAACACGACGTGCTGGTGCATTTCGATCGTAATGGTTTCGCCTACACCATGGATCGCGCCACCGGCGAGCTTCTCGTCGCCAAGAAATACGATCCAGCGGTGAACTGGGCGACGGAAGTCGTCATGGACCCAAAGAGCGAACAGTATGGTCGCCCGCAGGTCGTGGCGAAATATTCGACCCAGCAGAACGGCGAAGACACCAACTCGACGGGTATTTGCCCGGCGGCGCTTGGAACGAAGGATCAACAGCCAGCTGCCTATTCGCCGAAAACCGGCCTGTTCTATGTTCCGACCAACCATGTCTGCATGGACTATGAGCCGTACAAGGTAAGCTACACCGCCGGTCAGCCTTATGTTGGCGCCACAGTGTCGATGTACCCGGCACCTGGCGGCGACGGCAGCATGGGCAACTTCATTGCCTGGGATGCGGCCAAGGGCGAGATCGTCTGGTCGAAGCCTGAGAAGTTCTCCGTGTGGTCGGGCGCGTTGGCGACAGATGGCGACGTCGTCTTCTACGGCACGCTCGAAGGCTACATCAAGGCGGTCGATAAGGACGGCAAGGAACTTTACAAGTTCAAGACCCCGTCCGGCATCATCGGCAACATCACCACGTACGAGCATGACGGCAAGCAGTACATCGCCGTTCTGTCCGGCGTCGGTGGGTGGGCAGGTATCGGTCTGGCAGGCGGTCTGCTTTCGCCTGACAACGCTGCTGCCTGGCATGGCGCCGTCGATCAGGGCCGTGCGCAAGGCGATCAGTCCGCGGTCGTTGGTACCGCTGGTCTGGGTGCCGTCGGCGGCTACGCGGCACTTGCCGACTATACGACGCTGGGCGGTCAGCTCACCGTCTTCGGTCTCCCGGACTGACGGGCGGGGAACCTTAAGCACGCCTCAGGTCTTGTTGGACCGGAGGTTTGAAAAACGAGAGCCCGGATCATCCGAAACCATGGCCGGGCTCTCGATGCGGTTGCACCCCCGACACACCGATCAATGCCGGCCACGGCAGCAAAACCGTGTCCACGGCAAATGAAGGAAGCGTTTGAATGTCCGTTCGCATTGTAATTTCGGCTTTCGTCCTGGCTCTGCTGCCTCTGGCAAGCTCAGGCGTGGCGTGGGCCGAGGACAGCATGGAAAAAGCCAAGGCGGTGAAGCAAGAAGGCGGCAAGTATTTGGATGCGGATGGAAATCCGACCTACAAGATCGAGAACGGAACCGTCGACTGGTACACGTTCAGCGGCTACCGCCGGTATCACTCCGATTGCCATGTCTGTCACGGACAGGATGCGACAGGTTCGAGCTACGCGCCGGCCCTGGTCAACAGCTTAAAAACCATGGACTACGCCACGTTCCTCTCGATCGTCGCCGAGGGCCGCAAGAATGTCGGCGGCGGCAAGGAAAACGTCATGCCTGCCTTTGGCGACAACAAGAACGTCTATTGCTACCTGGACGATCTCTATGTCTACCTGCGCGCGCGCGCCGATGGTGCGGCGCCACGCGGCAGGCCGCCCAAGCACGAAGACAAGCCGCAGGCGGCGAAGGATGCCGAAGCATCCTGCATGGGCGGATGACATGAACGGCTGCGGTGCATTGAAGCTGCGCGTCGTTCTGCCGATTCTCGGCGCACTGGCCTTGTTGCCATCGAACGCGCAGGCGCAAGGCGCCGGCCTCGGCGCGGCGGGAGAACTGGTCGATCCCGACATTCTGCGCGTCTGCGCCGATCCTTCGAATATGCCCTTCACCGACAAGAGCGGCGAAGGCTTCGAAAACAAACTCGCCGAACTGGTAGCCGCGAAAACCGGACGGAAGTCCGTCGCCTATACCTGGTTTCCACTTGTCACCGGCTTCGTTCGCAACACGCTGGGAGCGAACCGATGCGACATCATCATGGGCTATGCCCAAGGCGATGAACTGGTGCAGAACACCAACGCCTATTATCGCTCCACCTATGTGTTGGTTTACCCGAAAGGCAACGATATCGAGGGCGTCGAAACGATCGAGGATCCCAAACTCACGGGCAAGACGATCGGGGTTGTCGAGCGCACGCCGCCAACCGCCAACATGGCCGCCAACAAGCTTCTGCGGACCGCCAAGATCTATCCGCTTGCGGTGGATACGCGTGTCACCCCCTCCATGGGGGAGGTCATGATCAAGGACATGCTGGCCCACAAGATCGACGCGGCGGTCCTGTGGGGGCCGATGGCAGGCTACTATGCCAAGCAACTTGGAGCCGATGTGGCGATTGTTCCGCTGATAAAAGAAAAAACCGGCTCGCGCATGTCTTACCGCATCACCATGGGCGTACGTCCGTCCGACCAGGAATGGAAGCGGACGCTCAACCGGGTGATCAGGGAAAACCAGGCGGAGATCAACAGGCTACTGCTGAGTTACAACGTGCCTCTGATCGACGAACATGACAATCCGATCACCCAATGAAGGGAAGGGAGACTGTTTTTTTGCTGGTCGCTGCGAGCCTTATGGGTTTGGCCGAACCGACGCGGGCTGGCGAGATCGCCGAACCCGGCGGGTACCGGATGGACGACTATCGGGCGCCGGTGCCGCCGACGTTGCGAGGCGCCAGGGTGGTGACGACGGCGGAAGCTGAAGCGCTGTGGCGAGCGAAGAAAGCTGTCTTCTTCGACGTGATGCCGAACACGCCCAAGCCGACCAATTTGCCGGCAGGAACGATATGGAGAGACAAGGTTAGAAAGGACATTCCAGGCAGTACATGGCTGGCCAACGTGGGATACGGCGCTATTTCGCAAGAGACCACCAGCTATTTTCGCCAAGGCCTCGAAGCCAAGGCCGGCACGGACAAATCGCGAGCGATTCTGTTCTATTGCATGACGAATTGCTGGATGTCCTGGAATGCCGCCAAACGGGCGATCGAGTGGGGCTACAGTTCGGTAATCTGGTATCCACTCGGCGCTGATGGGTGGGAAGGTGCAAATCTTCCGCTGGAGGTGAAAAGACCATATGAAACGAACAATTGAAGGAAGGTTATGCAATTATTCCCGGTAGTTTTGCTTTTCGATTTTTCAAAACCTACTTTTTCGTTTGTCCATTTTGAGACGTGATGGACGAGCCATTGCTTCGGTGCCCTGCAATGGTTGGCTAACAACAGGGATCGGTCCCTCCGGACTGGTATAAGAGGAGAAATGTCATGAAGAAGAACTGGAAAAAACCGACCATGTGCCAGGTTGCTGCGGGCATGGAAATTTCTCGGTATCTGCCTGCCGAAATTACTCCCAAGAGGTAGGCCGCAGAGGTGCGTGTCCCTGGCAACAGGGGCACGCATCCCCGCAAGGGTTTTGGCGAAAGGTTTTGACGCGTGTAGGGCGCGCGCGGCACTTTTCAGGGCTGCAAATTGCCTGCTGGTCAGAGAAGCCGCGGGGCGGGCGTTTTCATGCATTTGAGGATCATCGGATCGGCGGCAGGCGGCGGCTTTCCGCAATGGAATTGTAATTATCGTCTCAGTCGTGCGGCCCGCTCCGGGATGGCTGGCGTGCATTCACGAACCCAATCAAGTGTCATCGCTTCGACGGATGGGGTCGGCTGGGTTCTTTTCAATGCCTCACCCGACATTCGCCAGCAGATCGCGGCAACGCCAGAGTTGCAACCTGCGCGCGACGCGCCGCTGCGTTCGACGCCTATCCGCGCGGTGGTGCTGACCAATGCCGATGTCGATCATATCGCCGGACTGCTCAGCCTGCGCGAGCGGCAGCCTTTCGCCATCTATGCAACGGCGCAGGTTCTGGCGACGCTGGAGGCGAATTCGATTTTCAACGTTCTCGATCCGGCGGTCGTGCCGCGGCGCATCCTGCCGACAGCGAAAGAATTGGTCATCTGCGATGCCGAAGGCAGCGAGACTGGCGTGATGATCGAGAGCTTTCCGGTGCCTGGAAAGATAGCACTCTATCTGGAGGACAAAGACCATCCGGATGCCAATTTCAGCTCCGACGCCGGTGACACGATTGGAGTCCGAATTGCGGGTATCGGCAGCCGCGATTCTGTCTTCTACATCCCAGGCTGCGCGCGCATCGATGCGACGCTGCGCGCGCGTCTTTGCGATGCAGCCTGTCTTCTGTTCGACGGCACTGTCTACACCGACGACGAGATGATCGTCGCCGGCGTCGGTCAGAAAACCGGCGCGCGCATGGGGCATCTGGCGATTTCGGGAGACGCGGGTTCGGTCGCCAGCCTGGCCGATGTGAGGCTGGGCCGCCGCGTCTTCGTCCATATCAACAACACCAATCCGATCCTTGACGAGAATTCGGCCGAACACGCGGCGGTCAAGGCGGCAGGCTGGGAAGTCGCAGGCGACGGCATGGAGATGGAATTTTGAACGATTTCCGCGATGCGGCCAAAGGCGGCCTGTCCACGAGCGATCTCGAAGCCGTGCTGAGGCAGGTCGGCGCCGAGCGCTACCACAATCATCATCCCTTCCATCACAGGATGACCAGCGGCGCGCTGTCGAAGGCCGAGATGAAGGCCTGGGCGCTGAACCGTTATTGCTACCAGGCTGTCATCCCGCGCAAGGATGCCATGATCCTCGCACATGCCGAGGATCCGGCGTTTCGCGCCGCCTGGCGCAAACGTATCGAAGACCATGATGGCGAGGACGGCTGGAGCGGCGGTATCGCGCGCTGGCTGCATCTGGCAACCTCGCTCGGCTTGAACGCCGAGGCCGTGAAAAGCGAAAGGCTGGCACTGCCGGCGACACGGTTCGCCGTGGGGGCCTATCTCTCCTTTTGCTCCAACCGGACGCTGTTGGAGGCGGTCGCGTCGTCGCTGACCGAGATGTTCTCACCGCTCATCATCGGCGAGCGCGTACCGGCGATGCTGGCCAAATACGATTATATCACCGAGGATACGCTGGCCTATTTCAAGCAACGGCCCGAACAAGCCTCGCGCGACGCCGACTTCGCCCTCACCTACGTGCTCAGCCATGCTGATACGGCGGAACGCCAGCAGCAGGCAATAGATGCGCTGGTGTTCAAATGCGATATACTCTGGGCCATGCTTGATGCGCTTCAACACGCCTATGGCGAGCCGGGAAACATACCGCCCGGCGCCTTCCGCCCCGAGGCAGCCCCATGATGCTGCGCGAAAGAGCCTTGGTGTCGCTGCGATCGATACCCTTCCTGCCGAAGCACGTGCGCATACAGTACGATTCCGTGCGGCAGGCGTTCGCCGTGCTTTCACCGGAGAGAATATTCTGGCCGAACGATATCAGCCTCGACATATTGCGGCGCTGCGACGGACGGTCCACGGTCGGCGAAATCATCGCCGGCCTTGCCACGGATTATGAGGCCGAGGAGGAGGCCGTGGCGGCCGACGTCATCGCCTTCCTGCAAGAGTGGTCGGACAAGCTGCTGGTGAAGCTATGAACACGCCCCTCCTCCCTCCTATCGGCATGCTGGCGGAACTGACACATCGCTGCCCGCTGCAATGTCCTTATTGCTCCAACCCGCTCGAATTGCAGAAGGCCAATCGCGAACTCGACACACAGACCTGGCTCAGCCTGTTCTCGGAGGCCGCCGATCTCGGTGTTCTGCAGGTGCATCTGTCAGGCGGTGAGCCGACGCTGCGCCGCGACCTCGAGCAATTGATCGCCGGACTTTCAGCGCGCGGCGTCTATACAAATCTGATTACCGCGGGCGTCGGCATCGCCGAAGGCCGCATCGAAGCATTTGCCGAAGCCGGGCTCGACCATCTGCAATTGAGCTTTCAGGGCGCACGGCCTGAGACCACCGAACGCATCGGCAACCACAAAGGCAGCCACGACAAGAAGCTGGAGACGGCACGCCGCGCGCGAGCTGCCGGCTTGCCTCTCACCATCAACGCGCCGATCCATCGCCATAACATCGAGGAGGTACCGGAGTTCATCGATCTTGCCCTTTCGCTGGACGCGGAGAGGCTCGAGATCGCCAACGTCCAGTACGCTGGCTGGGCTTTGATCAATCGCGATCAGCTGATGCCCGAGCGTGCAGCAGTCGACCGGCAGGCGGAAATCGTCGCGGAAGCACGCGAGCGGCTGGCCGGCATTATCAACATCGATTTCGTGACACCAGACTATTTCGCCATCTACCCCAAACCGTGCATGGGTGGCTGGGCGCGTGACGCGTTCATGGTGGCGCCTGACGGCACCGTGCTGCCGTGCCATGCCGCGCAGACGATCCCGTCGCTCAGCTTCGAGCGTTTCAAACCACACACCCTCTCCTCGATCTGGGCCGATTCGCCGGCGTTCAATGCCTTCCGCGGCACGGACTGGATGCAGGAACCCTGTCGCGGCTGTGAACGACGCGAGATCGACTGGGGCGGTTGCCGCTGCCAGGCGATGGCGATCGCCGGCGATGCCGCCGCAACGGATCCGGCTTGCGCGAAGTCGCCGATCCACGCGCGCATGGCGATGCTGATCGACGAAGCCAAGCGTACCGCGACAGTTCCTTCGGAGGACGAACCATTCACCTACCGGCGTATCGGCGTCGTGACCGAGCCCGCCTGACAGGTTCTTTCATTCCGCCGTATTCTCGCGCTCGCGCACTGCGTCGGCGAAAGCCAGGGCATCGCGATTGATCCCGACATTGTGCACACGAAAAATCGAAGCACCCTTCAACCGCAGGATGACGCTGGTTGCAGCTGTGCCAACGTCCCGCCCTTCGTCGCTTTCGCCGACCAGGTGATGGGCAAGCCTCTTGCGCGAGGTGCCGACGAGCCATGGAAAACCAAGAGCGCGCAGTTCGCCGAAGCGAGCCATGAGTTCAAGGTTCTCCTCTCCGCTCTTGGCGAAAGCGAAGCCTGGGTCCAGCACGATGCAGTCGTCCGGAATGCCGGCGTTGCGCGCGATCTCCAGCGATCTGTTCAGGAACAGGAACTGGTCGGCGATTACATCGGCCAATTTTTTCCGGTCGCGCCCGGTGTGCATGATGACGAGGCCAGCGCCGGCTTCCGCTGCGACGTGCGCAATGTCGGGTTCGCGCTGCAGGCCGTGCACGTCGTTGACGATATGTGCACCCGCCGCGACCGCGAGACGCGCCGTCTCGGCCCGATAGGTGTCAACCGAAACGATGCAGTCGCCGTCCGACGACAGCGCCTCGATGATCGGGAGGATACGCGATTGTTCCTCAAGCGCCGAAACGCTGCCGGCGCCGGGCCTGGTGGACTCGCCCCCGACATCAATGATCGCCGCGCCCTCGCCGATCATACGCCGTGCCTGTTCGAGTGCCCGCTCCGGCCGATCGAATTCTCCACCGTCGGAAAAACTGTCCGGCGTAACGTTCAAGATCCCCATCAGTAACGATCTCGCACCAAGATCGAGATACCGTCCATGAGCAAGTTGCCAACGGTTCATCGGGCGAGCGCGGCGAGCATCGACGCCACGCCTCCCTGGTGATCGCTCGGACATAGTCTGCCGGGTGCATTCTCGCGAGGGATGCTGAGCTCCATGCCACGCAATACCGCAGTTGGTGTCGTGGTCATCGTCATTGTGGAATTCGCGTCGTATTCGATCTTTCGGTCGCCCAGGCTATCATAACCCCACAGTGCGAGAAGCGAATGTTCGGGCGCCGCAGGGTGTGCGAGAGCCGCCGAGGAAGGAACCACGGAGATGGCAATGGCAATTTCGATTTTCGGCTGGTGTCGTCAGTTCGGGCCAGAGATTAACGGAGCCATCGCTGCATAGGCGTCTGCCTCAATGAGTATGGACGGTTTCACTCATGCGCAATATGTATGAGGATTAAGCCTGCCGTGGCGCTCACATTTTTGCCCGCATCGCTAAGGCAAGTAATGCTCGTTCAATGACGCTGCTAACGCCGCCCGCCTAAGTGTCGATATCAGGGGATCTGGTCAATGACCGACAACAAGTCAGACGTTACCAAGGATTGGCAAGCGACGCAGGGCCAGAAGTCCTCCGCCACGCGTCTTCGTCTTTTCGCCGCACTCTCGTGGATCGTCGCCATTGGCGGCGAAATCTACGGGATTATGCTGCTTCGCCAGAACAAATTCGATCAGGCACACCTGCCGCTGATCATCGGCCTTCTGGTCGGCATCGCGATTTTCGCAATCGCCGGCAACTTGCTGTGGAAGGCGGCGAACAGGCATGATCCGGCCCGTGCATCCGACACGGCCAGGTTCTTCTTCCAAAACCAGCTCGGCGCAATCATCACGCTGATTGCCTTTCTCCCGCTGGTTTTCCTCATCCTCACCGACAAAAACATGGACCCGCGGACCAAGAAGGTTGCCGGCGGCGTCGGCGCTGCGCTGGCCGTGCTCGCGACGATCATGGGGATCAGCTTCAAACCCCCGTCGGTCGAACAATACACCCAGGATATGAACGCATGCGCAGCCCAGATCAAGTCGGGGCAGCCCACCACTGCCTGTTCGCCCGACGTCGCCGCTCAGGCGCAGGCGATCGCGACGGACACCGCCGCGGTGGCGGCGGCGACGCGAGACGCGAGCCACCCCGCAGGTCAGGACGTCGTCTACTGGATCGCGCCCGAAAACGGAGCCGCGAAGTCCACCGAGCCGCATGTTTTCCACCTCTGCGCAGGCGTGAGTCCGCTGAAGGACAAGACCGTGAATAGTGGCTCCGTGACGGAAGCCTACGCACAGAACGCCGTCCGCATCACGAAGCAGATCGATATGGAACAGAAGCAGTGCGGGTTCACTGCCACAACCAGCACCAATTGAACCTGCCTGCGCTCGATCGCGTCCAGCCGTTGGTCTTGTCGAGAGAATGGCGCGCAAGCGCAGATTCAGTATCGACTCGCCGGAGCAACGCTATTGGGCATGGCTCAGAGCCCTAGCAGTCCGCATCGCGTTGCTTGCCAACAGTGACGGCCCGATGTCTCGGTCGAGCGTAAAGCGCTCGCAACGCTCGCCGTCGGACTCGTCGATGAAGCTCTCGACATGTTTGAATCCAAGCTTCGCAAATATCCGCACCGAGGCAAAATTGCGCGCCGCCGCTTCGCCCGTCACCCGTTCAAGCGCCAGAGTTTCGAAAGCGTAGCGGAGAACTTCGCGCGCCGCCTCGCTGCCCAGTCCGTGCCCCCAATGCGCACGCGCGAGCACAAATCCCAATGCGGCTGCCTTGGCGTCGGTTGCGCCGAAGGACAGGGTTATTGTCCCGATCGCTTCCGAAACTCCTACTTGATCTATGGACCACTGGATCGCCGTACCGTCAGCGAAACGCTGACGCGAACGGGCGAACCATCGCTCGCCCGCGCTTATGTCGTCGGGAACAGGATCGCCGGCAAGAGAGGCGGATTCGACATCCGTCGCGCGCGCAAACCATGCCGGGATATCCCGTTTTCTCGGCGCCCGAAGCACGAGCCTTGGTGTCGTGAGCTTGGGAAATCGGACAGTTTCCATCGAAGCATTTTCCACCTGAGGCGGCGCCAATGATAGCCGGAAAGCGGCAATCATAAGCAGCCGGCAAGCCCCCCGGAAAGCCGTCGGCAAGGCAGGCCGTCAACCCGCCAGGCGTCGGTCGCGCGATATGGACAGTCCCGCGAGAAGCGGAGCGTACGCGGCGAGCCTGCGGGATACGAATTCCGTGAAGAGCCGCACGCGCTTCGTCTTGCGTGTCTCCCCCTGCGTGAGAAGCCAGAGCGTTCCGTACATGTGCAGGTCGGTACCCGGCACCCTCACCAGCAGGGGGTCGGCATCTCCGACGAAGCACGGCAGTGTCGTGATCCCGAGCCCTTGCCGTACCGCAACGATCTGTGCCTCGGCGTCCGTGGTCCTGAATGGAACCTCCGTGGTGCGAACCTCGCCCTCGCGAGCCCAGTCCGGAATTCCATGAATGCTTATGACGATCCACCGGACGGGATCGGGCGCGCCCGCATGCCAGGCGGCGAGTCGATCGCGGGACATATAGACGCCGCCGAACAACTCTGGCCCCTTCAGGCCGTGAAGATTGAGCGGCAGGGTTTTGCGGTCATAGACGACGCGGATCGCCACGTCGGCCTCTCGGTTGGTCAGATTTGCCAGCTCCCCGGACGACAAGACGTCCATCTCGATGTCCGGATGCAGACGCGCGAACTCGGCGAAATCAGGCATGAGCAGGTGTGTCGCAAGGGTCGGAGCCAATGTCACCCGCAGAAGCCCGCGCACGCTCTGGTCGCGCCCGAAGACGCGTGTCTCCAACTGGTGCGACGACGCTTCCATCTGGTTCGCGAGCTCGAGCACCTCCTCGCCCGCAGCCGTCAGGCGGTAGCCCGAAGGCAGCTTTTCGAACATCTGCGCCCCAAGGCGTTCCTCGAGCTGTCCAACGCGTCGCAGCACGGTCGAGTGGTTCACACCGAGGCGCTCGCCGGCGGCCCGCACCGAGCCTCCGCGCGCCACGGCCAGAAAATAGCGAACATCATCCCAGTCGATCATGGCGCGATCCCGCACCGCGCGGTGCGCTTTCCAAAGCCCGTATCCAACGCAGTCGTACAGCAGTGTGGGCAGTTATCATAGCTTATGTCGACGAGCGCGGCCCAATTCCGAACGACGGACACCAATTCGTCGCGGCTGGCGGCAGTCGTCCGACCGGATCGATTTTGCACCACCGATGTGCGCACTTCCGCACTCAAAGCCTGACCCCTGCAGACTTATTTCCAGGCTCTCGGGGTTCTTCCCGAACGATCAAAGGCAGAGCCTGGAAGGAAAAGTCATGGGAAAGCTAAACGGGAAGGTTGCAGTCATCACCGGCGGCGCTACCGGCATCGGCCGCGCCGCGGCAAAGCGCTTCATCGAGGAGGGCGCCTTCGTCTTCATCTTCGGCCGCCGGCAGGAAACGCTCGACGCGGCTCTGGCCGAGCTCGGGCCAAATGCCCGCGCGGTGACGGGCTCGGTCTCGGATGAGGCCGACCTCGACCGACTCTACGCGACGGTGAAGGCCGAGCGCGGAACCCTCGACATTGTCTTCGCCAATGCCGGGGCGGGAAGCCAGCTTGCGCTCGGCGAGATCACCGCCGAGCACATCGACGAAACCTTCGACACCAATGTGAAGGGTACGATCTTCACTGTCCAGAAGGCGCTGCCGCTGATGGGCCAAGGCGGTTCGATAATCCTGACCGGATCGAGCGCCGGCACCACGGGCGCCCCGGCAATGAGCGCCTACAGCGCGAGCAAGGCGGCAGTGCGCAACCTCGCGCGGACCTGGGCGGAGGACCTGAAGGGCACCGGCATCCGGGTCAACGTGCTGTCGCCCGGGGCGACCGCGACCGAACTCGCGAAAGAAGCGCTGGGCGAGGAGGGCCAGAAGGTCTTCGCCGCGATGACACCGCTCCAGCGAATGGCTGATCCGGCGGAGATCGGGGCCGTCGCCGCCTTTCTCGCGTCGTCGGACAGCAGCTTCATGACCGCCAGCGAGGTCGCCGTCGACGGCGGCCTTGCGCAACTCTGAGGCGCCACGCCCGGCCGGCACTCCATTCAATTAACCAGCGCCGTTGAGGGCCGGGAATCGACATCAACACGGATCGGAGAAGTATTATGAGCTATGCAATTGTAGGATTCGGCAAGATAGGCCAGGCCCTCGCCCAGGCCTTCGCCCGTAAGAAAATCAAGGTGGCCGTCGCGAGCCGCCGGCCGCCCGAGGCATTGGCGCCGCAGGCTCGGGCGATTGGACCCACGGTCATTGCCAAGTCGCTGCGGGATGCGCTCGAGGCCGACACAATCATCTTGGCGGTCCCGTTCTGGGAGCATCGCGAGGTCGCGAAAGCCCTGCCGAACTGGGAAGGCAAGACGGTCATCGACGCGATGAACACTTTTGGAGTTCTCCCCGAAGAGCTGGACGGTGTGCCGTCCTCCGCCTTCGTCGCGAAGGCGTTCACCGGCGCCAAGCTCGTCAAAGGGTTCAATCACCTGGCTGCGGCCACCCTGGCTGCCGATCCGATCGTCGAGGGCGGCCACCGGGTCGTCTTTCTGTCTGGTGACGACGAGGACGCGACCGCCGCCGTGGCGGCCTTGGCCAAACAACTCGGGTTCGCACCCGTCAAGCTGGGAAAGCTCGACGAGGGTGGCGCGCTTGTGCACGCACGCGGCCGCACCTGGGGCCACCTCATCTTCCAGGATTTGTTCAAGAAGGAGCAGTAGTCAATCTACAACCGCGTGATCAACGCCGAGACCTGGTCGCGCGCTAACTTCTTCGAGCAGCGCGCGACCGAATATTTGAAGACCACAAGGTCGCGAAGGCTGGGGTGGGCCTAACGGCGTATAGGCGCCGTTCGAAGAGCGGGGAGCGGTCAAGCCTGCGCCATGCGGCGGCCGCAATTGGTCGTAGAGCTTTGGGCTGCGGACTAACCGATTGCGCCGGCAGCAATGCCATGCGGCGGCGCAAAAAGGCACTTGGTTGCTGGGCAACGCCCTAAAAGGGCGGAAGTACCGCGGTCACTCTAATGATCCCTGACCAGCTGCATGAAAGCCTCTATCGGACGTAGCGTTTGGCGAACCTTCAGACACGCCGCGAAGGATTGCGTGAACGGCTTGTGATCCGAGATCGAAAGCGCCGTCAAACGATCGTCCGGAAGGTACTCGGTCCTGGAAACAATACCGGCGCCAAGGCGGCTATGGCACGGTCCACGGGCGGGCCCATCGGCGCTTCACGGTTCGGCCACAGCACGATGCCATCATATTGCTTGGCGATCACGTATCGATCACCTGGCCCATCTTGTTGTCGTCGAACTCGGCGTCGATGACCTCCAGTTCGATATTCGGATGGCGCTTGGCTTCCCAGGCGGCGGTGTCGGCGAGGCTGATCAGCCAGGGATGGTTGAAGCCATGGAAGACGAGGCCGATGCGATATTTCTTGCTGGCGTCGAGCACCGGACCTTCAGGCAACGGCAGATAATCCGTGAAAGGCGCCTTGATCTGCAGCTTGCTGTAAGGGCCGACGAAGCTGGCGCCCATGCCCGGCTTCCAGACGAATCCGCCGGCGGGGTCCCCGACCGGATAGACGTCGAGAAGTCCCGGAAACCGTCCTTTTCGAACAGCGCACTGACGTCGGCATTCGATATGCCCGCCTTGGCTCCGTCGGAGTATTTCTTGATCAGGCCATTGAGAACGGCGTGGACGGAGTCTTCGGCGAAGGCCGGAACTGTCGTCAGCGGTGCAGCAGCGAGGACGGAAAGCGCCGCGGCTGTCTTCAGCAGATGGCGACGTGATAATTTCAGCATTTTAGGTCTCCTCCATATTTGCTTTCAGCCCGGGATATATCCCGACAAGTTCAAGTCACTCCTCCTTCCACCAGGATGTGGACGTAGCCGTCCGACACCTTGGTTTCGTAGGTCTTCAGCCGCTCGGTAACGGGCGGTGAAAGCGGTGTGCCGGTGGGGATGTGGAACAGTCCCTGATGCAAAGGACACTCCACCGTCTGGCCGTCGATATAGCCTTCCGAAAGGAAGGCGTGGGCGTGCGTGCAAATGCCTGAAGTGGCGTAGAACTTGCCGGCAAGATTGAAGATGGCGATACATACCCCCTGGTGCTCGATGCGCGTCGCATCGTCGACAGGAAGACTGTCGGCACGGACCGCCTGGATCCACTGCCTGCTTTCTGGATTAGTCTGCGCGTCCATGCGCCTCCCCATGTCCGTTTGTTTCGTTTATTTTCGTTCTCTTTCCTTCGCTCGCAAATTCATTGTGGGAATAGAGATATCGATGAACCCCATGCCGAGTGATCGACCACAGGCAAGCAATCGCCGAAAATACGGCTGCATGGCAGCCGGACGCGGCGATATGTCAGGCACGGAGATCTATCGGAGGGTTCGAACCGGTCGTGCCCGAGACAATGCGCGAAGCGCCAATCTGGTGATCAGAAACAATGCCCTCACGTCCATCGCGATGCGAACGGCCGGAGGGGCCTGCAATTCGTGCACGGAACGCTCCAAAGGAGCCGGAAACGCGAACTTGGAAGCGGGCTGCCAAGGCAGCATCAAGCCGGCAATTGGCGACGATAGTGACTTGCTAGCTCGCTTCGAGGATGGAAAAATCGTCTGGGGCAGATGTACCAAAACACTGATCCCGTATGCCGAAGATCGTGGACCGTGAATGGCTCTAGCGGTAACCTTCCTTCTTCGCCCGAACGCTTCCTCGGAGATGGAGTCAGCGGGAAGCGTCATCAGAAACGTCCGTAGTCGATCACGCTGCTCTGGCTGCGCGAGCTTGCGATCGAGATATTCCACCCGCTGTTCTTCGAGCTTGGCCAGCCGCGCCTGCTCGGCACGCCGCTGGCGGGCAATCTCCACGAGCCGTGCCCGCTCGTGGGTGAAGCGGAACACGCTTGTTCGTTCAGATCGCGGCGAGCGCGATCTTTCGCAAATCGTCGGCGTAGAGTTCCGGCGTTTCCCAGGCCGGAAAATGCCCGCCACGCGGAAAGACGGTGTAACTCTGCACATTGTAGAGCCGCTCGGCCCGCTCGCGCGGCGCGAGCGCCAGATCATGTGGCCACATCGCGACGGCGGTGGGGACATGCACGAAGTCATCTGCCCGCAGCGGCGGCCGCAGCCGGGCGGCATCGTAATAGTAGCGGACAGACGACCCGATCGTGTTGGTCATCCAGTAGATCATCAGGGTGTCAATCAAGGCTTCGAGGGGCCAGACAGAGAAGACGTCGCCATCGCAGTCCGTCCAGGCCCGGAATTTCTCGACAATCCACGAGGCTAGGCCAACAGGACTGTCGGCAAGCCCAAAGGCGAGAGTTTGTGGCCTCGAGCTCTGGATCGCCTGATAGCCCCCTTCCTCCCGGCTCCACAGTTGGAGGCGCTCGTCATAGTCGATCTCGGCCTTCGACAGGGGCGATGCATCTTCTGGAATCGGCTTCGGCGCGACCGCCGAGACATGGAGAGCCAGCAAACGCGCCGGATGCCGAAGCGCCATTCGCGTGGCAAGGCCGGAGCCGATGTCAGTCCCAGCCACGACGAACCGCCCATAGCCCAGCATCGTCATTAGCTTCGGATAAAGGTCGCTGGGCTCCGCCTCGTAGGGCCGGGTTGGCCTGTCCGAGTAGCCGAAGCCGGGCATGGTGGGGATCACGACATCGAATGCCGGCGTTCCCTGGGTAAGCAGCGGTGCTATACGCTGAAACTCCACGAAGCTTGACGGCCAGCCGTTCATCAGCAGTAGCGGGATCGATCCCCTTTGGCCGCTGCGAAAATGCAGAAAGTGTATGCCATGGCCGTCGACCGTCGTCCGGAAATGGGGAAGCTGGTTAAGCCGGTCTCGTCGCTGCGCCCAGTCATAGCCGTCACGCCAGAAATCGATGAACTGGTTGAGGACGCCGCGCTCGGTTCCCATGGTCCAGTCGTCAGTTACCGCGTCGGCCCAACGCGTCCGTGCGAGGCGGCTACGAAGGTCAGCGGCCTGGTCCGCATCATAGGGAATCTGGAAGGGAGTGATCATGATCGATTCCTTGGCTGTAGTGCAGCGGAGGGCTGATGTCGGTGGTTCAGCCGATATCGACGTTCATGGCGAAGTCCCAGGTGCCGGCGCCGTTTTTGGCGAGGCCAATCATCATCAAACCGAGCGCCTCCAGCGTCTGGGCCATGTGCAAGCCGCCCACGTCGAGCGGACGCAGCCCGAGACTTTCGAGAAACGTCGAGACGCGCGCTTTCGCCTCCGCATCGTCGGCTGCGATGAACGCGTCGAGGCGTCCGCCCTTCGCAAGCACGTGACCAAAGATCGTGTTGAATGCCTTCACAAGATGCGCGCCGGCGGGGAGGCCCTTTGCGGTCTCCTGCGCGCCGGAACTGCCGTGGGGCGTGACGAGGCCTGAGAGGTCGGGGGCAACCGGGTTGGCGATGTCGACGATCACCTTGCCATCGAGCGCTTTCCCAAAGTCGACTACCGCCGCCGCGGCACCGCTGTACGGCACGGCGAGGATGACGATGTCGCCCGCGGGGGCGGCGCCGTATGTCCCGGTGGTCGCTCCGACTCCAAGTTGGTCGACGAGCACCCGCGCCTTGGCGGGGTCGCGGCTGACAACCTCGACGGTATGTCCGGCCTTGGCGGCACGGCCCGCGATCGCGGCGGCCATGGCTCCTGAGCCGATGATGCTGATAGTGCTCATGTGTTGTCTCCTTGTGAGTTGGGTGGACGGATCACGGGATCGCGATACGATCCGCCGGGAAGTAATGGCCGTTGTCGAGGTCCTCGAGCAGGCCCGGCTGAGCTGGCTCCCAGCCGAGCGTCTGGCGGGTGATGGCGTTGGACGCCGGAAGGTCCAGCGTGACCAAGTTCGCGAGAAAGCCGAAGAAGCCCGGCAACATCAGTACGTCCGCAGGGATGGGCACAGCAGGCATGCCCATACGGCTGCCAATGGCCTCAGCGATCTCGCGGAACCGGATGCCCTCGCCCTCAATCCCGTGCCAATATTTGCCAGCCGGCCCCTTCTCCAGCGCCAGGCGGAACAGGGAGGCCAGGTCGCGGGCATGCACAGCCGGCCAGAGGTTCGCGCCGTCTCCGGGGTAACCGATTACGCCCTTCTCCTTCGCGAGACCGATCAGCAGCTGGAGGAAGCCGGCATCGGTCGTGCTGTGCGCGATGGGAGGAATTCGGACGACCGAAGACCGCACGCCCCGTCCCGCTAAGCCGATCACGGCGAGTTCCACGGCGTTGCGAACCCGCAGGGTGCCCTTGTATGCTTCGCCGCCGGGAAGAGCCGGATCTTCCTCGGTGGCTGGCCGGCCCAGGCCTTCCCACCCCGGCGAGCCGATGCTCCCTGAGACGACGAGCGGCTTTCCGGTCCCCGCCAGCGCCTCGCCGTAGGCGAGCATGATCTGGAGCTCCGCGGCTGCCACGGCGTCGATCCCGCCGGAGGGCAGCAGGTCTTGCCGGTGCGCGACGTGGATGACGCCGTCGGACTCCGCCGCCGCGACCTTGAGCCGATCGAGGTCGGTGATATCCCCGCGACGTACCTTGGCGCCGAGTGCCGATACCGCAGTCGCGGACGTGTCCGACCGGGCCAGGCCAATGACCTCATGTCCGGCCGCGATGAGCTCGGGGATGACATACGAACCGATATGGCCGGTCCCGCCAGTAACGAAAACGCGCATGCTGCTGCTCCTTGGGTAATGTGATGCGAGACGTGGTGCCGCGGGCTCAGCCGAGGAGGCTGACGCGGATTGAGAAGTTGGTGTGTTTGACGGAGTGGGTCATGAGGCCCAGCCACAGCATGCAGGCGTGCTCCAGCGTTCGGGCCATAATCAGCCGCCCGGTATCCATCGGACGTAGTCCGAGGCTGTCGATGAACGCCGAGACGCGCGCCTTCGCTTGAGAGTCGTCCCCGGCGATGAACACGTCCAATGGATGGCCCCCGATTGGACCGGCAGCCAAGACCCGGGCGTTCTGGGTGTTGAACGCCTTGACGATAGTGGCATTGGCAGGAGCAACCTTGGCGATCTCCTGCGCGCCGAAACTGTCTTCAGGAGTCAAGAAACCCGTGAAGTCGGATTTGATGGGGTTGGTGATGTCGACAATGAGCTTGCCTGCCAGCTTTTCGCCGTACTGCTTCACCACGTCGAGAACGGCCGAATAGGGAACCGCCAGGATGACAATGTCCCCGACCGGAGCGGCGCCAAACGTTCCGGTCGTCGGGCCGGCTCCGACCTGCTCGGCCAGCGCCCGCGACTTGGCACCGTCGCGGCTCATCACCTCGACGGTGTGTCCGGCCTTGGCGGCAAGGTCGCCGATCGCTGCGGTCATACCGCCTGACCCGATGATGCTGATAGTGCTCATGTTCATTTTCCTTGCGGGGCGGGCGGCGCCTTTGTTGCCATTTGTGCAGACGCACTCTATTTACTGGTTCACCGATCCGCTTAGTAACCGGATCATCGATCCACATATACGGATCACCGATCCGCTTATCAAGGCATCTCATGCGAGCCGACGCAAAAAAAAATTACAGCCATATCCTCGCGGTCGCGCGTGATGTCGTCGCCGAGCACGGTATCAATGCGTCCATGCGCGATATCGCCCGTCGGGCCGAGGTCGGGTTAGCCACGCTGCTTCGTCATTTCCCGACGCGAGAAGCCCTGTTCGAGGCGCTGCTGTGTACGAATCTGGACGCACTGACTCAGAGGGCAGATGAACTCGAAACCTCGGATTCGCCTGACGAAGCGCTCATCTCCTGGTTCCAGGAGTGGTTGGCGTTCGCCCAAAGCTATAGGGGCGTCGTCGCCATGATGGCCGCCGCCCACACGAATCCGAACTCCGCTCTTTACGCTTCATGCGCAGCGGTGCACTCGGCGAGCGCGCGACTGCTGCTCCGCGCACAGGCCGAAGGCGCGGCGCGGCTCGACATGAATGGGGATGACCTGTTCGCCCTGATGACGGCGCTCGGCTGGGCGGTCGACCAACCCTCATTCGCGCCGCGGGCCGATCATCTCTTTCGCATCATTACGGGCGCCATCCTGGCGAACCCGTCGACCGGATCGGCTTCTGCTGCGCTCGACCGTCAAAACTAAGTATTCATCATACTGCTGACGAGAGGCGGAGCACTTTATCGTTTGCTTCCAAGCATCACCTCGGCCGCACGCATCGGATAGTGCTCGATCCGATGCGTGCATCGTGTCCCTGCCGGTGGGGACGTCATGTTCATCAGTCAAATTTGACCAGGTCCTTGAAGACCAGCCGGCCCCAGTTGTTCCTGCGCGCCTGCACGAGCAGTCGCCTTCGGAAAGCCCGCCTAGCTTTATCGGCGCAAAGCCGAGATTTTCCGCGAGCGTACCAATCTGCGCCGCGGCGTCTTCATCATCGCTCGCCAGGAATATGACTCTCCAGCCGCCCTTTACGGCCGGATCCTGGTCAAGGATGGCAGCGATCAAATGATTGAAACCCTTGACCAGTTTGCACCTGAGAAGGCCTGCTCAATGAACTTGGAAGACGGCTGTCAGAGTTGGGCTAGGCCGCCGTCGACCGCTACCTCGCTGTCATGAAGCTGCTGTCCGATGAGGCGAGGAAGGGTGCCGCCGCCCCGAGCTCTGCCGGATCGCCCATGCGCTGAAACGCAGTCATTGAGCCGTAAGCCTTCGGTCGCGAGTTCGGTCGCGATGCAAGCGGGAATAGCTGCAAAGTCCAAGCTGAAACGTGAGTGTACCGCTTCTCAGGCCGCATACGGAACGGCCGGTTTCGGAATCGCCGTGCACACTCCTGACCGACGACAATGGGGCTGCCGGCTTGCGAGTTGAGCCGCCTCTCCTTAGGGCCGCCATCTGTCAGGTTACGATCACCAGAAGGCGCAAGCGAACAGAGTGATTGAAAAGGAACTCGATTTGCTGTCGCGAACGAACTCGGTCGCCTCGCGCGCCAATTTGCTGTCCGGGATCTTGATCCTGGAAATCACGTTACCATTCATTATTCTGCTCCATCAATTCTCGAGAACGGCCTGGGGCGTATTCCGAAAGCTGATGGCCATTCGGTTGTAGCTGTTCATCAGGCTGATCGCGATCGTCAGGTCGACGAGCTGCTTTTCATCGAAGACGGCACGCACGGCTTCATAGGCGGCGTCCGGAACCCCGGTCTGTGCAACATTGGTCACGCTCTCGGCCCAGCGAAGCGCGGCGCGCTCTCTCTCGCTGAACAGGCTGCCGCCTTCCTGCCAGGCTTGCACCAGCGCGATCTTCTCGATCTTCACGCCCTTCTTGACGAGGTCACGCGTGTGCATGTCAAGGCAATAGGCGCAGTTGTTGATCTGGGAGACCCGCAGATAGACGAGCTCGACCAGTTCGGCAGGCAAGCCGCTCTGGAGAACATAGCCGTAGACGGTGCCGAGCGCCTTGGCGCCGCTCGGGGCGATCTGGTTGTAGTCGAGCCTCTTGGCCATCGTTCCGATCCGTTCAATTGAGGGGAGTAGTGAGGGCCTTGTCGTCGGAATCGACGACGAAGACCGCAAGCAGCTTCGCTGGCCTGGTCTTGCTGGCGTTGCGGCTGACCGAATGGGTTGCGTTGGGCAGCTCCGACCAACTCTCGCCCGCTTTGTAGATGCGGGTCTCGCCATCGTTCACCTTGGACTCGATCTCGCCCGAGACGACATAGGCGAAGATAAAGGCGGACCTGGCATGCCGGTGCGGCTGCGAAGCGGCGCCCGGCGCATAATCGACCTCGACGACGACCATCGATTTGCCGGGGATGTTGGGGATCACCTGCTCGAACTTCGGCGTGACCGTCTCCGATTGGTCGTCGCGCGCCCAGGCCGGCCCGACGATGGCAATCGCGGCGCAGGCGGCGGTGAAAATGGCACGAATTCGCATTGGCATCTCCTTGCCCGTCTAGATGCCGGCGAATCGGGCCAGGAAAAAGCACCAAGAACGCAAAAAAATCGTGTACTGAGGCTTCATGAGCAAGCCGCTGGACCTGGATTTGGATCGCGCCGCCAAGACTTCCCTTGCGGAGCAAATTCGCAAGGGCGTGGCCGTCGCAATCGAGGAAGGCGCGCTGGAACCAGGCGCACGGTTGCCCTCATGGCAGGACCTGGCAGCACAGCTGGGCGTCGCGCGCGGCACCGTCCGGACCGCCTATGAGAAGCTCGCGGCCGCCCAGTTGATCGAGGCAACGCCAGCTGAGGGAACGCGCGTCGCACAGCGCCCCCGCACCGTCGCGAAATCCGAGCCGGTGCCGGATGAAGGCTCCTTCATGCGGATTTATCAGGAGATGACACAGGGTCCCCGGATCTTCCAGATGGGCATCCCCGCAAGCGATATCTTCCCCGCCACCTTGTTCGCGCGGATACGCGCGCACGCCATCCGCGCCGAAGCCGCTGCCGCCGCCCTCTACCCCGATCCTCGCGGCGAACTCGAGTTGAGGCGGGAAATCGCTGGCTACCTCGCCGTAGCACGGGGCATCATCTGTCTGCCGTCGCAGGTCATTATCACTGGAGGTTTCGGTGCGGGGCTCGGCCTGGCGCTATCCGTTCTGAAGCTGGCGGGGGAGACCGCCTGGATCGAGGAGCCCAGTTTCCCATGGACCCGAAAGGGGCTCGAACTCGCCGGTTTGTCTCTCGCTCCGGTCCCGGTCGATTGCAACGGCATCGATCTCGATGACGCACTGTGCCAGCATCCGACCGCGAAGCTTGCCCTGGTCACACCGGGTCAACATGCGCCGCTCGGCTCGACCTTGTCGCTCGAGCGGCGCCTGCGCCTGCTCGAATGGGCAGCTTCGACCCAGGCCTGGGTGATCGAAGACGATTATCTGAGCGAGCTTCAGCTGACCGGCAGGGCCGCGCCGGCGCTCGCGTCGCTCGACCGCGACGGGCGCGTCATTCACATCGGGTCCTTCAGCAAGACAATCAGCCCGACCCTTCGGCTGGGTTTCGCAATCGTGCCGGCCAGCCTCGTATGCGCTTTCGCTGAAGTCGCGGCGTGCTTAGCGCCCGCCCCGGGGCCGGCAGTGCAGCTCGCGACCGCCGAATTCATGCGGGAGGGCCACTATATTCGCCATCTCCGCCGCACGAAGCGGGCCTATGTCGCAAGGCGCGCGACGTTGCTCGAGCAGCTTTGGGCGAATGTGAATGCCGACCAGATTGCAACGCCGGGCCTGGCCGTGCTGCTGAAGCTGCCGAGGGAAATATCGGACATTGCCGTGGCGCGCGAGGTTTCGGCCTTCGGGATGTCGCCCGCACCGCTCTCCGCGTGGTATGCGTCGCCCGCAACTGCCGAATCCGGCCTCTTGCTCGGGGTCGCCACCACGCCGGGCAAGAACCTGGCAAAATCCTGTGATCGGCTCTTCGAGGCGATTAGGCGGATCGACGGCGGACAGCCGATTTGAGACTGCTCCAAGTAAGACGTTGCTAGGCAGCGACACTCGTTGAAACAAGCGACCACTGAACGAGGCCGTCTATGGTAACGCGAATCTTCGCCGGCAGCGCCTTTGTCTGCGGCCACAGGACGCTGATCGGCAGTTCGCCGCCTGACAGGCCCTCCAGGACAATCTGAAGGGCCCCGTCTTGAAGATCGCCTTCCACCATCCATGACGGAAGTTGCGTCAGACCGTGTCCTGCCTTAGCGGCCATTAGCACCGTCTCGAAATCCTGCAGTTCATGCTTGACGGGGACGGCCTGCCGCGCTGTCGAGCCGTCGGGTTGCTTCATCAGCCAGGCGATGCGGTTGCCTTGCCGTCGTCCGACGATGCAATCGTGTCCGGCAAGATCGCTCCAGGATCGCGGAACGCCCCGCCGTGCGAGATAGCCAGGTGCTCCGACTATCACCGTCTGCTGGACCCCAATCTGTCGCGCGACGAGGTCGGTCGAATCCTCAAGATTGCCGATACGCACGGCGAGGTCGATGTTTTCGCCGATCAGGTCGACCCGCCGGTCGGTGAAGCTGACATTGAGGTTCAGCGCTGGATAGCGTTTCGCAACCCCTAACAGTACGGGCATGACGTGCAGTCGACCGAACGCCGTCGGGAGATCGATGCGGACTTCGCCGCCAGGCGTGTCCCGCGCGAGCGCGAGGGCGCTCTCGCCACGCTCAAGTTCGTCGAGTGCCGCGACGCAGTGCTCCAGCCAGGCCTCTCCGGCAGGCGTCAAGGTCAGGCGGCGGGTCGTCCGGTGGAGCAGCTTGGAGCCCAAGCGCGCCTCCAGACGCGACACCGCCCGGCCGATCGCGGACTTGGCCATGCCCATTTCCGCCGCAACCGCGGTGAAACTACCGAGCCGAATAACGGCTACGAATTCGGCGATGCCATCGAAACGCGAGTTCATCCGCCTATTGTAGCTTCAGGCCGGCACTAATCTGCTGAGGAGTATCCCTTTATATCTTCTGGAGCTTTAATTCTCCACAGGAGCCGCCCCATGCCCTCTCTATTCGATTCCTTCGATCTAGGTCCCGTCCACCTCACGAGCCGCATCGTCATGCCGCCGATGACGCGCACCCGCACCTCCGAGGGTGCTCTTCCGACAGATGGCGACCTCCCGAACGAACTGACCGTCAAATATTACGGTCAGCGAGCTAGCGCCGGCCTGATCATCTCCGAAGTCAACGACGTGGATCAGTCCAGCCACGGCTACGCGCGGATTCCCGGGATTCACTCCGAAGCCCAGAAGCAGGCCTGGCGCCCGGTGACCGAAGAGGTTCATCGTCAGGGCGGCACCATCTTCATGCAGCTGTGGCATGTCGGCCGACTGGCGCATTCCTCGCTTCTGCCGAACGGCCAGGCGCCAGTGGGCGTGACCGCGGAACAGGCCGTCGGCTCAGAGGTGTTCGCCCATGGCCCGGACGGCCGGTTGCGCTTCATGGCGGCAGAGACGCCGAGGCCGCTCAGCACCGAGGAAGTGACGGCCATGGTGGGAACCTTCGCCAAAGCCGCCGCCAATGCGCGGGAGGTCGGGTTTGACGGCATCGAGATCCATGCCGCCAACGGCTATCTGATCGAGCAGTTCATGAACTCGGTGCTCAACACCCGTACCGACCGCTACGGCGGCGGCAGCATGGAAGATCGTGCGCGCTTCCTGATGGAAGTCGTCGACGCGGTCGTGGCGGAATTCGGCGCGGGACGCGTGGGGGTTCGCCTCTCACCGTTCGGCAAATATGGTTCAATGCCCGCTGATCCGCTCGTCGAGGAGACGTTCCTGTACATCGTCGAGCAGCTCGGGCGCCGTGGCGTGGCCTATGTCCATCTGCTCTACGAACTGCTGCCCGACGGCAACATGGAATCGGCCACGTTCGAGGCGCGCCATCTCGACCACGACATGCTCGCCAAGGCGCGAGCGTCGTTCCCCGGCGCGTTCATCTGGTGCGGCGGCTTCAATGACGTCGAGCGCGCCCAGGCAGCGCTCGATACCGGGCTGGTGGACCTGATTGCCTATGGCAGGCCGTATATCGCGAACCCGGATCTCGTCGAGCGTCTTCGGAGCGGCTGGCCATTGGCCGTAGCGGACCGGTCCGTCTATTACACCCGCAATGGCGAGGTGGGGTACACGGACTTCCCCACCTATTCGAAGAATGGCGCCGCAAGCAGGGCCGCCTGACACGACGAAAGGCCGAGCAGGAGTCCGGCGCAGCGCCACGCACTCCTGCCGGTCGAGACGACCTCCATAGGTTCCGGCGGAGTCGCCCTGTGCCCGCGCAGATCCTGGATCTGGGTGCGCCTGACCGCCCTTCTTTCACTACAGGCAGAAACATCATGACAAAGCGAACATTTCTCGTCACCGGCGCCAGCAAGGGCATCGGCCGCGCGCTCTCGGCGCGGCTCGCCGCCGACGGTCATCACGTTGTCGGCATCGCTCGTGGCGATGATCCAGCGGACGAGCTTGGCGTGAAGGCCATCGCGAAATGGAAGAGCAGCCCGCCTCGAGGCCATTGGCAGGAGGCGGGCGTGAGGATTAAATATTCGCTTGTGCTAATATAAAAATGACGTAACGTAATGTCCGGCATCTTGAGGATGCGCAACCGTGGGGGAGTACGATGAGAGTTGCTATATTTTGCGCGGCTATCACGATCGCTGCGACTGGTGGCACCATTGCCAAGGAAAAGAAAGTGGTGGTCGGTGATGCTGCGGCCCTGTGCTCTACGAAGCATTCGACCAAGAAGCCGGTGAGAGATCTGGACTGCGGTTTGACTGGCACGGCCAAAATGCCGGATGGAGCAACCCCGGAAAAGCCGCGCCTCGGATACGACACCGATCCGTGGATGGTCATTGGCTTTTAAAGCTGGCTGCAGATAGCCGCCAACTTGCGGCGTGGCCGATGGTGGCCAGGTACTTGGAATGACACTCGTATCAAATTCCAGCACGACCAAACGAATTACCGCAATCCACCAGCAATCCCCAATTGCCGTGAGCCCATCGGGCGCTTGGCGAATTGGGACGTGGTTTCGGCACGACTACCTGCCGACGAAGTAGCTATCTGCGTGCCGATTGTCGCTGATTATCTATGGAATTTTTTTACTTTTGTTTTCAGTATGTTGCGTCGCAGATTGACGTATTTTCGGCGGCGTTTAAGCGGGGGTCAGTAATGATCGGGTGGTGGGCCGAACTCGACAATCCTGCCACGATGCATGACAGAGAACCGCTCGCCAAAATGGGCGACGACGGCAACATGGCATGGTGCACCGGCTGCATACGATCTGAGGCGTCACGTTTGCACTCACAAAAAGCTCCATCTCGGCCCTGCGATATTCATGGATGAGGCGTACGTGTGATGGTTGTGGTAAGGGAATGACGCTTTCTTTTCATGGAGATTGCGATGAGGGAGAGAACGATTGAAAGCGGCCTCAGCCCGCAAATGCAGGAGGCCATTCCGATAATTCGACGCGTTTTCAGACAACATGCGCCGAGGCGGCTTGAGCTTGAGCTTACTGCTGGAAAAGAGTGGTATAATCATTCCCGCTGGTCCCTGCATCATTCCGGCAATGCGGTTGATATTAGGACGAAAAAGCTGGCGGATCGCGGGACCGGTATGTTGTCAATCCTTTTAGGATACTTTTTGCAGCAGGAACTTAACTCTGAACTTGGCAAGGCCAAGTATTTAGTCCTGGTGAACAATCAAGGGCCTATGTTTCCGCATATTCACGTTCAGTATAATCCAGGGGCCAGAATGAGCACACCTGGGGACTATGACGGCAAGCGACGGCGAGAGGTCTAGCCGCCCAAAGGAACTCATTTGCGTGCTTGGTTGCCTTTTGCACGCTAGCGCGGACAAAAGCCTCGCCGCGCTCTTGCGCCATGCCGTGGAAGGCATCCTTCAATCCACCGCGGGATGCAAAAGCCGTTTGATGCGCCGGTACCATCCGCCCAAATTACTCGAAGAAATAAGTAAAGCCCCCGTCGGAGGCTCCGACGGTCACCTTCGTCATCTTTTCACCGTCAAGCGACCGGTTGAGCACGCCGCGGCTTAATTCCGGCAGAAGCGTGTTGGTTAAGATGGCATCGATCATCCGCCCGCCGGATTCGAGTTCCGTGCAGCGTGCCCTGACCAGATCGATGACGCCGTCGCCGATCACCAGTTCCGCGCCACTGGTTGCACGCAGCCGGCGAGCGATCCTGGCGAACTGATGACGGGTGATCGCCTCGATCATCGAATCCGACAGCGGGTAGTAAGGAATGGTTACCACCCGTCCAAGAAACGCCGCCGGAAAAACCTTCAGCAACGGCCGGCGCAAGGCCGTATCCAGATCTTCGAGGCCGGTCCGAACCGTGCCGTTCCTCGTCCGGTCCATGATGACTTCGGAGCCGACGTTCGAGGTGAGCAGGATCAATGTGTTCTTGAAATCGATGCGCCGCCCTTCGCTGTCGTCCATCATGCCCTTGTCGAAAACCTGGAAGAAGATTTCGTGGACGTCCGGATGCGCCTTCTCGACCTCGTCGAGCAGGATCACCGAATAGGGTTTGCGCCGAACCGCCTCTGTCAGGATGCCACCCTTGCCGTAGCCGACATAGCCGGGGGGCGCTCCCTTTAAAGTCGAGACAGTATGCGCCTCCTGAAACTCCGACATGTTGATCGAGATCAGGTTCTGTTCGCCACCATAAAGCGTCTCCGCCAAGGCCAGCGCCGTTTCGGTCTTGCCGACGCCGGAGGGGCCACAAAGCAGGAACACCCCCACCGGCTTTTCCGGCGCGCCGAGCCCGGCGCGGCTGGTCTGCACACGCTTGGCGATCATCTCCATGGCATGCTCTTGGCCAACCACGCGCTCGCACAGAGTGGCCGCGAGCCGGAGGGCTTTTTCGGTCTGGCTCGACAGCATGCGCCCCGTGGGGATGCCGGTCCAGTCCTGGACCACCGCGGCCACGGCATTTCGATCAACCGAGGGCAGGATCAGCGGCGCCTCGCCTTGCGCCTCGGCCAGTTCAGCCATGCGTTCGCGCAACCGGGTAAGATCGGCGACCGGATCAGGTGGAAGTCCATCGGCAACAGCCGTTTTCACTTTGGGATCGGATGCCTTGTCCTTGGGCGTTTGGATCTCAGGCAACTCAGACTCAGAGGCGTTGGCATCCGCTGGCGTTTCCATCGCATCGAGCGGCATACCGTCGCCGCGCAGCCGGGCACGCAATTCGAGTATCTCGGCAACTAAAACTCTTTCGCGGTCCCAACGTTGTTGCGCGGCAGCCAGCGCGACCCCTGTTTCGGCAAGTCCGGTGTCGACCCGTGCCTGCCGTTCGGTCACCTCGATCCCGATCGCCGCCTCACGATCGATGATGCCGTGCTCGACCTCCAGCGCCTGGCGCCGCCGTATGATATCCTCGAGCTCGGCCGGCGTGGCATGCTGCGAGATTGCGACCCGGGCGCAAGCGGTGTCGAGAAGGCTTACCGCCTTGTCGGGTAGTTGCCGCGCCGGGATATAGCGGTGTGACAGGCCCACTGCCGCCTCGATCGCCTCATCCAGTATCTGCACCCGGTGGTGCTGCTCGAGAACTCCGGCCACCCCGCGCAACATGAGAACGGCCACAGCTTCGGAAGGCTCGTCGATCTTTACCACCTGAAACCGACGGGTCAGCGCCGGGTCTTTTTCTATGTGCTGCTTGTATTCAGCCCAGGTCGTTGCCGCGACGGTACGCAGTTCACCGCGTGCCAGCGCCGGCTTCAGGAGATTGGCCGCGTCGCCGGTTCCAGCAGGGCCGCCTGCGCCGATCAAGGTGTGAGCTTCATCGATAAAAAGGATAACCGGTGTTTCGGACGACTGCACCTCGTCGATTACAGCCTTAAGCCGTTTTTCGAACTCGCCCTTTACGCTTGCCCCGGCCTGCATCAAACCGACATCGAGCATGCGCACGCTGACGCCCTGTAGCATCGGTGGTACATCGCCCTGGGCAATACGCAAGGCGAAGCCCTCGACGACCGCGGTCTTGCCTACCCCGGCTTCGCCCGTCAGGATCGGGTTGTTCTGCCGCCGCCGCATCAGGACATCAACGATCTGCCTGATCTCGGGGTCGCGGCCGACGACGGGATCGATCTTGCCGTCGCGGGCGCGCTGGGTCAGGTCGGTGGCGTATTTCGCCAGCGCCGAATCCCCACCCGGAGCCCGCCGTGGCATCTCCGTTGCGGAGACCGTGGTCGAGGTGCCAGCTTCGAGTGAGCCCTCCATGACATCGGCGAACCGCGCGATCACCGCGTCGGCGTCGATCTCGTCGAATGCGCCGCTGATCTTCGACAGCAGGCCTTCTAGGACCGGGGTCTTCAGGCAAGCGAGCAGAATATGCGCGCTGCGGACTTCCTCGACGCTGAACTCAAGCGTCGCCAAGTTCCAGGCCTCCTGGATGGCATGAAAGATGTGGTCGGAAAATTCCTCGATCGATGTGGCGCCGTATGGCAGCTTGTCCACGGCGCGGGTCATATCGGCCGTGAGCCGGCTGGCATCCACTCCCGCATCGGCGATGATCATTTGCACGTCCGAGCGATCGGAAAGCACCAGTTGCTCGATGAAGTGGACGAGTTCGACGTAAGGGTTGCCGCGCAGCTTGGCGGTGTCCGCGGCTGCCTTGAAGGCGCGCACGCCGACAGGATTGAGCTTGCCGACCAGTTCCTTACGCTTGAAGCTCTGTGACGACCGGCGCTGTTCCATCGAACCTGCTCCTGCAATCTGCCAGTCGACAACCTGCCACATAAGCCGTCGCTTGACAAAGCGCCCGATGGACGGCGTCGCCAAAGCCGTTCGCGGGGCCGTCAGCCTTTGGAAGCCCAGACCACTGGCGGCAGAAGATTTCGCGCATCCATGTGGTGCATTTTACCGACTGGGTTCAGCAGTCTCGCCAAGCCATCCCATAGCGAATACGCGGTGGTCAGCTTTCGTTAGTTTTTAAGCAGCGGCTTTAATTGGCGTACGGCACGTCAGTGTGGTAACCTTGGGTCAGGTGCCGTTGAGGGCCGGTCGCTGGGGGTCTGTGTGATTGATGTCGCACTTTGGCTTACTCCGCTCGACGGTGAAAATCCGTCAGGGGAGGATTTGCGCAACGACCCGGCCTTCCATGAGCTGGAGCGACTGACGGAACAGCAGAAGAAAGTCGAGTTCCAAGGCAGCAAAAACACTGAAGTCGACGTTCCGATAGACTGGCCTACCGTGCTTACCAGGGCTGAAGAGCTGCGGTCTCACGGCCGGGACCTGCGCCTTCTCGTCATTGTTACGCGTGGACTGGCCAACGAGCATCGGTTGGCCGGCCTGGCTGCCGGCCTGACCCTCATCGCGCAAACCGTCGATCAGCATTGGACGACCATGCATCCGGCCCTGCGGCCCGGTGCCACGCCGCGCGAAGCAGCCTTGCGCCGCATTAATGCGCTTACCGACCTTCAGAACAGCCAGGACGGTCTACTCAAAGATTTGCGGAAAATGACATTCTTTGCGCCGCGCGCCATTGGGCCGATCCTGGGCGCGGATCTGGAGAAGGGTTCGCTTGACGAGCGGGTCATGCTGCAGGAGGCTGCTTCGGGACTGAATGCGGCCGAGAAGGCGAAGCTGGCAAGCGAGCACAGCCAACTGGTGAACCGGGTGCGCAGCGCATGCGCGGCGCTGATTGATCAGGCCGGGCCAGAAATGACGTTGCTCATAGCCGACGCCCGCGCCGCGATCGCCGCTCTCGAGAGCGTCGAAGCCGCCTTTAACTCCCGCCTCGAAGGCGCTGGCGCCACGCTTCCCGAGTTAAAGCGGTTTCTGCAGCGTCTGCTGACGACCCTCGAACGAAACGCGACCGGTGCCACTGCCGCGAACGGCCTCGCAAAGCCGGTCGCGACGCCAGCAGAACCGGCAGCACGTGTTCGCAACGGCGATGGAGCCGATACGATGGCAAGCGTGGCAAGCTACGCAGAATCCGGCGACAGCGGCCTGCCCGACCGGATCTCCTCGCGCGACGATGTCGTCAAATGCCTCGATCTCGTCGTCGCCTTCTATGACAGCACCGAACCGTCCAGCCCGATCCCGCACCTGGCGCGGCGCGTGCGCCGAATGGTGCATATGGATTTCGTTGAACTGATGGAAGATCTCGCCCCGTCGGGACTGAAGGAATTTCGGCTTCTTGCCGGCGTTCCCGATGTCAAGAAGACGGCACAGAAAGATGAAAGGTAAGACACATGCCAGCCGAAAGCAAAGCCAAGGTCATCGAACGAAATCGCGCGCCACGGGTGCAGATCGCCTATGACGTGGAAACCTACGGCAGCCCGACGACGATCGAACTGCCGTTTGTCATGGGCGTGATGGCCGACCTTTCCGGTGCTTCGCAAACCAAGGAAGCGTCAAAGTCGGTTCTGGACCGCTCCTTCGTCGAGACCGACGCGAACCGCTTCCCCAAGTTCATGGAGGCGCTCGGACCCCGCGTCAAAGCGCGGGTGAAGAACACGCTGCCGCAGGCCGAAGGCCAAGAGCGCGACGAGGAACTGGCGCTCGATCTCACCTTCACCAAAATGGGCGATTTCGCCCCCGACAAGATCGCCGAGCAGGTTCCGCAACTGGCCGAGATCCTCAAGATGCGTCGTCAGCTCGAGGAATTGCTGGGCTTCATGGATGGCCGCGTAGACGCCGAAAAGCGTATCGCGCAGTTGCTGAACAACGAGCCACTTCTTGGCAAGATCGCCAGCCAGGCGCTGACTGACGACGACAAGGCGGGAGAATAAACCATGGCCGAACAGCAAAAGACCGCCACCCTCGCCGCCGAGGCTGAAGCCATAGACCTTGGAGAATTCAGTGGACTCCTCGAGAAGGATTTCAAGGTCAAGAAAGACGACAGCGAGAAGCTGCAGCAACTCGTGCGCAATCTCGCGCTCGCAGCGCAGTCCCGTTCCGACACCACAACCATCTCGTCCAATGCCATCAAGTCGATCAAGTCGCTGATCGCCGGTATCGACAAGATGCTGACGGCTCAGGTCAACGAGATCCTGCACGCGCCGGAAGTGCGCGAAATGGAAGGCACATGGCGCGGCCTGTGGTACCTCGTCAACAACACCGAGACCGACCAGAAGCTTAAAATCCGGGTGATGAACATCTCCAAGGAGCAGCTGGCCGACACGCTCGAAGACTACGAAGGCCAGATGTGGGATCAGAGTCCGATCTTCAAGAAAGTCTACACAGACGAATATTCGATGCTTGGCGGTGAGCCGATCGGCTGCGTGATCGGCGCCTACGAATTTTCCAACCACCCGCGCGATGTCGGTCTGCTACGCAACATCTCCGGCATCTGCGCTTCTGCGCACACGCCTTTTATCGCGGCCGCCTCGCCTCGACTGTTTCGTATGGATAGCTGGCAGGAATTGCCGAACCCTCAGGATTTGCAGCAGATCGTTTCCAACCCGGCCTATGCCTCCTGGCAGTCGCTGCGCGAAAGCGAGGATGCTCGCTACATCGGGCTGACCATGCCCCGCGTCCTGGCCCGGCTGCCATATGGCACGGACACCGTTCCGGTGAAGGGCTTCACCTTCGAGGAAGAGGTGCAGGGCGATCACAACAAGTATGTCTGGATGAACGCCGCCTTCCCGATGGGCGTCAACATCAACCGCAGCCACAAGCTGTTTGGCTGGGGTACCCAGATCCGCGGCGTCGAGAACGGCGGAACGGTGCTTAATTTGCCGGTGCACAGCTTCCCGACCGATGATGGGTCGATAGCGATGAAATGCCCCACGGAAGTCGCCATTGATGACCGGCGTGAGGCGGAACTCGCCAAGCTTGGCCTGATGCCGATCCTGCACCGGAAGAACACGGATCTTGCGGCTTTCATCGGTGCCCATTCGTTACAGGACGACGAAACGCGCGCCGGCCGACTGGTGGACCCCGATGCGCAGTCTAATGAGCGGCTGAGCGCCAACTTGCCCTACTTGTTCCCGGTTTCGCGCTTTGCGCACTATCTCAAAGCCATAGCGCGAGACAAGGTCGGGTCGTTTAAGGAACGCTCCGACATGCAGATCTGGTTGACCGAGTGGATCAACCGCTACGTGCTGGCCAACCCGGCCTTTGCCGACGACAAGGCGCGCGCCAAGCGCCCGCTCGCCGCCGCCGAGGTCCAAGTGGACAGCGTGGAGGGGCGGCCGGGCTACTACAACGCCCGCTTCTATCTGCGCCCGCATTACCAGCTGGAGGGCATCAATGCCTCGCTTCGACTGGTGTCGGAACTGCCGTCCGTTAAGACTTGATTGCAGCAACAACAATCTTTTTTTTGACAATGGTGGAGAGAGACAATGCCAGTAAAGATTGATGGTTTTCTGAAGGTTCCCGATATCAAGGGCCCCAGCACCCGCGACGGCCACGATGATGAGATCGAAATCCATGGCGTCGACTACAAGATGGTCGCACCCTATGACCCGAATTCGCTCTCACGTCGGGGGCGCGTGTCCATGGGCATGATCAAGTTCATCAAACACTACGACAAATCTTCGCCTTATCTCAAGAAAGCCTTGTTCGAGAACAAGGCCCTCGATGAAGTGGTGTTCTCGGCACGTCGGACGATCGATGGCGAGACTAAGGATTATCTGGTCGTCACCCTCACCGACGCCTCGATCATGGAATACGACATGTCGCAGGCCGAGGATGAGGAAGACCTGATCCAGGAAGAGGTCAGCTTCGCCTACAAGAAGATCAAGTTCGTCTATGACGGCAATGATGAAGCCGAAATGGATGTCTATGTCGGCAAGTGAGGGTCGGCGACCCGACGCTGGCAAGCAGCACAGTACCGGCAGCTTGCGGGCAAAAAGCGAGGCCGTCCAGCCGTCGCTTTGGGATCGCCTCGTCAATGACCTGCCTGGTCTGACCTCGGAGATAGACGGGCTGCGCCATGTCTTGCTCGACGAGCTTGGCGCCGACCGTGTCGACGCCCTCGTTGGCGCCAGCGCGCGGGCCATCGACGCTGATGCCGAACTCACAGCCGAGCAAAAACGGCGTCTGCATCGATTGGCCTTTCAGACCCAGCATCGGGTCGAGATCGAAAGTCGCGGCGTTGTGGTGTCAGCCCGCGTGCTCAGAGAAGCAGTGCGGCGTGACGTCGAGGCGCTCTTCAATACCGAGCGCTTCGAGGCCACGCCGCTCCTGTCCGATCTGGAAAATGAACAGGTATCGGACAACCCACCGTCGCTCGCAGATTTCCCGGAGGTGCGCCGGAGCGTGGTCAATTACGGCGTCCCCTCCTTCTCGGGCAGGTCTTCGCGCGACTTTGATCGCGATGTGCTGGCGCGTGAGATCCGTGCGGTGCTCGCCACCTTCGAGCCCCGCCTCAAGGAAAGCGCAACAAAGGTCACAGTGACGCTTGGCGACAAGACCGCCGGCCTCAAGATCGAGATTGACGGTGTGCTGATCATAACCCCGACACCGGAACGCATGCGCCTGCGCACTACGATCAATCTCGATAACGGCGCGGCGCGGACCGAAATCAGGGACGCCTGAGATGGATCGGGTCTTCGTCGAATATTACGAGGAGGAGTTGACCCACATCCGCGGCCTTGCGGCCGAATTTGCCGATATGCATCCAGCGGTCGCGCGCAACCTTTCCCTCGACACGGTCCCCTGTCCGGACCCCTATGTTGAGCGGCTGCTGGATGGCGTGGCTTTCCTCGCGGCGCGCACCCGGCTAAAGGTCGACGCCGAGCGTTCGCGATTTTCGCGCAGTGTGCTCGACGTTCTTTATCCCGATCTGGTCACCCCGGCGCCGGCAACGGCGATGGTGGTGCTCAAACCAGGCCAGCAGGTCCAGACCATGCTCGACGGCCACGTCGTCAGGCGCAACACCCGGCTGGTTTCCAGCCTGCGGCCCGGCCTTTCGACGCGCTGCACTTTCTCGACCGCGCAAGAGACGACCCTGTGGCCGATAGCAATCACTTCGGTCAGCTATTTTCAGGACCGCAGCGCGTTGGCGGCGGCCGGGATGGCCACGGTCGGCGGTGTGCGCGGCGAGGCGGCGCTCCGCATCACGCTGGCCCCGACCGGAAAAGGCAAGCTCCACGAATTGACGCTCGACCGGCTCGATATTTATTTTGCCGGGCGAACCAAGGCGCCGCTGCTATTCGACGCGATCTTCGGCACTTGCTCAACCGTTGGCGCACGCGCTGAGGGCAAGACCAACCCGTTGTCGCCCTTGCCAGCGCCCGAAATGGTTGGCATCAGCGACGACGAAGCCTTGATGCCGCGTACCCGCCCGACATTCGAAGGATATCGCCTGCTGCGAGAATACTTCATAATGCCCGAGCGCTTCCACTATGTGCGGGTTTCGGGGCTACAGCCTGTGGTGCGTCGATGCGACGGTGGGCTTGAGATCGTCTTCCAATTCAGGCGTCCGGTGCCAGAGTTGGCCGATCTGACATCGGCCGACTTCGAACTTTTCGCAACGCCGATCATCAATCTTTTCGAACGTGAGTGCAACGTCGTCGAGATCGATGCGCGTAAGACACGCCAGGTTTTGCATGCAGACCGCACGCGGGCGCGCGACTTTGAAATCTATCGGATCATTCGTGTCGAGGACGCCGACACCGAAGGCAACGACGCCGAAATTCCGGAACTGTTCAGCCTGGGGCAGAACAGCGGCAGTGGGTGGGTCTACTCAACCGAGCGGCGCCCTCGGCGCGCGACCGAAGACGAACGGCGCGACGGTCTAACGCGCACGTCATACACCGGCGACGACGTTTTCCTGGCCGTGTCGCGACCGCTCGCAAGCCCGGCGTACCGACCTCTGAAGCGTCTCGACGTCGTAGCACTGTGCACCAATCGTGACCTGCCGATCCTCGATGACAATCCCACATTGACGCTTGAGGCCGGCGACCCGGTCGAAATCGTCAGGGTCCTTGGAGCCCTGCGTCCACCGCAGCCGGCGATCCCCGCAGCACTGCCCACAGGGGCCGAGGGTGAATCGCGCGCCGACGATCTCGCCTGGCGGCTGGTGGCACAGCTCATGCTCAACTTCCTCAGCCTTGCCAAGGAGGGCCGCGGCGTCGATCCGTTGCATGCGCTTCTCGATATCTATGCCGACCGAGGCGATCCCAGCCTTGCTCGCAATGTACATTCGATCATCCGCATCGACTCGCGGCCGGTCGTGGAGCGGCTTCAGATCGATGGGCCGATGTGCTTCGGACGCGGCACCGAGGTGACGTTGCATGTCGATGAATCCATCCTGGCTGGCCAAAGCACTTTGCTGCTTTCGGCCTTGCTGGCGCGGCTGTTCGCCCGATATGCCGGAATAAACGGTTTCGTGCGGACCCGCACGCGGCTGCTGCAGAAGCAGGAGGATGTGCCATGGCCGATGACGCCCGGCAATCGCTCCCTGATCTAGACAAGCCCAGCCCAAACCCCGCTGAAGGTCTGTCCGAAGGGTTCGACTTTTTCGAATTGCTGCGCCGTCTCGAACAGCAAAATGCCGTGTTCGGCCATTCCGGCCGTCCCGACCGTGAGCCGGCAAGGCTTGGCCAGCATGTGCGCCTCGCCTTCTCGGCCAGGGACCTGGTCCATTTCCGCGAAGCCGACAACGGCAAGCCGGCCCGGGTCACGATTGCAAATCTGGGTCTCTTGGGCCCCGAGGGTCCAATGCCGCTGCATCTGACGCGCTGGGTGCTCGACCGGCTGTCGCAGCGGTGGTTCGCCGGGGCCAACGCACAGCTGACCAGCGACACTACTTTCGTCGATTTCGTCAACATTCTGCAGCACCGCATGATCGCCCTTTACTATCGGGCGTGGGCGGATGCGAATCCGGCCGTTCAGGTTGAACGCGCGGTCGGTGGCCGGGTTCGCGCCATGCTTGCGGCCGTGGCCGGTATCGGACTTCCCGGCACCCGAAACATCGATCTCGACATGGTGAAGCTTCGCCAGGCGGCTTCGCTCGCCAGCCAGGTCGAGGGCCCGGAACGACTGACACTGTTCCTGGCGGAAGCCTTCAAGGTGCCGATAAAGATCAAGGAATTCGTCGCCGCCTGGACAATGATACCAGCAGGCCTCCAGACCCGCCTCGCAAAATCCTTTGCTGTGCTCGGTCGGGGGGCGACGATCGGCCCACGCGTTTTCACCCGCCAAAGCAGGATCGAACTGCGGGTCGGCCCTTTAAAGTATGATGATTTCAAGACATTCCTGCCGGGCAGCCAACGGCTCAAACTGTTCCAGCACGCGGTTCGCGACATGGTCGGAGAATCTCTCGATGTCGATCTGCGTATCGTGCTTGCGCGTGAAGCAGTGCCGCCGCCCCGTATTGGAGCGGTGCAGCTCGGCCGAACCGCCTGGCTTGCGCGACCCGCTGAAAGGGGGGATGCTGATGATATGCGGCTGCGCACTATCGTCGGATGGCGGCCGGAAATGGCGGGGGGCGCGGCATGAGTCTGCTGCTAACGCTAGAGCAAGGGCCACGCACCCAGGCGGTGCGGCAAACTCGCCTGGACGAAGGTGAGCTGGTGATCGGCCGCAGCGCCGATGCAGGCTGGCAGATCGATGATCCCGACATGTTCGTTTCACGCGCTCACTGCAAAATCTCTGGCGGGCGAGATGGATATTTCGTCACCGACACATCGAGCAGCGGTTTGTTCATAAACGATTCCGATAGCCCGCTTGGTCCAGGCAAGTCCGCACGCCTTCAAAGCGGCATGCGGCTCAGGCTGGGCGATTACGTCGTCTGTGTCGACCTGCAGATCGCGGCCGCTCAAGCGCCCGCAGTCATCCAGCCGGTACCAGAACGTCTGCCAGCGGCATCGCGGGCGCCGGTAAGCATCGGCCGCGATGACTTCTTTTCCGCCAAGGTCGAAGAAGCGCCGCAACGGCCTCGACCTGCTGATCTGCCGAACCCATTCGAGCAGCCGATCCCAGGGGCGTTCGAGCGCGCGTCCTCCGGCCAGCGCAACTCGCCTGCTTTCGACGACCCGTTCAGCCTCGATCCGGTTTCAACGCCGGTGTCGAAAAACGCCGCCGTTTATGTCGAGCAGGGCGGGGTGGGCAGCCGGGCGGATCCATTCAGCCTCGACCGGCCCCCCCCTCCCAGCCACGGAGCTGAATCCGCAGCGGGAAAGCTGTCCGACTTCAACGATGATTTTGGTTTCGGACCGGTCTCCTCGCCCAGTTCGACAAATAACTCGGCCTCGACCGGCCAGCGCGAGCGCATTGCCCAACGGCCACCATCCGCCAATCCCTGGGATATTCCCGCGCAACCGGCCGATGTCCTGCCTCCAGCGCGCATGGGTGCTGCTTCCAAACCTGCCCGCCCGCCGGCAAGCGCGCAGCCCGCCGAGATGGCGCTCCGCGCCGCCTTCTTGCGCGGCATGGGCGTCGAGGAAGCCGATTTCCCCGGGCGCGACAGCATCGTGGAAATGGAGAAGTTCGGCCGCGAATACCGGCTGATGATGGAAGGGCTGATGCAGCTTCTGCGCAAGCGGGCCGAGGAGAAAGGAAATGCTCGCGTCGCCCAGACAATGGTCGGTGCCTCCGAAGTCAATCCGCTCAAATTTCTGCCGTCGGTCGACGACGCCATCGTGACGCTGATCGCCGAGCGCAGCCCCGGATTTCTCGCCGGGGAGGCGGCCATCGCCGATGCAGTTCGCGATCTCGCGCAACATCACGTGCGCGCTTGGCGAGGCATACAGGCCGCTTTGCGACGGATGATCGATCGTTTCGATCCCGCAGCGATCGAGGACGAGCTGAAATCGAATTCGGCGATCGGCACCCTGCTTTCGGGCGGGCGCGGCGCCAAGCTGTGGGAGCTCTATCAAAAACGCCATCGCGAAATCGCCGAAAGCGCGGAAAAAAGCTTCCTTGGCGAAATCGGCACTGATTTTCGAGATGCATATGAGGAGGAGTAAGCCATGATCGACCGACGTGAATTGATGATTGCCCTGGGCGCGACCGGGCTGGTTGCAGCGTGCCAGAGCGGTCCGCCAAAGCCGTCGGTGATCACCGTCAACGTGACCGGCGGGGCCGGCATGAATCCGGGGCCAGGTGGCGGCGACCGGCCGGTGACGGTTCTCGTGATGCGGTTAAAAAGCACCGGCAAATTCAATTCCGCCGACTATTTTGCGCTGCAGGGGGATGCCGGCAGCGCACTCGCAGGAGATCTTATCGGTTCCGACCAGATCGCCGTCGGGCCCGGAAAATCCGCATCCAAGACCATCACTGTCGAGCCGGACGCGACGGCTCTGGGCTTCGTTGCACTGATCCGCGAACCTGGCGGCAGGAACTGGCGGACAACCAAGTCGGTGTCGCCGGGATCAAAGTTCACCATCAATGTCACGTTGGGCAGCGGCGGCATCTCCGCCTAGCAGCCAAGGTAAGGGAGCTCAATGCAGAGAGTAGCGGCATGAGCGATGCAAACAGGGTGCTATGGTCCGAAGGACTTTTCCTGCGAACCCAGCATTTCCAGCAGCAGGATCGTTTCTTCGAGGCGACGGTGCGCGGCGCGTTGCAGGCCGGACAACTGCATACGTTCGGCTTTCGACAGCTGACGCTGGACCAGGCATTGCTGGAATCCGGCCAGGTCGCGATCCTGTCGGCCCGGGGCATCTTCCCGGATGGGACACCTTTTTCCATTCCGGATTGGATGGACGCGCCGCGACCGCTGCCGGTCACCCCCGAGACGGGCGCAGGGCCGGTGCTGGTCGCCTTGCCGCTGGAGCCTCCCGGTGGTGTCGGCTTCGATCCGGCACACGCCGCCGCCTCTGGAGCGCGATATCACGGGCGGATCGTTTCGGTGCGCGACGCTGTCCAGGGCGGTTCGGATCCTGAAGAAATAGAAATCGCCCGTCCGCAGGCGCTGCTGCTTGCACCTGGCAAGTCGGTTGGTGGCTACACCGCCTTGCCGATAGCCGACCTCAACGGAGTTCGAGCCGATGGCGGCGTCTCTCTGGACGAGACCTTCCTGCCACCGGCACTGGTTACCGGCGCGGTGGCCTGGTATCGGCAATTGCTTCTGGAAGTTGTCACCGGCCTCGACCAGATCGCCGAGGCGCATGGCAAGATGGTCATGGGCGGGCCTGGGCGCAGCGTCGAAGATCTGTTGACGCTCAATCTCGCCAATGCGGCGCGTCCGCGTCTGGCTCACATGCTGGCGCAGGATGTCTTCCATCCGGCCGAGCTTTACCTGGAACTCGCCGGGCTCGCCGGTTCGATGGCAACTTACGGATCGAGCGCGCGGCGGCTGGGCGAGTTGCCCGCTTACGATCACATGGCGCCCGGCCCTGCCTATTCGGCGCTGGCGGACGCGCTGCGCTCGCTCATTCTCAGCCTTCGTTACATCGAGCCGAAATCGCGTGCGCTGCCTGTCATGCGGCACTCGACCAATGTCTGGAAAATTCGCATCGACAACCCAAAGCTGCTGGTGGCCAGCCGCATCGTCATCCGGGTCGGCTCGGAGCTGTCGGAGGATGCCCTGCGCAAGATCTTCGTCAATCAGGCGACCGTCGGCTCGGCCGACGAGTTCGAGGGCCTGTGGAAATCGCGCTTGCCGGGCATTCCGCTAAAGCCGCTTCATTCCCAGCCACGCGAAATCCCCTACGACGGCGATCGACTGTGCCTCGAATTGGATCAGAAAAGCGAACACTGGGCCTCGCTGCTCGACGCACCAGGCTTCGTCATCGGTGTTTCGGGCGTGTTGCCAAGCGAGCCGCAGGTGGACTGCTATTCGGTGAACAGGTGAGATCATGAGCCGCGATGATCCTTTCGGACTGTCGGAGGATCGCGAACGCACTCGCATACGATTGAGCGGCGCGCCGATGCCAAGGCCCATGGCGCCACTTTCGCCGGGCGCACTGGTAAAACGCTCTCGCACCCACCCGAACGCGCTTGTCAACGCCTTTGCGCCCTTGCTCGAGTTCGCTCCCGAGCTCGAAAGCGCAATGCCGCCAGACAATCCGGAAGTCTTGCGCACCCGTTTGCTCGAAGAACTGGTTCGGGCACGCGACACGGCTATGTCGACGGGGTCCTCGATGGAGCGAGCCGACCAGGCAGCTTGGGTGGTGGCTGCGTTGCTCGACGATCTGGCCCTGAACACGCCTTGGGGCGGGGCCAGTGCCTGGCCGCGGCAGCCGCTCGTCGTCATGCTGCGCGGCGATGTCGATGCCGGCACGCAATTCTTCACGCGACTCGACGAACTGGAACGACATCCTAACCGGGACCGAGAATTGCTCGAACTGCAGTACCATTGCCTGGCGCTCGGCTTCCGTGGCAAATATCGCGTGCCCGGCCGCTCAGGCGACCGCTCGCTCAATGCGGTTCGCGTGGCGGCGGCCCGCTTCCTGCGCAATGCCGACGCCGAAGGCGCGCCTTTAGCGCCAAACTGGAAAGGTGTCATCGCCTCCGACCAGCCGCAGCGCTTCATCGTGCCGATCTGGGTCATGGCGCTCGGTGCTGCGGTTGCAGCCGCGGCGATCCATATCGGGCTGTCGATGGGACTGAGCAGCCAGGCGGTCGAGCTTTCCGCACTTGTTCGTGCCCTGCCACCGCCTGCCCGCGGCGACATCACCCGCGCGTCGCCCAAAGTCGACGCCCCGCCACCGGAAAAAGTGGATTTTGCGCTGTTGCCGGAATTCCAGGCGGGGGCGCCGGCCGAGCTCAAATCTGCTCTCAGCGGCACGGAGAGCGTTTCACTGGCCAAGCTGATCATCCAGGCCTCCAACCCCGAACTATTCCAGTCATCGCGGCCACAATTGACCGATGGTTTCGAACCCTTGATCGGTTCGATCGCCAAGGTGATCCTCGCCAATCAGGAGCTGATCGGAAACATCACGGTGGTCGGCCATACTGACAGCGTTCCTTTGCAAAAGACCAACCCGCTGTCGACCAACCAGCGACTATCCGAGGCTCGCGCCCGGACGATTGCCGACATGCTGGTTCAAAACGGAGTGCCGCAGGATCGCGTCCATTCGGAGGGCCGGGCTGCCACCGATCCTGTGGCCAGCGACAGCACGCGCGAGGGGCGAGCCTTGAATCGCCGCGTCGAGGTGCTCGTCGAAAAGAGGCTGTGAGATGTTCATCCTGCGCTTCCTCTGGGCGGTCCTGACATCGCGCTGGCTGTGGACGCTGATCGGCCTGACGCTGCTATCCCTGGTTATCTGGATCTTCGGTCCGATCGTCAGGGTTGGTCCCTACGACCCCTTCGCCTCCGAAAATGTGCGCATCGTCATCATCGCGCTGCTGGTCATCTTCTGGCTGGTCTGGCTGATCGTTGCCCAGCGCCGGGCGATCCGCGCCAACCGCATGTTCGTCGCCGAGATTGCCGCGCCAGCGGTGGAAAAGCCGCTCAGCCCAGGCGAAGAGAACGTCGCCGCCGTGGGCGCCAAGTTCGCCGAGGTGATGACCGAACTGAGGCGCCGCAAGCTGGGCGGGCGCAAGTTCCTGCGCGAGATGCCTTGGTATGTGATCGTCGGGCCGCCGGCCACCGGCAAGACCACCGCCTTGCGGCAGTCCGGACTGAATTTTCCGATCGACCTCACAGACGACTTGCAGGGGGTCGGTGGCACGCGCAACTGCGACTGGTTCTTTTCCGAAAACGCGGTTCTAATCGACACCGCCGGCCGCTATGTCCAGCAGGAGAGCCAGCCGGATGTCGACGCGGCCGAATGGCTCGGTTTCCTCGACCTCTTGAAGAAACATCGCGGCCGCCGTGCGCTGAACGGCGTAATCGTCGCGCTTTCGATCGACGTCCTTTCGGAGGGCGACGAGGCCATCAAGGCGCACGGGCGCAAGATCCGCCGCCGGTTGGCCGAGCTCAACGACCGGCTTGAAATCCGCCTGCCGGTCTATCTGATGCTGACCAAGGCCGACCTGATCAAGGGCTTCGAGCCCTTCTTCGGCGGCCTGTCGACCGCCTCGCGCGAACAGGTGTGGGGGACGACGTTCGCGCTGGATGCGCGCGTGGATGGCAAGACCATCGAACGAGAAATCGCGACGCTGGCGACCGAACTCGAGCGGCGCCTGGTGACGCGCCTGGAGGACGAGGACAAACTCGCCGCCCGTGCCGAAATCTTCAGGTTTCCCGCCCAACTGACAAGCTTGTCCGAACCGATTCAGGTGCTGGTCGAAGCCATGTTCGGCGAAAGCCGGTATGAGGAGGCTGCCTGGCTGCGCGGCCTCTACCTGACATCGGCGACGCAGGAAGGGGCGCCTATCGACCGGCTGACCGCCGCGCTGTCTTCCTCCTTCGGTCTTCCACCGCGGCGCGCCCTGCCCGCATCTCGGGTCGAGAAACGCAGCTTCTTCCTGAAGAACCTCCTCACTGAAGTCATCTTCAAGGAAGCAGGCCTCGGTACATTTGACCCACTGGCGCAACGCCGCCGAGCCTGGATCTGGCGCGGCGCCGCTGCCGCATGCGCTGCGGCGGCGTTGCTGGCAGGCGGCCTGTTCACCTGGTCCTATTTTGACAACCGCCATGCGATCTCGGCGCAGGCAGGCCAGTTCGAAGCGCTGCAAACGCCGCTGACCTCCGCTGCCGCAACCCCGGCATCGGTGGAGCGGCCTGCCATGGACGGCGCGCTCGAGGCGATGGACGCGGTCGCAAATGCCCGGACAGCACCGCCGGGCGCTGCCCACGATCTGCTTGGCCCATCGGCCTCGGCGGAACTGGTCAGGGCACAGGCCGACACTTATGACCACGCCCTCCGCAACGTGCTCGAGCCCCGGATGGTGGCCCTGCTCGAGGCGACGATGTGGCGCCAGATCCGCGATCCCGACTTCATGCTCGGTGCGCTCAAGACCTATCGCATGATGACGGGCCTGTCGCAGATGGATCCAGACTACGCCCAGAACTGGTGGGTGAACAGTCTGCCCGAATTCGCGGCCGCGGCGCCATTTCCGACAGCCGACGCCGAAGAGCATCAGCTTGCCGCGATCCGCCGGATGACGGTCGACGAAAGCTATGTCGCGCCGGACCAGGCCCTGGTTGCCGAAGCTCTGAAAACGGTCTGCACGATTTCGTTGCCGGCGCGTGGCTACAAGCAGTTGTTGGCCGATCCGGCAGTGGCCGGGCTGAAGGAGTGGATACCGGCCAATTTCGCCGGCCCAAACGGCGGCAAGGTGTTTGCACGGCGTTCGGGCAAGACACTACGCGTCGGCATTTCGGGCGCTTTCACCTATTCCGGCTTTCACGACGTCATTCTCGACCGCATCGACGATGTCGCCGCCCAGGCGGCGCTCGATCGTGCGGTTTTCGCCGGCGGTTGCTCGGAAAATGCCGAGACATCCGTCTCGGCGCTGTCCGAGGATATTCTGAAGCTCTACTACGACGACTACATCGCGCAATGGGATAGCTTCCTGCGCGACATGAGGCTTGCACCATTGACCGATCTCAATGTCGCCGGCGAAAACCTGAAAGACCTCTCAAGTGCGGATTCAGCGCTGAAGCGGCTGCTTACGGCGGTCGTTCAGGAGACAGAACTGACCCGTTCCGACGAAGCGCCTGCCGACGACAAGGCGGCAGCCAAGGGCGCTTCGAAACTGCTCGGCAAGCTGGGCAAGCTGGGCAAACTGGCGACGTCGGGTGCGAAACTACTTCCCCGCGCCGGATCCGCCAGTGAGGTGGACCTGACCGGCAATCTGGTGGCCGAACATTTCAAACCGCTGAAGAGCACCATCGCAGAGGTCGACGGCCAGCCACCGGCGCTGGATGCTGCCGTTGTCGCACTGACCGCGCTTTCGAACGTCCTGCAAACGGTCACCGCGAACCCCAATCCACAGGACGCCATCAAGAAACAGGGGGGCCTTGCCGAACTGACGGGCGCGGTGGCAAGGCAGGCCCAGATCCTGCCCGATCCCATCAACAGCTGGTTGGGCGGGATAGCCGGCGACACCAGCAATTTGACTCAAAAGGCGGTCACTTCGGAACTCAACGCCATCTGGCGGGCCGACATACTGCCTTTCTGCCAAGCGGCGCTGAACAATCGCTATCCCTTCAGCGAAGCCAGTGCGGTCGACGTCAACGTGCACGATTTCGCCCGCCTGTTCGGGCCGGCCGGGCTGATCGACGGTTTCATCAACGACCACCTGATCAATTATGTCGACACGACCGGCGAGCCTTGGAAGTGGCGCGCCGATTTCGGCCTCGACCCTTCGGCGCTGGCGGCGTTCGAGCAGGCCAGGCACATCCGCGACGATCTTTTCCCCGGGGGTGCCGGACCGGTGATGAGCTTCACGCTCGAACCGAAGGATCTGTCTCCCAACCTCACGCGCGTCACGCTCAATCTCGATGGCCAGAGCCTCGTCTACTACAACAACGCAACGCGGCCGCAACCGATGACCTGGCCCGGCAAGGACGGCACCGGGGTCATTTCGCTCGCCTTCCAGCCGATCGACGGATCGCCCGAAATCATGCTCAACGAGACCGGCAGCTGGGCATGGCTGAGGATGTTGCGCAGCGGCCGATTCACCGGAACCTCGCTTTCGGATGTCTACAGTCTGCGCCTGGGCACGAAAGGCATGTACGCCGATTTCGAGCTCAAGGCCGCCAGCGTCGAAAACCCCTACAACCTCGAAATGTTCAAGAAGTTCACATGTCCCGCGCAGATATGAACGCGCCCGGCTTCTACGGCAAGATCCCGGCGACGGGGGATTTCGTCGCTTGGAACCTGCCGCGGACTTTTATCGACCGCTGGGACCGCTGGATGTCGATGGAATTGCTGGCGCGGCCGGATGAAGGTGAGTTGGACTCGCGTGTCTGGCGCTTTACCATGCAGCCCGGTATTTTTGGTGACCTGCCCTGCGCCGGCGCATGGCGCATGAGCGAGGACCGTGTCGGGCGCCGATACCCCTTTGCCATTGTGCGGCTTGGACCGCCACCGGAGCCTACCGCCAGATGGTTTGACGAAATCGCCGCCTGCCTTAACGGCGCTGTGGAAGGAAACTGGTCAACCACCAAGCTAGCAGAGACGCTGGCCTTGCTGAGAGAGACGAGCACGGGCGACGCTTCCGCCATAACGTTCTGGTGCGATGACTTCGACGTCATCGAGTTTAGCTTCGCTGATATCCACGACCTCGCCGACAACGCCTTGCCGAAGCTGCGCGCCACCAAGCCCGCAATCGAGGATGTCTGACGATGGGCTTTACTGCCTTCGCTGAGAGCATGGGCTTCTTTCATAGGGGAAGTGGTGGCAAGGGCATTGCGCCAGGCGACGTGACATCTGTCTCAGCCCTCTTCCGCCAACGGCGGCGCTCACGCCCCTTCCGGCCTCAACGCCGGCGCATTCCCGCGACCACGGCTGCCGTCCTCAGGCCTGTTTCGGACGCTATCTCGAGCATCGCTGCAGACCCCGGCGCATAGTTTTGTCGCATGCCGTCCGCCGCCAGCATCAACGCCAGCGCACCTGCCGCAGCACCAACCTCGCCGACGGTCATCGCCGGATACGCCGTCGGGGTCAATTCTCGCAGCGTGCGATAGAAGCGCGGGTGCACAACCAGTTGCTCGAGTGCGCGATGACGCTCGCCGTTGGAATTGCTGACGACAAAGGAAATGTCGGATTCCTTCGGCCCGTTGCTCGCAACCGCCGCGCGCAACGCGCTCAGCATGGCACGGCCCTGACTGAAACGGTCGGAGAGGACACTGTCTTCCTCGCGCGCGACGCCGATATTGACGACAGCGGGAGCAACTGCGCCATTACCCTCCGGCGCGCTAGTCAGCCTGACGAAGGCCGCCGCTTCGCCGGGGACCAGACCCTGAGCGCCGTCCGACGACTTCAGGCGCCTGCTTTGCCGCAGTCGGTCCAGGTCGACGTCGTTGAGGAAACTGTCGACCCCGCCCAGGATGATCTGTTCGACACCCGGCCTGCTGAACAAGTCTGACGCGCGTTCAAGCAGGCTGACACTGGCCGCCGCGCCGCCATCCACCGCGATCGACGCCGGATGGAAGCTGCCGCCGCAACCTAGCATCACGGCAGGCAGAAAATCGACAAACGGTACGGTCGCAAAAGCCGGATGGCTGCGAAAGCTCTCAGGCGGCGAAATGACGAGCGCCGTCGCCGCCGCCGCGAACGGCCCCGAACGGAGTGCTTCCATGATGGCCCGAACGGCCATGTTCACCAGCCACTCACCATCGGTTTTGCGCAGTTTCCAGGTCGTCGGTACGCGTGCGGCGATCTGGGTAGCGGGGAATGGCTCGACCACGATTTCATTGAATGCCGACAGGCCAGCGCGAATGGCCGCCAGTGTCTGGCGCGCGTTCAACCCGGCGGCCGTGACCGCGCCCGCGCCCGCGAGGTAGACCGGCGCCTTCACGGTTGCCATAACGGCCGGTCACGCAATGTCCCGTTGCCGCCATAGTGGCTGAAATACTGCTTGCGCTTGCGCTTCGCCGCGAGCAGCGCGGGCGTGACTTGGCCGAAAACGATTGCACGCAGCGCTGGCGCGTTGCGGCGGGTGAGGAGCGCGATGCGCGATTTCAGGGTGATGCGCCAGAGGTCCGGCTCGATGATGGCCGTGTCGGCCACAAACTCGCGCTCCTCGACCCGGTCGGCGAAGAGCAGGCGGATCGGCGCGATGACACGCGGCATCCGGAAATCCCAGCAGCCGGACGGCGTCAGACCGATGAGCCGCACGTCTTCGCCGCCGACGATGCGCGGCAGGTGCTGGTCGGGGGGCGTGCTCATGTGGTGCCGCAGATCGAAATCCTTGGGCGGTAAGGGCCACTGGTTGTCGATCCAGGCCTGGTCGTAGGTGCCCGCATATTGGAGGCGCTGCCGCCAATTCCTGCCAATCGGCCCGAAGCCTGCGGCCCTCGGCCGATCCTGCGGGCCGCGGAACATCTGGTCCGGATAGGTGATGTTGGGCGCATGTGTCCTGACGGACGGGTCGGCCGAGACAGCATGGCGAAAGCCGATGCCGACTGGGTTTTCGGCATCGGCTGCGGCGGTAGTCATGCCGCCAAAGGCGCGTTCATAAATGACCGGCATGGTTCGGAAAGGGTGCGGCTCACTGTAAGCGCCCGCGTCGTAGATGCGGTCCCCGATCACATGTAGCACCTTCTGCAGGCCGTTGACGCGAAAGCCGACCTGCATCTCATGCGCCGGCTTGCCCTTCGGCGAATAGGCGGTGCCGTTGACGACGATCTCGGAAGCCGGCTTTCGCGGGGCGATGTCGGCGTCATAACGGTTTGACGATAGGCCCGGCACGCCACGCGGCACATCTCCGAGGATCACGGGCAACTGAGCCGCCGCAATGTCCAGCCTGGCGTCCCGTTCTGGCGCCTCGAAGCTCGCCGAAAACATTGCGACGAGCACCTCCTGGCCGTCCGCGTCATGCTGGACATGGGTCATGGCGCTGAATGGTGTTCGGTTCTCGACCTCGACATCGAACGACATGGGTCACGTCCAGTTGCCGTTCTCGTCAAGACCGATCGGCCAGTACGGCATACACGTTATCAATTGCACATAATCCTCGTGCTTTTCCTCGACCAGCCATTGCAGCATCGCGACCTGCGGGGGTACGCGATCGGCCGCGGGCAACGAGCGGTTGACCTCGTCGAATTCGAGCCAGTAGTTGCGAAAGAACCAGACGACTTCGGGCGCCGATGCTGGACCGGCCAGACGCTTGTCGAATGCCAGGTCAACCGCCTCGTCGTGGTCATAACCCTCCTCAACCAAAGCCTGTACGTTGCCCTGCCACCAGTTGTCCGCAACCTTGTACGCAACCTCGAAGTTGGCGATGTACTCTGCGTACATTTCCCTGTGCTGCTCGGTCGCTTCGGCAATCGGCTTGGCTTTGCCCTGGTCCGGCACCTGGCCCGCGAGATCGTTGGGCGCGTTCAAAAGCTGCCTTACGCCTTTTTCGATGTTGTGGACGACCTTGAACGCCATGTCAGCAATACTCCCCGCCTGGAGACAGGCCGACCGGAACGAAGACGAGAAAGCTCATGATCTCAAAGAGATCAGGAGCCGCGGTCTTGAGGTCGTTGACCAGCAAATCGACCGGGAGCGCAAAGTCGACGTCATCTGAGTCGTCATCGGACCCCCAATCGCCCTCCTCCGGCGCAGCGTCCGGCTGCTTGTTTGTTTCGTTCTCGCGGTTCAGTTCGAGGATGCGCAGGTAATAGATCCGGACGACCTCAAGCACTCTGGGATGAGCAACGGGACCCATCGGCCATCGTTGTTCGAACGCGTTGAGGGATTTTGCGTCCTGCATTTTTTCAGGACCGCGCCCAGCGCGTTCCCTCCACCAGGTCATCACGGGCGGCACAATCTTGCGGAGATCGGCGACATATTCAGCCTGGAGATCGTCGTATCGCGCGTTCATCGATTGTGCCTCTCATCTCCTGCTCCTGGCTACCTTCGCCTTAACCTTCGAGCCCTGGCTCATGTAGTGCTCTTCACAATGCGGTCGGGCGAACTTCGCCTTGCGCATCATCTCCTTGAATTTTTCCACTCCGAGATGGCAGCCGCCCTTGTCCCATGCCTCGTTCAGCGGGGGCTGGTGGTCGTGGGTGCGATACTCCTTCTTTTCCCATGAGCCGTCCTCATTCTTGGTCCATTGCTTCTTGCTCTTCCTCCTCCCCCTCTTTTCCCGATGGAATGGGGCGGTGCCGGTTGCCCTCTTGCCCTTGCATTCCCAGCAAGGCTTGCCATTGACCGCGTCGCGCTGCTCGGCCGAGCGGCCCGGCCGGCAGGCCTGACTATAGGGTTTGTTCTTCGGGCAAGGCGTGTTGTACAGGTCACCCAACTCGGCCCTGAGCGTCGTTAATGCGCCAAGGGTCGTGCAATTCGGCGGAGTGCACATGGTGTTCTGCAGCACAGGATCGCCGTGCCGGCAAACGCCCTTGCCTTCTACCTTCACCGTGAACGACCACAATGTGAAACTGGCCTTGCCCTTGATCTTGTGCGTCACCACGCCCGCGCCGAGACCTGGCGTCGCCGGTTCATTGCCGGTGGACATCGAGCACTCGGAAACGTTTTCCAGTGCCGTCGGATTGCCGCCATCCGCTTTGACGCTCTTGCTTCCCTTGATCAGGTCCTTGGCGAACGCCATGTTGACATAAGGCACCGGAACCGGCCCCGCGGGTGGCGGGGGCGGCGTCAAGCAGACGTCACCCGGCGCGATCGCCTGGCCGTTGCTGCCCTTGTGGAACCACCCCATGTTTTCCGCGAACACCGTGCAGGGCATGCCTTAGGCCTCGGCTGGCGTGGACGCCTGACGCATGGCAATCAGACCATTGTCGGCGAGGTCGTAGATGTCGGCAAAAGCCAGTTCCCTCACTTCCCAGTCGTCCGTCCAGAAGGCTATGCGTTCCGGCGACGCGCCATAGCCCGGCGGCGGCAGTTCCACGATGCGCTGCTGTAGCCGCGACGGCGGCCAGAAATCGTCGACGCATCCCGCGATCAGCCGCGCCATTTCATCAAACCATCGGTCGGTAGCCTCCGGCGGTGGGCCGAGTCGAACGATCGCAAACGGATAGCGCCGGCCGGCCCTGTCTTCGCTCATGCGCCAGACGCCCGCATTTGGCTGGTCGCCAAAGATGCCCGCACGGACCGAGAAGCGCCATATGCGCGGATTGAGCTCGCCCGTATCGGGCCTGTCACGCAGTTCAATCGACATCCAGCGGTCCCAGCGGTCGGTGAGGACGCGCGGCAAATTCCAGGTGATAAAGTCACCTGTCGAGGGGATCTTGCCGAAAAAACCTGTCGTCATATCTGCGCCGGACAGGAGAACTTCTTGAACATTTGCAAATTGTAGGGGTAGTCGATACTTGACGCCTTGAGCGTCAAGTCCCCGTAATAGCCTACTGCCCCTACCCGCAGGCTGTAGACATCCGCGAGTGATGTCGCGGTGAACCGCGCCGTCCGCAGCATTCGCAGCCACGCCCAACTGCCCGTGTCGCTCACCATCATAACCGGCGAGCCGTCGACGGCCTTGTTGTCGCAAGCGGGCGCTGGTTCGTCATTGCAGCGCATCAGTTCGGTTTTGCACACGATTGCCGTCACCAACCACGTGAGGGCGGAGTCTGCGCTCAACAGATCCTTGAGGTTTTCCCTATGAGCCGAAAGGGCGGTCAACCGGGCCAGCTTGACGTCGGGCAGGAAACTGTCCCACTGCGCGTAATAGAGCTTCAGTATATCTTTCGACAACGCGGCGGCCGAGGTCTTGGCGTTGTCGAAACAGCCGCCGGCAAAGACCGCGTGATCCAGCGCCGCCAAATCCTCGGCTTCCGCAGCGCGCACCAATGGAAAAGAGTCGGTCATGTCCCCCAACACCGCCCAGAGGGCCTATATCATAACAATAATAACAAATTTTTGGCGCGAAAGGTGAATTATTGTTCCAGGAGGTGCCATCACTTGCTCCCCTGCATACCCGAGGAGGACCATCCTCTATGCGCCTGAACGAACAGCTATATTTTTGATCCCAGGCTTTGATGGTGCATCCTTAGTCAAAGGAAGCGCTATGGGCCACATTCTGCCTGGGAGCGCCTCGACGACAGAGGCGGCCTGTCGAGCGATACAGCACGGTCAAGAGAGGCTGAGGGCGCTGCCAAGCGCCACGGGATCAAGCAGAAGACCACCGGCAACGGCGCTACCGAAGGGGCGATGGCGCTGATGGTGGCGGCTGACGTTTTGTGAACGACTATGCCCTGGGGCCGACCGCTGAACTCGCGCGTTGTTCGTTCACATCCAGGCCGGGAACCGGCGCGTCCGGCGCCAATCGATTAGGGGTGTATCCGGATTGGCGAGTGCGGCGCGTATTGCGTCCAGCCGAAGCCTGCGCATCGAATGGAAGGTCTCGTGATTGCTCCCGCCGCGTCCCCCGTCCCACCACGCGGACACGCGATCGGCGACCGGAAGCGGGCTGGCGGTCAGGGATTCAAATTCCTTGCCGAGCGCGGCCGCGTCTGTCGTGAACAGGTCGGTATCATTGAGATCTACCTCGAACAGATCGCGCAACGCCAGCCCGGCGGCGAAGACAAGCTCTGGCTCACGCATCTTGGCGATCAGCCACGGCATGACCGACCGGTCGCCAAAGAGGCCGATTGCCGCTGTCGCAGTGGCGCGCAAGGCAGGCTGCTTCAGACGGTCCTGCAGCCAGCCCTTGCCGGCCTTCAGGGGCGTCGTCAAAAGGCGCATCTCGATCGCTGCAGGCGCGAGGGCCGGCTCTGCCAGTACGATCTGGTCAAGCACCGGGTGAGCCAAGCGCGCTTGACCAAGAAGGCAAGCCGCAAGTGCGGCGATCAGGCGTTCCTTCGACGTGTGGCCGTCGAGTCCGTCCAGCACCGTCAGAAGGACGTCGCGCCGCTTGAGCCCGCCGGCAAGCCGAAATGCACGCCTGCGAATATTCGAGTCCGGATCGCCCAGCAAATCGCCAAGGCGGGTACCGGGATCGACGCGATGATGCCAGAGTGCCGCGAGGCCGAGGCCGCGCAGCCGCGCATCGCGCGCGTCCAGCCATTCCGCCACGAACGAACTCAGATTTTCGCGCGGCGTACGCGCTATCGCGCCGGACAGGCCCGACGCGCCATCCTCGCCCAGCGTTCCCGCGGCGTCGACCACCGAGGTAACTGTTTCGGCCTCGCCCCAATGCAACGCCAGCACGCAGAGCACGAAAAGCTCGCCGGGCTCGGCGTAGTCGGCGAAATGCGCCTGAGCCGCCTCCCAGCCGGCCTTTCCGGAAGCCATTAGCCCTTCGAGATTTGCATTCAGGCGCTGGTCGATACGGCCGATATCGGTTTCGCCCAGGATCGGACCATCGATTTCACGTCGTCGACGGGACCAGAGGAAAGCCGCGTCGCTGGCGTGCTGGTCCACCATGGCAGCGATAGACGCGATCCGCTGCATCGTGAACGCCTCAGTTGAGATGGATGGCTCCGCCACGGATGCGGTTGGTGCCGCTTGCGTGGCTCGTCAGTTGGTTGCCGCGAATTGTGATGCGCCCATCCTTCTCTAGGATAATCGATGCCAGGCCGCAGCGCAGTTCTATCCGTTCTTCTCCGCTGATGACGACACGGTCGCCTTCGCGGACAACTGACAGTTTCCTCTCCTTGTGAGCTGGATCGACGATACGTCCGACGACCAGCGGCCGCATCGGGTCGCCACCTTCAAAAAGCAACGCCAGTTCCGACCCGATCGACGAAGTGTCCAGCTCGGTCAGACTGCGCGCCGCAATTGCTGTCTCACGTGGATTGCCAACGAAGACAACTAGCGGCGCCCCGTCTGCGAAACCAATCAGCAGGCCGATCACGACGCCGTCGATACGATCCAGCACTTGCATGATGATGCCCTCAATTGTTGTGGATGTTGCTTCCTTTGACGACCACGTCGCCACCGGCCTTAATGTTGATCTTGCCACTGCCCTTGATCGTAATGTCCTTGCCGTCGGCAACAATAGTACCGTCCTTTTTCATCGTGATCGACGCGTCGCCGCATTTGAGCGTGATGGAGTCGCCGGCTTCGATCACCAAATTCTTGCCCACCTTGATCAAACTGTCTTCGGCAATCTCGATACCGCTGCCCTTGCCGACCTTGAGGGCATGCGCTCCACCGATGTCAGTGGCATCATCTGCGCCGATCTTGGCTGCTCGTGCCTTGCCTATCTGGGAAGACTGTGCGCCGCCAACAGCGAAACTCTGGTCGGCGCCAACATTGACGCTCTGCGCCGCCGCGATGTCCCAGCTATCCGACGCGCCGATATCGTGGCTCTGCGCCGCGCCGACAGTGACCGACCGTGTAACACCGATGGTGTTCATCTGTGCCCCGCCGACAGAGCGGGTCTCCGCGGCGCCGACGGTGTCGAAACGCGCCGCCTTCACGGTAACGGTCTGGACAATCCCCACGGTCTGAGAATGATTGGCGTCGATGTTCTCCGTCGAGTTCGACACGATATGGATGGCCTCGTTGGCCATGACCGTCAGCGAACGGTTGGCGCCCACCGTTTCGGTATCGTTCGAGCCGATGTTGGTGGTCTGGTCGACGCCGATCTTGACCGTCTTGTTGTTGCCGACGTCCTCGTCGAGGTTGTGGCCGACGGAGTGTTTGGCGTCGTGGTCAATGCGGTCGGACTGATCGTGCTGGACCAGCTTTGTGCGGTCATGCTTGATCAGAAGGTTGTGATCCTTCTGCGCCTGGAAATTGACCAGTTCGGAGCCGGCCTTATCCTCGAACATCAGTTCGTTGTAGCCGCCACCGCCTTTGGAAGAATCCGACTTCCAGCCCGATTGTGTGGCGTTGCCAGGCAGGCCGTAGGGCGGCATCTGCGAGGCATTGTAGACCCGGCCGGTGATGATCGGCAGGTCCGGGTCGCCTTCGATGAAGTCGACGATGACCTCCTGGCCGATGCGCGGTATCTGGATGAACCCCCAGCCACTGCCGGCCCAACTCTGCGACACCCGTACGAAACAGGAACTGTTCTGGTCCTTCTTGCCGACGCGGTCCCAATGAAACTGGACCTTCACCCGCGCATATTTGTCGGTGAATATCTCCTCGCCGGATGGACCGACCACCGTCGCCGTCTGCGGGCCGCGCATGATCGGTCGTGGCGTGGTCCGCGGCGGGCGATAGGGCAAGGCTGTCGGCGCCACACCGAGGACCACTTTGAAACTCTCGCTTTCGACGTCGGCCTGGGCTCTATAGCCGGGGTCAAACAGCCTGTATTCGGCGCTGACCACCAGATATTCCTGGTTCTGGTCTTCGCGCGGAAAACCGTCCAGCTTGAACGTGCAGCCGGAATACAAGCCGCGCACGGTGCCGGCCGCGGCGATGCGCTGGTGCAAGGCCTGGATCTCCTCGCGCCGGATCGAAGCCAAGCTGTCGCCCCGGCTTACTTCGAGATGCGCGCCCGGCTGGCGGTAGTTCTCACCCGCGGACAATTTGTGACTGAACGGCTGGGCCGACTTGGCCATAAGGTCGGCGCCCGGCTTCTTGAAATCATAATCGGTGTGGGCATAGGCGCCTGGGCGCACCGAGCTGCCCGGTATCCATTCGGTGATGTATTCGACGTCGCGCCGGGAGCCCTGACCTTCAAAGTTATAGAGCACTTTCTCGTAGCCCGGCGCAGGCTTCAGCTTGCTCATCGCGTCAGCCAGGACAAGCGTATGCTTGCCGTCATCGTGCTCGAAGAAATAGAAGATACCTTCGTGCTCCAGCAGCCGCTGCACAAAGTCCAGATCGGTCTCGTCGTATTGCACGCAATATTCACGCGCCGGATAGGACCCTTGCAGGCGTAGATCGAATTCGGAGATGCCGTATTTCTTGAAGACATCCTTGACGATGTCGACGACGCTCTTGTTCTGGAAAATATAGCAATCTGTGGTGTTGCCGAGAAACCAGAGCCACGGCCTCATGACGGCCTCGTAGTAGGCTAGCCGGTCCTCCATGCGGGTGAGCCGAAACTCCGACACGATTCCACTGAGCCAGCGCTTTGGATCGGATTCACCTTCGATCGAGACAGGCCCGCCCAGCATCTTCAACGGGTCGATATCGGAGTCTGTGCTCACGAACCCGACCGTGTAGGCAAAGCAACGGCTGATCTCATCGCGTCCGACAAGATGCGTGAAGGTCAGCAAGTCGGAGCCAACCGGTGTGCGGACAACGGTGGCACGTTCATTCGGCATGGGTCGAGCCCCCTCCTGGACGCGGCCGCCAATGTGATGGATTTGAAGTTCCCGCTATATCAACGGTGTCATTAGCGGTGTTACGTTCAGGAACTTTCCAAATCCGCCACGCCAGGCCATGTTTAGCCTACCACATGTTTTCCCGCTGACCAAAGAGGACAGGCGGGCGACAGAATCTTATCCGTCGACTCGTCGGCTTGAAACGCCGCTGTCCTGTTTTGCCTGCAAGCTGCTAGAATGTTGGAGTATCGATCAACGATCGACGGCGATCTTGGATGTACATCAGTCTGCGGATCAACAATGTCGACGCCCTGCTCGCTGGCACCTCGACCAGCTACGTGGCGCGTGATAGCGGCTTCGAAATCGGGCGCGATGCTTGTGACTGGACCTTGCCCGACCCCGACAAGTTCATCTCGGGTCGGCACTGCGAGGTTCGATACGAGGCGGGCGCGTTCTGGCTGCACGACATCTCGCGCAACGGGACCTTCATCAATGGATCGAGCCAGCGCATGAGCGGCCCGCATCGGTTGGTCGATGGCGACCGGATGCTGATCGGCCGCTATGTCGTCTTGGTATCGGTCGAAGAAGAGCGCGCCACGGCAGACCACCCCAGCCGCGATTCGACACAGCGGGAAACGCCGGTCGCGACAGGCCGGCCGCTGGAATTCGGAGATGGGCCTTTCTTCGAGCCCGCGCAGCAACGGTCCGCACAGCGCATTTCCGCGCCGACATTCTCGTCGCCTGCCCTGCCCTCAACCAGGGATGAGGTGCTGCGGGAGATCGCGATCGCAGCCGGCATTTCGCCGGAATTGCTTCAATCGCGCGACCCCCATGAGGTTGCCGCCGAAATCGGCGCGGTCTTGCGGGACGTGGTCGAGGAGCTGACCCTGCTGCTGAAAGCACGCGCGGCCGCGAAAATGTTGGCCAAAAGCACACAGCGAACGATGATCAGCGCCGCCGACAACAATCCGATGAAGTTCGTTCCAGGAACCGACGACATCCTGGAAATCATGTTCGCCCGGCGCAGGACCGGCTATCTTGATGCCAGGCGCAGCATCGAAGATGCATTCCGCGATCTCAAGACTCACGAGTTTGCCACTTATACCGCGATGCAAACCGCGCTCTCCCGGCTGCTTGACGACCTGTCGCCCGAGGCGATCGGCAGGAAACTCCCGCCTACCTCGTTTACGAAGAAGAAGAGCCAAGCCTGGGACGTCTATGTCGCGACATGGCGGACCATGGAGGAGGCACATGAAAACGGCATGCTTGATATATTCCTGGCCTATTTCAGCGAGGCCTACGCCAAGGCCGGCAAGCAGAAATAGGAGGTCCCAGGAAGGCACGGCCCCGGGAAACGTATGGCCAAAAAGCATATGGCCAAAAATGCATGGCACGGCAGTCGGCGAAGAAAAGTCTCGCTGACGCCCGGCGTCCGGTTCCAATCGACGATTTCTGAGATTACGATCGCATAAGACAGTTCGCCAAGCGGGTAAGACTCATTGAGCTGAGGGTCTGCGGCAAATGTCATGTCACTGCGTGATAGCATCTTCTAGCCATTGCCACGGCCGGCAGCGGCTGCCTTTCCTTTACCTGGCCGGAAACCGTTCTGCGCCCATCTCACCCCATCGCCGGCGCCCCGCCTGCACGGACGATCTGCGATGAGTTCGAAGGACGACCCCTTCGGCCCGGCGGGCAAGACGGTCATTCGCGCAAATCCGCGGAGCAAGCAAAAATCGACGCTAATTCCCGAGCTGCCCGTCGCGGACAGAGGCCAGTCCTCTCCAATCAAGGATTCGACGGTGTTCGATCCAGGCGGCGGGCGGTCGCCAGGCTGGGCATCCGGAACCATGATTTATCAAGGTGGCCCCGGCGATGTTGGTGCGCCGACAGGCTCTGCTGGGACTGCGCCGAGGACAGGCATCGAGCAGGAAAGCCTATTCAACGCCGGGAGCGGCATCAAATACGCCGCGGCAAACCCCATTCTCGCCGCGGCGGCACCTTTGCTGATGCTGCTCGGACAGCTCAGGCTCTTGCCCGTTGAAAGACAGGCGGCGCCATTGGCGCAACATATCACCGAGGCGATTGAGAAATTCGACCGGATAGTTGAGAAGTCAGGCGTTGCCGAAGAGGATGCCCGGATTGCGAAATTCGCCCTCTGCGAAACCGCCGACGATCTCATCGGTAACCTGCCCTGGCCCAGGAATGACGCCTGGGCGCCACACGGGATGCTGCGGCAATTCTTTCACCTCGAGCCCACCGGCACCGGCTTCTACGAAGCGCTGAACAAGATCCTGGCCAGTCCCGAAAAACACTACGATCTGCTCGAACTGATGCATGCCTGCCTGTCGCTGGGTTTCGAAGGCCAGTATCGAGGCGTGACGCGACAAGACAACAATCTCGAACGCGTTCGTCGCGACGTTTACGAGACGCTTCGCTATTTCAGGCCGCGTTCCGGTGGAGACATCTCGCCGCATTGGCAGGGCCTAGCGGCGGCGATGGCGCAGTCCTCCGCCCCCCTGCCGCTTTGGGTCGTCGCGGCAGCGGCGACCGCGTTGCTGACAGCGACGTTCTTCGCGTTGCGGGTCTTCATCACCAATGAAGGTGAGGCGGTCGCGGGTGAATTGCTGGCGCTCGACCCATTAACACCAGTCGTCATAGAACGCGCCGGCGTGGCGCCGTTGGCTGAGCCGGCGAAAGTCACCCCACCAGCGGCCACCGCGCAGATTGATCGTATTCGTGCGGCATTGGCCAAGGATCTCGAAGGCGGCGGGCTGACCATCGGCACCAAGGGCGACTTCATCGTCGTGGAGATCAACAATCTCCTGCTGTTCCAGTCCGGCAGGGCCGAGGCGAGGCCGGAATTCCAGCCCATTGCCACCGACATCGCCGCGGCTCTGGAACACGAGCCTGGACCAATCCGGATCGTCGGCCACACGGACAATGTGAAACCACGAAAGTCGAGCGCGTTCAAATCCAACTTCGACCTTTCCGTCGCCCGGGCGAAGGCAGTCGAAGTGTTGATGGCAGTGAAATTCAGCGATCCCTCGCGACTGACGGTCGAGGGCAAGGGCGAGGACGAGCCAATCGCCGACAATGCGACACCGGATGGCCGCGCCAAGAACCGCCGTGTCGATGTGATGATCCCCAGGGAGGAAACACTGTGAGCACGGCCCGCTGGAACCACCCATGACGCGTTGGCTGTTGCGGATATTCAGCGTGATCGCGCTGGCCGGCTTCGCCGCGGCAGTGTGGTTTGGCGGGCCATTGATCCGCTTCGCCGACATCCGGCCGCTCGGACCTGGGTGGCTGCGCGCGACGATCATTGGTGTGATCCTCGCGCTGCTGGCGCTTTTTTACGCGCTGCGTTTCTGGAAAGCGAGGAAGGCGCAAAAAGCGCTCGAAGCCGTCGTTGCGCACAATGACGACTGCGATGACGATTCTCGGGTGCTCGAAGCGCGGATGAATGAGGCCGTGGCGGCGCTCAAACGGTCGAGCGGCAAGCGCAACTTTCTCTATGAGATCCCCTGGTACGTTGTCATCGGCCCGCCGGGTGCCGGCAAGACAACGGCTCTGGTCAATTCAGGCCTGAATTTTCCGCTTGCCGGTTCGGGGGACGCCCAACCGGTGGCCGGTGTTGGCGGAACACGTGCCTGCGACTGGTGGTTTACCGATCAGGCCGTGCTGATCGACACCGCAGGTCGTTATACGACGCAGGACTCCAATCCCGAGATTGACAAGAAGAGCTGGCTCGCATTCCTGTCACTGCTCAAGAGGTACCGCACCAGACAACCGATAAACGGCGTCATCCTGGCCATCAGCCTTGCCGATGTAATGAGCTTCGATGATCAGCAGCTTGATGCCCACATCGTCGAGATACGCAGCCGCCTGAGAGAAATTCACGAGACGCTGAAGATCCAGTTTCCCGTCTATCTGCTTTTCACCAAGGCCGATCTGGTTTCAGGGTTCACGGATTATTTCGGCGGTTTCGACGAGGCGCGCAGACGCAAGGTATGGGGCACGACATTCCAGACGGCGGAGCGCGATAGGAACATGGCCGCCGCGGCTCCTGCCGAACTCGATGGGCTGGCGGAACGACTCGCGGACGAGATGGCCGACCGCCTCCAGGAAGAGGCTGATCCGGTCACGCGCATCTCCATCTTCGGCTTTCCGGCTCAGTTCGGCGCGCTGAGGGGGCGCATAACCAGTTTTGTCGCCGGTCTATTCGACCCGTCCCGCAGCCAGGTGAACGCCAGCCTGCGTGGACTCTATTTTTCGTCAGGCACGCAAGAGGGAACGCCCATCGATCAGGTGCTGGGCGCAATCGGCCGCAATTTCGGGGGCAATTCCCGCCCGCATCTTTCCGGAACCGGCAAAAGCTTCTTTTTGCATGATCTGCTGACGGACGTCATTTTTGCCGAATCGGGATGGGTTTCGTATGACAAATCAGCTGCGAGGCGGGCGGCGGTGGCCAGATTTGGCGGCCTCGGTACGATAGCGCTGATCGCTGCTGCCGCACTCGGTACGCTCGCTCTGAGCTTCGCGGCCAACCGCTCGCTGATCGCGTCCGCAACTGTTGCCATGGGCCAATATCGCGCGACGGCGGAAACGCTGCTCAAGGCGGCCACGGTTACCGATGTCGACCTTGAAAACGTCATCGGCCCGCTCGACCAGTTGCGCGACCTGCCGGCCGGGTTCGAAGCCGCTGAGTTAGCGACACCGATCGGGGAGACGTTCGGCCTCAGTCAGCGGGAAAGACTTCTTTCCGCGTCCCGGACCGCTTATCGGAAAGGCCTGGAACGCATGTTGCGCTCGCGCCTGCTGATCCAGGCCGAGCGAACGATCCAAGCCAAGATGGGCGATCCCGCCGCACTCTACGAGCCGTTGAAAATCTACCTCATGCTTGGTGGCAAGGCGCCGAAGGTCGATGACGCGCTGATCGTTTCCTGGATGAAGCAGGATTGGGAACAGAACCGATACCCGGGCGAAAACAACCGCGAGGGACGAGCGCACCTCGAAAAGCACCTGCGCGCCATGCTCGCCTTGGACGACGCCTATGACCCCGTTTTCGAACTGAACCAGCCCCTTGTTGAAGCCGCACAACGCTCTCTCGAGCGCATGAGCCTTGCCGATCGAGCGACCGCTTTGATCAAGTCGGCGATCTACGCGGCGGCGCTGGATGACTTCTCCGTTTCCCAGCAAGGTGGTCCCGAAGCCCAACTGCTGTTCGAACGTATCGATGGCAGCGAGCTGGCGGACCTTCGTGTTCCCGGTCTCTACACCAGTTCCGGCTTCAACAGGTTCTACCTTGCCCAACTCTCGCGCATTGCGCAGATGCTCGTCGACGAGCAGTGGGTTCTCGGTGGTGGCGGAGAGCAAGGCGACATCGATCAGCAATTGCTCAGGCTCGGCCCCGAACTTCTCGATCGCTACGGTAAGGCGTTCGCCGTCGCGTGGAACAGCGTTCTCGACCAGTTGAAATTCAAGGCGATGCTGATAGACAAGCCGCACTATACCGCGCTTTCAGCCGCTGCCTCCCCCAATTCGCCGATAAAGCGGCTGTTTTCGGCGATCGCCAACGAGACGGCGCTGACACGGGACCCAGGTGACGGTCCTGGCGCCGAGACAGAATCCGCGGCTCAAAACCAGCAACGCAGCGCCGCAGAATTAGCCAAGGGCTTAGCCCGTATCGGCATACACATAGCCAACGGCAAATCGCAAATCCGCGCCGGCGCACAGCCCGCTGACGTACAGAACTTGAATCCGGGCGCGAACATTGAAGCGCGATTCAAATCATTCCAGGTCCTGGTGAACGGGCCCACCGGACATCGCCCGATCGACGCACTAACCCAGAACTTCAGCGACATCTATCAAAGCCTGCGACTGGCCACCGAAGTTCCTTCGCAGGTGGAGCGGCTCAACGGTAATCTGCAGCTACAGATTGCCACCCTTCGCGCCAATGTCTCGCGTCTGCCCAAGCAACTCGGCCGGATGGTCAACACGACGGCAGATGAGTTCGAAGGTAACGTCGCCGAAACCTCGGTGACAAACTTGAACCAGATACTCGACCAGACGGTCACAGCCCCCTGCGAGGCAGCGATCAACGGCCGTTACCCCTTCGACGGGAGCAGCACCGAGGATGTCGCCATGGCCGATTTCGCGAAGCTGTTCGCCCCAGGCGGACTGATGGACCGGTTCTTTGCACAAAATCTGGCCTCGCTGATCAACATGACCGGCCAGGACTGGCGTTGGAAACAGGATACGCGCTTTGGACGCAACTTGTCGAAATCGACCTTGAAGGACTTCCAGTTGGCTGCGGAAATCCGCATTGCCTTTTTTCCATCGGGCGCTTCAGTACCCTCCGTCAGCGTCACCTTTACACCCTTCTCGCTGCATGGCGATGCCGACATGGCCGTACTTGATGTCGATGGCCAGACCGTTCAGAGCAACCAGACCGGAAATGGGCCGAGCACGGTGACTTGGCCGACCGGTACGGCTACCCCATCCGCGAGCCTCAGCCTGACACCAGAAATGCCAGGGCGCCAGTCCGCCATCACGTTCGAAGGGCCGTGGGCTTTGACGCGGCTTCTGAGCAAGGCGGCTATCACGGGCAACGAGGGCAGCATGCAGGCCCGCTTCGTGATCGGCGGGCGCGACGTCACCTACACGATCCAGACAGGGTCCGGCACCAACCCCTTCCTGCTCCCTGCCCTTTCCGGGTTCACCTGTCCCAAGGCGTTCTGAGATTGAGATGATCCTGGGCAGTAAGCCGCAGAAGCGCAAAACCAGGCACACACATATTTTAGTTTTCGATACTCTAATGTTTGAGCCTGTGGCAAAGTGGCACGAACGCGCCCGAAGGTGCGCCGCGGAGGACGCTGGGTGAAGCGTTTGGTGGCAAATTGAACAATGTCGCCCTTCCCATTGAAAGCTTCGGCGTGAGCCACAGAGGCTGTGTGCGGGAGCTCAATGAAGACAACTACCTGGTCGAGCCCCAGGCTGGCCTGTGGTTGGTCGCCGACGGGATGGGTGGTCACGACGCCGGAGAAGTCGCTTCAGCCAGTATCGTCAATCATCTGGCAACGATCGGGATTGCCAGCTCCGCACCGGATCTTCGGGCGCGCTTCGAAGACAGGCTGAGCAGGGCTAATGCCGAGATCCGCCGCATATCCCAGTCTCGCGGGATAACAATCGGCTCAACTTTTGCCGCCCTGCTTGCCATAGACGGGCGGTTCGCCTGCCTCTGGGCTGGTGACAGCCGCGTGTATCTGATCCGCGAGGCCTCGATCTCGCAAATATCGAAGGACCATACTGAGGTTCAGGAACTCATCGATAAAGGCATGCTCACCGAAGCCGAAGCGCTCACCTGGCCGCGCCGCAATGTCATTACGCAGGCAGTCGGCGTCAGCGACGAGATTGTCATCGATTTCCAGCAAGGTGAAATCCTGCCGGGGGACATCTTTGTGCTGAGCACCGATGGCCTGACGGCGCATGTCACTGATGCTGAGATCAAGGCTGCGACAGTGTCCGCGACACCTCAGTCGGCGTGTGAAAACCTGCTGGAAACGGTTCTGGCGCGTGGCGGAACAGACAATGTGACCATCGTGCTTGTCAGGGTCGCGGGCGGATACGATAGCCAGTCGCCCCGTCCAGCTGCGTACAAAGCGCGGGGGCGGGGCTGATGAGCGCCGACGACAAGACGCGGATATCGCCAGGCGCGGCCAACACTGCCGTGGGCACGCAACTGAGCGGTATCTACGAACTTGACGAGCGGATCGCATTCGGGGGCATGGGCGAAGTCTACCGGGGCCACAACATCCAGACCGGCGACCACGTTGCGATCAAGATCGTTTTGCCGGAATTCGCGCGCGACCAAACGATCTTGTCCCTGTTTCGCAAAGAGGCAACTATCCTGAACCACCTGTCGCATGACGCGGTGGTGCGTTATCACGTCTTCACGATCGATCCGGGGATCGGTCGTCCCTACCTCGCCATGGAATTCGTCGATGGAGCGTCGTTGTTCGACATCATGCGACGTGGGGCAATGCCGACGGGAGAGGTACGAAAGCTGTGCCATCGCCTCGCTTCCGGTCTAAGCGCCGTGCACCAGGCCGGAGCAATACACCGCGACCTCTCGCCGGATAACATTATTCTGCCGGGGGACCGGGTTGACCGTGCGAAGATCATCGATTTCGGCATCGCACGCTCGGCGACGGTGGGCGGAGAGACCCTGATAGGCGGAAGGTTCGCGGGAAAGTACAACTATGTTTCGCCCGAACAACTCGGGCTCTACAGCGGCGACGTCAGAGAGCAGTCCGACATCTACAGCCTTGGGCTGGTATTGGTTGCCGCCTTGCGCGGCAAGCCGGTCGATATGAGCGGCTCGCAGTTCGAAGTCATCGAAAAGCGCCGGACCGTGCCTAATCTCTCCGATATCGATGACGATTTTCGCGGCATTGTCGAAGCCATGCTTCAACCGGATCCGCGAGACCGGCCCGTCAGCATGGCCGAAATCGCCAGGATGACACGTGACGACAACGAGGAGACAATCCCGCCGACTTCCCTCACACCCCGCGTTAGGCCGGGTTTGCCGCCGATAGGGCAAGCCGCTGCTCCAGCCAGCAAGAATGAGGTCGAGCGGCACGACGACGCAGACGCGACGGGTTCAGGTAGGCCGCGCTTCGTCCAGCATGTGCGGCCCGCGCATTTGTCTGGACCGCCGCGCCCGCCCCCCCTCGGCGCTGCACGTACGGCCATGGCCGAGGTGCCTGGCAAATCCACAAGGACCCGAACGATCGCGCTCTGTGCCTTGGCGGCGCTAGCCGTGGCCTCTGGAGGCGGCCTTTATCTGGGCGGCGTCATGACGCCCGCGACGCCGACTGTCGGCAAGACGTCGCTTTCCGCGGCAGAGCCAGCAAAGCCCACGCCCCAAACGTCACAGCCCGCCGCTACGCAGGATGTAGCGAACGCGCCCGAGCCGCCAAAGGTTGTTCCGCCGGCGCAGCCGGAAACGCAGGCCGGCACACCGCCCGCCGAGGATAAGCCACATGCTGTGGCAGCTCAAAGACTGCCGTCGGCCAAGCCCGTCGACATACCTCTACGAACCGAGGCGCCGCCGAAGCCAATCGCGACGAACGCGCCGCCGCCCGAAAGGGCATCGCCGGCAATCCAGCCCGACACGACGGCCAGCGATAGGCAAAAGCCGACTTCGCCCGCTACGACCGCTCCAACCCCGCCAGAAGCCGAAACGGTCCAAACTCCGCCGCCGGCTGAGACGGAGGTTGTCGAGACCAAAAAGCCCGAACCACGGGCCAGCCCGCCGGCCGCCCCAATCCCGGAACTGAAATCGAATGCAGGTCCAGCGGTGGATGCCAACGGCAACAGCCAGATTTCTGCATTGCCGACAGGCAAGCAGCCGAACCAACGCGTTGTAGCGTTGAACGTGCCCAAACCAGCGATCCCCCCGGCGGTCGACGATATCGCTCAACGCGTCGCCTGGGTTCGCGCCTTCGGCGGCGGCGACTGTTTCTATGCCGCCGTCACATCTGCTACCGACAAGGCCGCCGCAATCGAAGGATTTGGCACGGCCGTCCAGCCATTCGAACGCATGCTCGGCGATTTCCAGGCAAAATTCCATGTCGAGCCAGACATCAGCGTCCGCCTCATTGAGCCAAGCCAATGCGAGGTAACCAATTTTCTGCGCTTTCTGGGACAGACCGCGGCCGACCAGCCGCAGCTTGTTCTCGACCGAACATCCGTGCCGAACGGTACGCCGATTAGCGGTACATTGGTAACGCGCAGAGGACTCATCTCCAGCGTTCTGCTGATCGACCACAAAGGAATGGTGTTCAATCTCGACGACCGCATCGTCACCGGGTCGGACAAGGCGACCTTCAGGATCCCGATTGGTCTCGGCGCGGCCGATAAGGCTGCTGGAAAGTCCGTGCCGCAGATAATACTGGTGATCACGGGCCCTCGCGACATTCAGTCGGCTGCCTTCTCCGATCCCACGCCGGCTTCGGCGCTGTTGCCCAAAATCATCGAGGAAGTCGAGACCGACGGATCTCGGTTCTCAGCCACTGCCAAGTATTTCCGGCTCGGCGGATAGCGTGGGCCTAGCATGGAACGCCGCCGCTGGTGTTTGACCGCTTGGTCTGCCCTGCCCGAAAAGCAGCAGGTCCGGTTCCAGCCCTATCTGCCCCGAGGGCGCGCATGAAACTCGCGATTATTTTGGGCGCTCCCCTCGCCCTGCTGTTGTCCAGCCAAGCGCGAGCCGAGTTCACGGTCTGCAATCAGACACTCGATGTCGTCAATCTCGCCGTCGGCCAGAAGGTCGACAATGCGGACCAGACCGATGGATGGTGGACCATCGGCGCAAACCAATGCGTGAACGTTATCCGGGAGGAACTGACCAACCGCTACGTCTACATCTATGCAACTGACGTGTTTGGTCATGCCATCCTCGCCGGATTGACCGAAATGTGCATCGAACGGCGACGTTTCTCGATCCGCGGCAGTGACGAATGCTGGCAGCGCGGCCACATCACCGCCCGGTTTCTGGAAGTCGACACCCTCGAACAGGTGCGGTGGACCTTCTTCCTGACCGCAAGCAATCCGTGACACACCATATCGACACGAGCTTCAGACAGAAGAAGCAGGCGCGCGCCGCCCTTCGCAGGCGCACGCTATGGCGTAGATTGATGGTGGGTTTGACCTCGGCTGTGCTGCTTTGCGTGGCCGCCGGTTTTTACCTGACCGCGGACTATTGGTCATTCGGCGACGAAGACGAGGAGTTGCATGCGGTCGAGGGGGCGGACGATGTGCCGGCCGACGCATCCGTCTACGTGCCAGCGCTGATCGATCTGGCGGGGGACCCGATGTGGATCACCCTTGCGCCAGATGCCGGCGCCGCAACCAAAGGCCGAGTGGTCCCGCGTCCGGCAGAACTCGATCAGGCCGACGTTTCTCCCCAGCTCGAAGTCCTGTCAGACGTCATGCTGAGCGCCAGCGAAAAATTCATGACGACGATACCGTCGACGCAGGAGGATTTCGCATTCTTCCAAGCGCAACGAAAAACCGCTGCCGCGCCATCGGGCGATCTGGAGAACGATCTTCAACCCTCGCCTCCCGCCAGGGAACTTGAAGCGGCTTCCGGTCAGAAAGCCGACAGCGACGATCCCGAAGCCGGATGGGGTGAGACGATCGATGCAGGCGATGCAGCCCTGCCGGCATTCCAGAAGACCGAGATCGAGAACAACACGAGCGTCGTAGCCGTCACCAATGAGTACCAGCGATTCGCGGCGACCGAAGACACGTTCGTAAAGGTTCTCAATGATCGCAGTCTGGACAGCGTAGCGTTGGATGCGCACTTCTCCGCGCAGGATGCCAAGCTGGCAGGCGAGGCCCTGAGCGCGCTTTTCCACCGGGACGGCCTGGCAGCGGGTTACGTCGTTGCGATGCGAGGGTTCAGGCCGACGCGCGACACGAGCGCAATGTCCCTGATGCAGGTTTCGATCTACGCCAAGAACCTGTTCGTCGGCACGCTGACGCGCAACGGCGCGGGCGCCTTCGTGTCGGGTGTTGATCCCTGGGTTCGCGAAGATCTGTTCAACTATTCGGGCGCACAGGAAGAAGGTACGCATAAACGACAGTATCGTCTGCTCGACGCCGTCTATTCGACGGCAGCCCGCAACAATGTTCCAACCGGCGTGATCGGCGAGGCGATCATGTATCTTTCGAGAGGACAGGATCTGGACGCCTTTGCAAGCGAGGACCAGCGTCTGGTGATGATCTATTCACAGACGCCCAGGGGCAAGGACGAGGGCGCGGGACGGGTTCTGTATGTGGGCGTGCAGGGGAGCGAGAAAAGCCTCGACTGTTTTGTCTTCCAGCAAAGCGACGGCCAGTTTGCGTGTGTTACAGGTGACGATCAGGTACGCTCGCTGACAGTCACCAACGGCATGGTCACGCCGGTGAATGGCGTCATGACCTCCACCTTCGGACCACGAAAGCACCCCATTCTGGGGACCGTGCGCATCCATAAGGGCGTCGATTGGGCGGCACCCGTCGGCACGCCGATCGCAGCCGCCTTCGATGGCGAGATCACCTTCCAGGGCGATGGGGGAAGCTACGGCAATCTGGTCAAGATCTTGCACAAAAACGGCCGCGAGACGCGTTATGCGCACATGCAGAAATTTGCAATCGAAGCCGGCGTCGGCACCAAGGTCAAGGCAGGCGACGTCATCGGCTATATCGGCACCACCGGATTATCGACCGGCCCTCACCTGCATTTCGAGCTTTACCAAAACGGCGAGGCGATCGACCCCTTGGGCACGGTTACCGCGGTCGCATCGAACGATTCCGCGGTCGAAACGCTCACCGAGCGCATCGTTCACGTCGAAAGTGGCGGTAGTGCTCGCGCCAAGAATCCTAATTCTTCCGCGACGGGCGCCGGCCAGTTCATAACCAAGACCTGGATCAGGATGATGAATACCTACCGCCCGGAGCTTGCACGCACGCTGTCGACCGACGACCTACTCGCCCTGCGCTACGACGCCACGATCTCGCGAGAGATGGTGCGCAACCTGGCGCGCGAAGGCGAGGCCTACCTGCGCCAGCGCGGCCACCAAATCACGGCCGGCCGGCTCTATCTCTGTCATTTCCTTGGAATGGAAGGCGCGCATCAGGTTCTGTCGGCATCAGGTTCGGCGCAGCTGAGCGCTGTCCTGGGGTCGGCCGTCATCCAGGCCAACCCGTTCCTCACCGGCAAGACAGCCAGCTACGTGGTGGACTGGGCCGAAAGAAAAATGGGCCAGAAGCTGACTCATCTGGCAACCGACGCCGGGTCACAGACAACGACCACCGAAATCCGTCAGACGTCGCCGGAGTTCGAAAAATACAAACAGGCCATCACTGCTCTCATGGGCTCGATCCCAAATACGCTCTGAGCGTCAGGTCTGGCATGAGTTTCTTGCGCAGAAGGGTTCCCCCTCGGTTTGCCGCGCAGTTTCGACGGTTATTGCGTTTTTATCCGCATTTCCACGCGGCGGTTGGCAGGATCGTACGGGTTGGCGTTGCGAGGGTTCTTCTCGCCCATGCCGACGGCGTTGATGCGCGCGGCCTCGACACCGCTGGCCGTCAGGAAAGCTGCCACCGATTTCGCTCTTCGTTGTGACAGACCTTCGTTGTAGCGCAGCGTGCCCGTCGCATCGGTGTAGCCTTCGACGACGAAGTTGAACGTGCTCAGCCGGTTGTCTTTCAAAGCCTTGGCGAACTCTTCGAGCTCAGCGCGCGCGGTTGCGTCGAGTTGGGCCGAATCCAGCCCGAAATTGATCAGCATGTCGAGGTTGGATCTGCCTTCCTGCTGCCCATTGGTGTTGCTCTTGTTGCACTCCTCTTCGGAACCGACACAAATTCCTCGAGATTTGCCAAGATCGGCTGCGCCGGCAAAAAACTTCACGATGTCTTCTGATTTCCGAGCCGGATCGGCGGAAGCATGGTTCGAGAAAAACACGACCGCCAACACAAAGGCTGAACGACTCCACTGCATAGCGCTCCTCCTGTTTGAGTATCCGATTTTGATCGACCGCGAACATATCAAATTCCAGCGCAATTGTCTGTGGCCAAACGTTGGAGGTGCGATCATCGCGACTGTTTTGGCCGTGGCACGGCTTGAGACTTGACCCGCGCCGTGCCTGAGGCTTGAGTGGCCAAAGTTCCTCGATGAAAGCGCGGCGTTCATGGCCCATGGGCTCCGATTCAAAACGGCACGGGATCTTTTCGCAGCTTGTCCCGCTATCACCAGGGACATGCGCACTCCTCCGACCGAACAGCACTCGATCGCGTTTTGCCGCGACCTCCTCGCCGGGCGCATTCCTGAGGAAGCGATTACATTTTGCGCCTACCTGCTTCCCGAGCGGGCCGCAGTCTGGTGGGCCCACGAATGCCTAAGCCATCTGAGCGACCTCTTCGATGAGACCGATCACCGGTTGCTCGGTCTTGTCCGCGACTGGGTGAGCGAACCCGACAGCCCCCGCCATCGAACAGACGTCAGAGCCGCCGCGGCAAAATCGCCAACAACCCCGGTCGGCTGGATTATCCTAGCTGCGGGATCGCGTGAAGATCGGTCAGCCGTGGCCGCGATGCCGGCACTGGATTTGCAGCATTCTCCTGCTGCCTATGCAATCAATGCCGGAATTCTGGCCGGTCTGGCACGCGTGGCGCTCGTGGACCGTTTCTCGGTGCTGTCGGCGTTCGTCGAAATCGGTATCCAGATGGCCGAGATCGAGGCCCTCCACCAGTCAACGGATGCATCTTAGGGGCACTCGCCCACACGACCGGCACCCACAGAACTGGAGGACGCCCTCCGTCCCGCCTACTTGCAACCCCCTTGAGCCCATTTGGCGAGCGCCACCTTGAAGCGTGTCCCAAGCGGATGCTGCAAGCGCAGAACGGAGACATCGTTGGCGGCGAAATTCTTCGCCTGATCACACAGTCGGGTCTCGTTCCACTCATGGCAGCCGTCGCAGTGCTTGCCCTGCCATACCGAATTGTCGAGGCCCTCCACCGGACTGAAGCGTGGCTCGCCTTTTATGAGCTCCGCAATACTCTTCCCATCGATTTCGGGGTCGCCGAAATCGATCGGAACGTCGAAAAAGATCGGGTCGTCAGAGGCGAGTTTTGGGATTTTCTGACGGAGCACATTGAGTGCGAGTTGGGCGTCATTGGCGGAGCTCGACGGATTAGCAGTGGCATTGCGCGTATCCGAGTCGCCTTGCGGTCCGGGAACGCCCGCCTCACCGACGATCAGCGGTGCGTTGAGATCAACCTTGTGCAGGACGACCTCGGTGGTCAGCGAGACGTTGCTCCAGGGGCGCTGCTTGCTAGCGGTTGCCTTGAACACATCGGCGGTAACACGGTTCATCGCCTCAGTGATGGACACATTTGTCTCGCCAATGTGCGCAAGCAACGCCGAGGTGAACGGCGAATGTTTGCCGGATCCGTCGTAGGCGACCTGATTTGGACTGGTGGCGAACGCGACAAGCGTACCGGCACCGCCATTCTCGATCGAGATTTCCGCAAGGCCGCTTTTTGCTCCCCTGACGCCGGCGGTCTTTGCCAGCACCTCGGCTAGAGGATTGTCGCGACAGGCGTCGAGGAAAATAAGCCTTATGCTGGTCTCGCGAGACATCTGTCGCAGAACGAAATCGACAGGCACCGCCTCGAAGTCGAGCGAAGTCTCGTCCTCCAGGGCGGCATCGATCGGAAGAAGATAGTTGCTGCCTGAAACCTGCAAGCCATGGCCCGCATAGAAGAAAAGCGCGATGTCCGCCCCGCGCACCTGCTTTGCGAACTGCGCTATTGTCGTCTGGGTCTGCAACTTGGTCAGATCGAAGCCGGAAACGACTTCAAAACCAAGATCTTTCAGGCTTTCGGCGATGGCTTTGGCGTCGCGCACCGGATTGGCGAGTGCCGGGGCGTGCAGATATTGGGAGTTGCCAAGTACCAGCGCTGTACGGCGCTCGGCATCGGCTGCCGTCAAAGTGAAAAGCAGCGCAACTGCCGCGAGCCCGATTGCGCGCAGAAGGCTACTGCGACGGGCGATCAGATCGAAACCCACCGGGACAACAGATCCTTCCTCAGTTGACGAGCTTGGTGGCGGAAAACTCGATCCGCCGATTGAGCGCCTTGTTCTTCGGCGTGTCGTTGCCGGCGACTGGGCGTTCCTCGCCGTAGCCGGTCGCCGTAATCTGCGTGCGCGGAATGCCCGCTCCAACAATGGCGTCGGCCACTGCCTGGGCCCTGCGCTCCGATAAGCGCTTGTTCTCTGCAACCGGTCCATCGGCATCGGTGTGTCCGGAAACTTCGACCTTTAGGCCTGGGCATTTGCTGACGACACCGACGACCTCAGCGAGGAGCGGGCGGCTTTGGGCATCGAGCCGCGCGCTCGCGGGGCGAAAATAGATCGCCCCGGTACGGGACAGCACCGCAAACCTGTTGAGGCATTCCTCATCGTTGAAGTTGGTCTTCGTCGCATCGGTGGCGACGGGCCCGACCTCGGTGCTTGCCGCAACGGTCTGGGCGGGGGGCGGCTTGCTTCCGTCGGCCGTGAACACGAAATCGAACGACACCGATGCGGTAGGAACAATGTTGGTCACACTGGCCGCCTGTTGGAGTTTGTCGACATTGGGCAATAGACCGAAGTCTTCCACATGCACCGCGACAGGGGCCTCCGAGGCGACCGAGACCATGGTGTCGCTGACCATGGTCACCACGACATTGGCCTCAAGATCCTTGTCGACCCCATGCAGGTTGAGACGGAATGGAAGAACCGCCTTCATACGTCGCTTGGTGGCGAGGTCGGCAAATGCCGCCGGATCCACTTTCGCTGTCAGTTCGGCGGTTGGAAACTTGTAGGTCTCAAAGAAGAGGAACCGCATCCGGACATTGCGCAGGTCGACCCCGGTATCGACTGAGTTGAGGTCAAAGGAGACCTTGGCGTCGCCGGTCGAAGTGAGGCTGCCGGAAATATTCCTGATCTTGTTGGTTTCGACGATCGTGTTCTTCTTGACCGACTGATAGGTGAGGACCGAAGCGGTCGGATCGAGCGTCCAGTTTGTCTGCGCGTTCGCCGTTCCCAGTCCGGGCAAAAACAACACGAACAACGAAACGATCAAGCCAAGCGTCTTCGCGGCGACTCTGCTTCTTGACCGTGCTTTGCGCCAGACTCCGAGAACTTCGAACATGGCTCCCCCTGCCTACGACAACAGAACCCCGTATCGACATCACGACCATGCGGTGTCTCCAGAGAGCATAGAGCACTTGCTGCCAATTGGCGAGCATCCCGGTTGGTGTGTTTGGCCAGCCCGCGATCCCGGCATCACGATACCGCACCTTGCCTGAGTGCGGGGGATTCGAAGGTCCTGCTATTCCCATCCCAAAGACGTCAGGAACTCAGCGCGGGCGCGGATGATCCGCGGATCGAGGAACCGCTAGAAAGCTATCTTAAGTCCGAGCTTGGCGCCAATAGTGGAGCTATCCGAGGAGGCCTTACCACGGACTTCGCCGTTGACGGTCGTCAACTCCGAAACTTTCAGGTTGAACCCCGTCGATAGCGCCACGGAAAAATCCGCATCGTCGAAGGCGATCGTCCTGGTACCGATCTCGGTCGTGTTCTTGTAACCGAAACGCTGCTGCAATTCGCCACGCGCATAGGGGCTGAACACCATACCGTTGCTCAGCGTGTAATCGCCATAAATGCCAGGCTCGAACTTGATGGCGCCAAATGAAAGCCGGCTCTTGCCGAACTGATTGCCACCGCTGTCAGTGTAGGGATCGCCGCGGAATGAAACACCAAGCAGGCCGCCACGCAGATCGAAACGGGTGCGTTCGCCCAGCGCGAAGATGTGGCCGACAGATCCCGTGACCGCGTAGCCCTCGGTGTCATAGCTGCCGGTGGTGTCAAGCACCCCGTTCATCACGTCGCTTCGGCCGAAGAAACCGGAGGCCGAGACCAGCGCGTAATTGTAGTCCTTGCGCAACAGTGCGTAGCCGCCGAACAGTCCGGCCTTGTTGTTACCTTCCCCTATGGCATCAAATCCCTGGAAGGCTCCGAGATTGACGTCAGTCGAGGCGTAGCCGGCGAATACACCGATGTTCAGGCCATACTCATTGTCGAACTGGAAATGCTTGGCGGCATTGAAGTCCAGGCTGATGGCGGCCGAAAAATCATTGGCATCGAAGCTCGGGCCCGGGCCATTCAGGCCGCCGCCACTGATGTTATAGCCGTCATGCTCGGTATGAGCGAACTGGCCGGAAGCAAAGACCCCGAAGCTCGAAGAAACCGGTACCATTCCAGATCCGGATGCAGGCGAAAGGTGGAGGTCAGCATCGATCGCGTCGCGGTTTATGCCGTAGAGAGCGTCGAGTGCCACCTCGACCGCGCCCGCGTTGGTCGCGCTGGTCGGCGCCGCCGCAATGCCGAAACTGGCCGGCGTGGCACGCAGGAACAAGCCGCCATTCGGGCCGTTCACGATCTCATAGCTGAAAAGCGAACCCGGCGTGCCGGAAATACTTCCGAGACGGAAGGTGCCGGCAACCGGTCCGCTGGCCGAGACGATGATCGGGATATTGGTCACTTGGGCGAATTGGGGGGTGCCCAGCAGATTGACAATAATGGTGCTGGTGCCGGCAGCCGAAAACGCATTGGCAACGAGTTGATCCGACCGTAGCGTCTGTTGGTTGATGTCGAGGCTGATGGTGGCGCTGTTGAGGGCGAGGCCGCCGAGCATCAACACGTCGTCGGCGACACCGTCCATCATGTTGATCAGGGAATTTGTCGCGATGATCGAACCCGGCATAGTGACGTTGCCGTTGATGAACAGCGTTGAACCGTTACCGAGGTTGAGTTGGTTTATGCCCTGCGTGCCACCGCTGAAGCGAAGGGTCGAATGGTCGGCCGAAAAATTGTCGAAGCCGGCAAAGTTCTGGCTCTTGCCGCCGGCGGCAAGGTCGGTGTCGACGACTGTGCCGTTGGCGCCTGTACCGCTGAATAGCACCCCGTCGCTAAGGATGAGCGGCTCGACGGCGCCGATATGATCGATGGTTAGCGTGTTGGGTCCAAGGCCGGTAATGTCACCCTCGATCGTGCCACCCGACAAATGGACATGTTCGGCGTCGATGCCGCCCTTTATGTCGCCGCCGACGACCGAGACGCTGTCGAAGCCTAGGCCGCCGGTGATGTTGCCACCTGTCGTGGCGCCTATGGTTCCGCCGTTTATGTTGACGGTGTCGTCGCCGTCATTGCCGAATATGCTGCCGCCAATGGTGGCGTTGCCAGCGACCATTATCGTGTCGTTTCCGCCCGCTCCGTCGAGGTCGAGGTCGACCGCGGCACTGCCGCTGACGCTGACCCGGTCATTGCCAGCCCCGGCATCCAGGGCATCAACTGTGCCTCCCGCAATGATGATGGTGTCATTGCCATCGCCCCCGGAGAGAACGCCGGCGGTCGGCGCGCTGAAAAAAATTCCCTCCTCGGTAGTGAGCATGCCGATCGATAACAGGTCGTCACCTCTGCCGCCGGTCACATTGCCAACCTGTGTACCGTCGCCGAATATCACAGCGCTGTCGGCACCATCTCCAAGGTCAATGTCCTGAATACTGCCGGCCTGGATGACGACCAGGTCATCCCCGGCCCCGGTATTGAGATTGGCCGCGACGGTTGGGGCGTACGGAACCCCCAAGAAATCCCCATAGAACATCTCAAACCGGTCGTTGCCGCCGAGGAGTTCGATTGTACCGTCCGCCGGCTGCAAGGAGGTCGACCCTCCCGCAGGCAGGCCGCCTACACCGGGTGTTGTCGCCGCTTTATCGGTCAGGAGGCCGCCAAAAATTCTCACGACGTCGTCGCCATTGCCGTCGTAGTCGTTGACGATGACTTCCGACGAGTTCTCGAACCCGCTAAATCGGGTGGTGAATACGCCATCGACGTCCTGAAAATCCCCGGTCGTCGTGCAGTTCACGGTAACCGATGTCGCCTGGAAGGGAGTGCCGCCGCCGTTTGCAGTAGCGGAGCAGGCCGCCGCGCCAGAGACTTGGAACGTGGACGCCGCCGCTAAGGCGAGCAACGAGACTCCCGTCCATTGATAGGCCTCGCGCGACACTCTCATTCGACCCCACCTTACGAGAAATCGATACCGTCACAAATCAAGGCAATTAAATAGATCAACGATCCATCTCATGGGATCGTTGACTGCTTAACCGGCACTGTACGCGTCGCGTTGCTGGGCGGCAATGGTTTGGCGTTCGTTCTCAGGAGACTATAAGGCTATCTGTGGCGACAAGGACACTATCGTAAACTTAAATGAGCCTGTCAAAAGCAGTGGCCAAACTTCAAAGGCATCTTTAAAGATCAGAATAGGCCGCCGAAACAGTCAGATCTCCCGCATGTGCAATCTTGCGATGGTAGCTTGCCCATATTTCGCCACCACACTGCTCAACCCAGCGGTGACAGAACGAGAAATCGGTAGGGAGGTCCAGTTCCGGCGTCACAATCTTCGCAAATGGCGTCAGGAAATTCTCGAACTGAGCGGTGTACTTGCTCTTTCTGTAACGAGACCGGTCCACCGTCTCGGGTAACTTCTCGATTATGGCCGTCACGCAGTCGCGGGAGACCAGAAAGATGCCCGTGCCGCATGACGTTACCCGGACAAAGCCTTCTTGCTCTTGCCGAGGTTCGACGACGGTTCCGATGAACTCCAGGCTTTGCGCAAAGGCTTTGTCGAAGGGCAGTGTCGAGAGGGAATGGAGTTTGCGCAGATCGATCCGGCGCCGCGGATACAGGGTGCCGACGACTTGCTTGTCCAGCGCCAGCATCGCCGCGATAAGATCAGGTGAAAAGCCCATGTCACTGTCGATCATCAGAATGTGGCTGCAATCCGGTTTATTGTAGTAGAAATTCGTGAGCAGATAGTTCCGCGAAAATGGAATATCCGTGTACTCGATTTCCGACAACGTGAAGGCGTAGTTGGACAGGCTCTTATGAGTTAAGGCCGCGAACAGGCTGCGAACGAACACGCTTTTGTAGGCGGCTCCATAAACCGGCAGCGCAAGATTGATCTTGGTCGGCATCTTGTCCTCCACAGTCCAATGACTGATCGCATACAAATCCCTTTTCCCTATCTTTGACAGGATTCTTGGTATAAATTTTGGTGACCTTCGCCGGTATGAGGGCAGGCGCTTAGGCTGATTGTGGTTGCGTCGTGGTGCGTTGGGAAGTTGCTGGACCAAGATTGAGGCAGGCCGGAGCGAGCATGCTGATATGACCCACTGCAACAGACTTCTGTTTCGTGTCCCACTGTTTCTCATTTTTCTGCTTCTTGGCTCAGCTGGTGCTCGCGCCGCGGTCGAGCCGACCGCGGCGCCGCAGCCACGCAACCGGCTAGCGATCGTCATCGGGAATTCGAACTATCAAAGCAGCCGACTTGAGCATCTCCCCAATGCCGCAAATGATGCCGCAAAGCTCTCAGAGAGCTTGAAGCGGCTAAATTTTGAGGTCCTGACGGGCACCGATCTTTCGACCCAAGATTTTTCCAGAATCTTTCGAGAAGCTGATGCAAGGCTGCCTACCGTCAGCGCAGTTTTGATTATCTACGCCGGTCATGGCGTGCAGTTGACCGGCGAAAACTACCTGCTCCCGGTCGATACGCCCGATCCTGAAAGCCTGGAAAAACTCACCGCCACGGCCATCAAGCTGAATGATGTGATCGCGCGGTTCGCGCGCCGCGACCGCCAGACGTTCATATTCCTGGACGCGTGCCGCAACAATCCGCTCGGTGCCGGTGCCGGCAATGGTCTGGCGCAAGTTGAAGTCGGTGAAAACACGTTCGTTGCCTTTGCCACCCAGCCAGGCAATGTCACGGCCGATGGCGGCGGCGAAAACAGCCCGTTCACCATTGCGCTGCTGAAGAATCTCGAGATCCCCGGGCTCAGCATTTCGGATATGATGATCCGCGTCCGCAACGAAACCGAAGCGTTGACGGTTGGCCGTCAAGTGCCGTGGGATCAATCGAACCTGCGTGAGCAGTTCTATTTCACGGAGCAACAGGTACTCGATCCGGGACAGTTGAGCGCAAGCCTTTCACGCATCCTTGCGGACCCCGCGGCAAAGAAGAGATTGCAAGTCGAGCTTGCCTCCAATGACCTGCAGACCGCCGTGCTAATCGTCGGACAGACGTTGCGGTCGGTCGAGATTCCGGCACCGTCCGCCAGTTCACCGGAGCCGGTTGGCACACAGGTCGCCAATCTGTCTCCGACCGAAAGGGTTGAGGACGCTCGCCAAAGCGTCGTCTCCGGTCTCGAAACGCTCATTGTCGGCGCATCCATGGGCGAGGCGGACAAAGACAAGACAGCCGATCTTGCGCGCAACGTTCAGACCGAACTTCGTCGCTTGGGTTGCTACCGGATGCAGATTGATGGAGATTGGGGCACGGGTTCAATCCGTGCTCTCACCGACTACTACAAGAATACCAAGCAAGTCGCGGCGACGACGGAGCCGAGCGTCGGACTGCTGGGCGATCTCTTTTTGCGCTCAGGCAGAATCTGCAAGCAGCCGGTCATCGTGAAGGCCAAGCCGGCTAAGATAGCGTCGGACGCCGCCCCTTCACGAAACGGCTCCGTACGGACGACTGCGAAACGCTCGCAGGCCGCCCCGAGACGTCCCGCGCCTCCCCCACCGGACATCAGTGGCGGCATAGGCATTGGTGGTGTGTTTTAGCGAGCCGGTCAGCAATGGGCCGCGCTCGAGTTCCAGATCAGGTGCTGCAGCCCAACAAGATGATCAAGCGTCACGGTAACGAGCGCCACGCTGGAATTCGAGGCGAAAAGCTGCGCGGATGATGAAACTGTCCGACCCCGGCCCCCGAGACGGGCGATCATATGCTGGCGTAATTGTTCATTCATATTCGGTGGCTCAGTACAAGGTAGATAGCGGGGACTAACATCAACCAGCCCCCCATTCCCAACACTACCAAAATCGCCACGCGCTCGGTTCGCCTGACAAGGTCGGCAATGTTTTCCTCGTTCGTCAAAGAAACAGCGTCCAGTAGCGCAGGCGCATGATCATCGTTGTCATTTGCCGGTTGGTTTGCGTTGCCACTCTCATTGGTTCTCTGGATCGATGTCATTGTCTTTTGCTCACCAAACATACTGGAAATAGAGGGCCCGCCAGCCACCGAAGCGGCTTGCGGGCCCTATCAGCACAGGAAGGGACGTAGCTGTGCCGATCCACAACATGTCAGCCAAGGAATATGCCGATCACCAAAAATGTGACGGCTGCGGCGAAAGTTGGCGCGAGCAACCAACGCGCTTGGCCAATGCTTTTATCCATCTGCTTTCTCCTGATTTGGAGAAGCAACTAGCCTAGCCCTAAGCCGTTCCGCCTAGTCTCAAGAGATAAGACCATTGCGTTTTGTGATCGGCCTTTGGTCTGGTCAGGATTCCGACTGAAGCCTGATCGAGGAACGTTCGGCCTGCCGACGTGTTCAGTTGCCTGGCGCACAGAAGACTTGTGCTGTCGCCGGAACAACAGGAGAAAAACCATGAGGATCCCCCTTACCAGCACCGCTGCCGCGCTATTGCTTTTGGCCGGCGTCGGCGCAGTTGCGGCACAGGATGTTGTCATCACACCGGAACAGGACACCGTCGTGCGCAAATACGTGAAGAAGCAACCGCTGGCTTCCGTGAACCTTCTCGGACTTGAGCTGAATGTCGGCACGGCTCTGCCGGACACGGTCGAGCTCCATGAGGTCCCCAATGTCAAATACCGGTATGTGGTGATCGACAACCGCACGGTTTTGGTGGACCCGGGCACCCGCAAGATCGTCAAAGTCTACGACTGAGACCTAGAACGAACCCGACCTCCGCCATAGCTGGCGGCGGGTTGGGTATGTCAAATCGCCATTCGGACAGTTGAGATAAACTCCTGAAGTCGAGACGTCGCAACCCCCTCGTGGCGCGCCTGGTGGATCTCTAGAACACGCGCTCAACTCGACTTGGCACAAGGTACTTACTTCCTGGTGATCCAATCCAGCAAGCCAACTTCGACCTGATCGCACCCGGCGTATTCGAGTACCAGGGTCTTAGCCAGATCGCGCCATCGACATTTGGGCGCGTATGTTCCCAACACCAAATCTTTGAACACTGCCCGGAGAACATCGGCATCGAACGCTGAGATAGCGAAGGGAACCGGGTCTGCATCCTCCCAAGCTCGGGAGGTGTCATCGCCATGGCTTTGGCGCAGGCGTTTCAGAAGCTCGCGTGATGTCGCGAGCACGCGTCGGGAGTGATCAATATCGCGCGGAAATGCGGCGCGACGTGGCAGGAAGGTGGCTTCAATAGCCGCCCGCGCAATGTCTGTATGGGTATCGAGCATCGCTGCCTCCCTTAAGCAGTTATCGGGGCTGCACCTTCTTAGGTGCTGAGCTGCGAATCTCAGTCATCAGCCCTTGCTCTCGGAGCCGAGCTGTCTTCGCATCCCGTGCCGCCCGCTCGACCTCGATCGACTCGCGCGCAACATCCGAGGTGCGCTCTTTTCTCTCGTGCCTTTTTTGTCGGTGAACCGTTGCCTTCTCCGCATCGTCGCCCCGATCTGACGGTCCCGCGGTGTTGTCGCACAGAACGATTGTGGCCAGATGCGGGCGACCTGGGAGGTGTTTCACCTGCCGAGCCAGCAGCCGCTGCCGCTCGGGCTGCGACTGTTTTGCGAACCGTCTAAAAGGTTGGACATCATGGCCAAGCCAATCATCCACTTTGAAATAATAGGGCGTGATCCTGCGAACCTGCGCCGCTTTACGCGGAACTCTTCGGATGGGAATTCGAGATCGGCGGATCGGTCTCGCCGCTTGTTCCCGACGCAACTATGGCTTCCTTGCCCCGCCTCCGGGGCTCAATCGGTAGCAGGGGCGTTGGAGGCGGGAGAAATTTTGATCCGGATGTAGTCCCGCTTCTCGGACGTGGTGCGCTTTTCAGAGCCCCCTTTAGAAACTCAATTTCCAAGGCTTGCCGGCCTACCAGCCGCTCCAGCGCTGCGATCCGCGCCTCATAGGTCTGCATCGTGTCGGCCGCCGCCACGTCTTCGTCGAAGGAGCCGGCCTCGTATTTCTGAACCCAGATGCGGATCAGGTTACGCGGCAGTTCGTGCCGCTTGGCGAGACCATGCAGCGTCTCGCCGGACAGGAACTCCTGCACTACCTGACGTTTGAACTCGATGCTGTGCGTGCGATAAGCCACCATGGGCTTCCATCCTTCGAAAGCCCGGCTTCCAAGTCAATTCTGCTTGTTCATCCTGTCCGGTCCGAGGGGCGCACTCCACACATGGGTCTCATTTAGCCGGTATTTGCATCGTCATGACGCAGAGAAGCTCGAACAGGAGGGTGGCACCGGTTAGCGCGGTGACGCCCGAAGGATCGAGCGGCGGCGAGACTTCGACCAGATCGGCGCCGATGATGTCGACGCCGGCCAGCGCTCGGATCATCTTCTGGGCCTCGCGCGTCGTTATGCCGCCGATCTCCGGGGTGCCGGTGCCGGGGGCAAAAGACGGATCGAGCGCGTCGATGTCGAACGAGACGTAGGTCGGCGCGTCGCCGACGATCGAGCGCGCCTCGGCCATCACCGTGCCCACGCCGCGCTCCATGAATTCCTCGATGAAGATGATCCGGATGCCGGCCTCGCGGGCGAAATCGTAGTTTTCCACATCGGAGATCGCTCCTCGGATGCCGATCTGGACCATGCGCTTGGGATCGAGCAGGCCTTCCTCGACGGCACGGCGGAACGGGGTGCCGTGATTATAGCGGTTGCCGAAGAACTCGTCATAGGTATCGGAATGGGCATCGAAGTGAATGAGGCCGGCCGGTTCCTTGGCGATGCCGCGCAGGATGGGCAGCGTGATCAGATGATCGCCGCCGACGACCAGAGACCGGGCGCCGGAGTGGTGGACGTTTTCGAAGAAGGCGCTGATCGTGTCCAGCGAGCCGGGCAGGTCGAGCGGGTTTACAATCACGTCGCCGCAGTCGCCGGCACGCACCTGTTCGAAAGGCGAGACGCCCGTCACATGGTGGACGCGCCGCACCAGGCTGGATTGGTTGCGGATTTCGCGCGGTCCATGGCGCGCGCCCGGCCGGTTGGTGGTGCCGCCGTCGAAGGGGACGCCGATCAGCGCGATGTCGACCTGCTCGGGGGTAGCCATGGGCAGGCGCATGAAGGTTGAAGGGCCGGCAAAACGCGGAACGCTGCCGGAATCGAGTGGCTGGAAATTTGTAATGCTCATGGTCTTGTGTCCTGTTGGCGCATCGGGTCGCTTGACCGCGAGGCGCACTCCGAAGGTGGTGCTATTTCTGTTGGAAGTCGGACCTGTGGGCGTCGCGCCAGGCGTTCTGCTTGCCGGCGCGCTTGGCCGCGAGGCAGAACAGGGCCTCGGCCAGCAGCCGGCCGGCCAGGATGCTGGTGGTGCCGCTGGAAGCATCGAAATCCGGCGATACCTCCACGAGGTCGAACCCAGCAAAGCCGTCGCGGGCCACTATCCTTACGCCGCGAATGATCTCGCGCGAGGTAAGGCCGCCTGGTTCGGGGCTGTTGGTTGCCGGGGCAAAGGCTGGATCGACGCCGTCGATGTCGAGGCTGATATAGAGGCGCGCGCCGTCGGCACTGGCGATGGCGCGTGCGCGTTCGGCAACCGTTTCGATGCCGAGGCGCTCGACTTCCTCCATGGAAAACACAGTGATGCCGAGCTTGCGGTAAAGCGGGGTCCATTCGAGCAGGTTGCGGGGGCCGCGCGCGCCGATGACAACGATGCGGCGAGGGGCCACCTTGTCGAGTTCGGCAATGCGCAGCAGGGGCGAGGCGCGGGTGAGGCGGTCGCCGCCGAAGGATTCGCTGAGATCGAGATGGGTGTCAAAAACGATGAGCCCGACCGGGGTGTCGCCGGCATCGGAGACCGCGCGTACCGCCGGATAGCTGATGCCGTGATCGCCGCCGATGGTCAGCGGCACCGCCCCGTTGACCAACACCGCGGCAAGCCGCGCTTCGAGGCGGGCGTAGCTGGCGGCATTGTCGCCCGGCACTACATCGATGTCGCCGGCATCGGCGACGGTGATATGGGCCAGCATGTCGAGGTCCCAGTCGAAGCTGTAGCTGCCATAAAGAAGCGAGTATTTGCGGATTTCCTGCGGGGCGCGGCGGGTCGCGCCGCCGCGAAAGGTGGCGATGCCGTCATAGGGCATGCCCACCACCACAGCGTCGGCGGAAAGACCTGCCAGATCGCGCACATAGGGAAATGCCATGAAGGGTGGCACGTCGCCATACATGCGGGGAACACCTGCCGGGCTCAAACCTTCGCTCATGGTACGGTCCTCCGTCTTGTCGTGTCGATTGTGCCGCTGCCCTACTGGCCGGCGGTGGGCTCGCTCTGGAACAGCATGTTGCGCTGTCTCCAAGTGTCGAGGAATTCACGCAAGCGCGGGCTTTGCGGATCGTTGAAGAGTTTGGCGGGCGGGCCCTGCTCGATCACCTTGCCGCGGTCCATGAAGACGACACGGTCGGCGACCTGGGCGGCAAAGCCCATCTCGTGCGTCACCACCACCATGGTAATGCCCTCGACGGCCAGTTGCTTCATGGTGTCGAGAACCTCGCCAACGAGCTGGGGATCGAGCGCCGAGGTCGGTTCGTCGAACAGGATCACATGCGGCTCCATCGCGACCGCCCGGGCGATGCCGACGCGCTGCTGCTGGCCGCCGGAAAGCTGCGAGGGGTAGCGCTCGGCGAAATCCGCGAGGCCGACCTTGGCCAGCGCACGGCGCCCGCTTTCCTTCGCCTTGGCGGCGGGAGCGCGCTTGGAAAGACGCAATCCCAGCGTCACGTTATCCAGCACTGTCATATGCGGCCATAGGTTGAAGTGCTGGAACACCATGCCGACGTTGCGGCGCACGGAATCGATGTTCTGGTCGCTTTCTCGTACCAGTCCTTCGGCACCGCGCTTGTAGCCGAGCAACCGGCCCTCGATCTCGATCTCGCCGCTCGTATATTCCTCGAGGAAGCTCGCGCAACGCAGCAACGTGCTCTTGCCCGACCCCGAGGGTCCGATGATGCAGACGACCTCGGAGAGGTTGATGTCGAGCGAGATCCCGGACAGGGCCGCGAATGTGCCGAAATCCTTGGTCAGATTCCGGATTTTGATGACGGGTTCGGTGGTTTCAGTGGCCATCGTTTATTCCCAAATTGGTGGTTGAGCGGCCTAGAACCGCACCCGGCGCTCAACATATTTGCCGAGCTGCGCGACTGCCTCGACCAGCAGCCAGTACAGTAGGGCGGCGGCGAGATAAGGTTCGATGACCGCGTAGGTCTCGTTGACGAATTGCGTCGTGTTCTTGGTCAGCTCGGCAACGGTGATGATGGACAGCACCGCGGATTCCTTGATGAGGATGATGATCTGGTTGACCATCGGTGGCGTGATCATGACCAGCATCTGCGGCAGCTTGATATGGCGGATGATCTGCGTGCCTGAGAGCCCGGCCATGCGCGCCGCCTCGATCTGGCCTTTGGAGATCGACTGGAAACCGGAGCGGAAGATTTCGGCGAAATAGGCGGCACCATAGAAGCCGAGGCCGAAAACACCCACCGCTTCGGCACTCAGCCGGAGGCCTATGCTCGGGCCGCCATAATAGAGCACGAACAGCAGGATCAGGATCGGCAGGCCGCGCATGATCTCGATATAGGCACGAACGGCCCAGCGCAGTGGCGTGAACGGCGTGCTCTCGAGGCAGGCGAGCAACAGGCCGATCGCCAGTCCAAGGGCTGTGGCAAGTGCGCAGATCCAGGCCGTCGTCGCCAGGCCGGCCAGCATCAGCGGCCCGTATTGCACCCATAGGTCGAAGAATTGCGCCATGGCTCAGGCCCTCCGCGCCAGCCGTTGCTCGGCCATGCGGCCGATCAGCGACAGAAGGAAATTGATGACGATATAGATGACGGCGGCGGTGATGTAGATTTCGAACGGGCGATAGGTGGTCGCGACGATCTGCTGGCTTACCCGCATCAGTTCCGTCACCGCGATAACGGAGACCAGCGATGAGTTTTTCAGGATGCTGATGGTCTCATTGACCAGCGACGGGATGACGAGGCGCAATATCTGGGGCACGAGTATATGCTGGCGCCCCGCCCATTTGCGTATGCCTACCATGCGCGCCGCCTCCAGTTGCCCTGGTGGGATGGCCAAAAGTCCGCCGCGAAATATCTCGGCCTGGAAGGCGATCGTGTTCAGGGTCAGCGCGAGGATGGCCGCGAGGATGGGCGCTACATTGATGCCGATGAGCGGCAGCAGATAATAGATAATCAGCAACTGCACGAGGATGGGCGTGCCGCGCCACACGCTTTGATAGATGCGCGAAAAGTAGCGCAGCCACGTCTTCTTCGAGGTGACGCCGAAGCACAGGACGAGGCCGAGCGGCATGCCGAGGATGATGGCGACGCCCGACACCAGGATGGTCATGCCCGCGCCCCAGAGCATGATGGGCAGGTTGTTCTGGATGAGGGCGAACATTGCCAAGTCGTCAGACCTTATGGACTTGAGGCCAGGCTTGCAGCCTGTGCGTTGTTAGGCAGGCGAGGCTGGAAAGCCTCACCTTTATCCGGGCGTTGGATGCCGACTCGTCAGCTCTTGGGTTCGGGCAGAGCGTCCGTCGGCAGTTTCATGGTGAAGCCGAACCACTTTTCCTGAAGTTTGGCCATGGTTCCATCGGCGGCGAGCTTGCGGAACTGGTCATCGATGAAGTCGGCAAGCGCCTTGCTGTCGTCGTCCTTGCGGAAGGCCCAGCTGAAATAGGTCGGGTCCCCGAACGTTGTGCGGATGGTTTCGAAGACGTCGCCGCGCTGCGTCTGCAGGTAGAGCAGATTGGGCAGGGAATTCACGACGGCATCCGTGCGCCCGGCAGCGAGATCGGCATAGGCTTCATTGAAGTCGACATAGGTCTGGATGTTGGCGATCGGCGCTAGGCCTTTTGCCTTTAAATCCTCGGAAAAGGCCTCGGTGCCCTTGAGCTGTGCCGAGCCGGCCTGCGTGCCGACATTTTTGCCGCTCAGGTCTTCGGGCGTGTTCAAGGCGGTGTCGCCTTTGCGCTTGACGTAGGAGAACGACGCGTCGGCGATTGGCAGAGACAGCCTGTAGGTATCATAGCGCTGTTTGTTAACGGTGACGGACGTTATGATGGCATCGAACTTCTCCGTCTGCAAACCGGGCAGCAAGCCCTGGAACGGCAGGTCGAGCCGGTTCACCTTCACGTCCGGCAGCGCCTTCATGACTTCTTCGAAGAGGTCAACTCCGTAGCCTACGATCTTGCCGTTTTCGACATATTCGAACGGCGGGTAGCGGGCCTCGGACGCGATGGTGATTTCCCCCTTTGCCTTGATCCGATCCAGAAGATCGGAGGCGGTGGCAAAGCTCGCCACGGCGAGCGAGAGCGACGCGGCCAACAGCGTCGAAGTGCACAGTTTCAAAGCGGATCGCATAACTTCCTCCAGTTTCGTATGTTCCCGTTTATTATGGATTATTTGGAGTCCGAGGCTTCTGTACGCGCTCAGGAATCTCGCATGCGTGACGAGCCTTAAACCTCCAGGTCGTCAGCCGGCTGCAATGCCGGCCCGATTGTTTGCTTCCCCAGTGGCATGACGGCACGGCACCATCTGGTAGGGCAGCATGGCAGGATTGAATCTTTGATAAACATGGAAGGAATAGACTATACATCGAAGTTGGCGATGTAAGGCTGATACCCGACACCGTCTGAGAGGCTCAGGGAGGAGTGTCAGAATGCGTCTGTCGGTTGCCGACATTCGTGCGCTCAGGGTTTTCCGCTCGGTGGTCGAGCATGGCGGATTTACCGGAGCACAGCTTGCTTTGGCGATGAGCCAATCGACGATCAGTTTCCAAATCAACGCGTTGGAGGAACGGCTGGGGTTTTCGCTATGCCAACGCGGCAGGCGCGGCTTCGAACTAACCGATAGGGGCACCGCGGTCTATGAATATTCCCATTCGCTGACTTCAGCGCTGTCGGCGTTCGAGATGCAACTGGGCGAACTGCGCTCCAAGGCGACGGGTGTGCTGCGCGTCGGGATCGTCGATGCCACCGTTACCGATTCAGCCCTGGGCCTCGATGACGTCATTCATCAGTTCATCAAGAAAGCCAGCGAAGTCGATCTGCGCATCACCATCGGCTCGCCTGAACAGCTTATCGCGGAAACCGCCAAGGGCGGGATCGACTTCGCGATCTCCCCCCGCATCAAATTGCTGCCCGGCTATTCGCAGACCGAGTTCCATTATGAAATCAACTCGCTCTACTGCAGCGAGCGCCACCCGCTGTTTTCCCGCAAGCTGGTGACAAAGGCTGATGTGGAAGCATCGCAGATGGTGGTGCGCCCTTATGCCAACAAGTCGGAATTGCAGCATTTCCCCAACGCGCATGTCGGCGCCTATGCTTCGAATATCGAGGCGCAGGCAATGTATATCCTGAGCGGCCACTTCGTCGGCTATCTGCCGGATCACATGACCGTCACGTTTAGACAGAACAACCGGCTTAAGGCGCTGCTTATTCCTGAGGCGCAGATCCGCTCGCCCTTCGTCTTCATCGCGCCAAAGCACAAGAAAGCGTCGCTGTCGCAGAGGATTTTTTTTCAGGAACTGCGCAAAAGGGTGGGGAGTGCCGAAAAATCGGCCGGAAAAGGGCAAGCCGCCGACGCAAAAAACAAGATGCCCAAGGTACGCGGCATGTAAAAACTCCTTTATGCATTGATCCCGAAAAGCGGGAGCCGCTTTTTCGGGATCAATGGTCTGGATGCAGGGCTGCGCTTTAAAGGCGCGGCGCCTTGGCGTCGATCCGATAATGCGCTTCGGTTGGAACGCAGCCTTGACCGTTTACCGGAATGAGGTCCTGCGGGCAGGCTGAGAACGCGACGATCAAATCCATTTCCGCGCACATCGACACATAGGAGCCCGGTCCCGCCACCGGTGCCTCGAAGGTGACCGAACCGTCTTCGCCGACGGGAATGTTCATGAACAGGTTGAGCGGCGAAGGGGTTTCGGGTGGCGTCAGCCCGACCGCGCCGAGGGCCGTCGCCAGATTGTCGGTGCAGTTGTCATGGTGCCCGACATGGCCCAACTGCTGGTAGCGATAGCGGTCGCAGGCGGCGATCAGCGTATCGTGCACGCCACCCGACGTGTCCTGTATCAGGGTCAGCATCGGACGCCGCCTGTTGCTGCACAGCGTGTCGCCGTTCTTCGGGTTCACCTTGAGCATGGCTCCACGACTGTGCTCCATCGACATGAATTCCGCGATATCGTCGGCGCAGAAGGCCCAGGTGTCCACCACCTGGGTGCCGTGGGTGTTGATGACGGTGATCACCTGGCCTTGGGCAACGCGCGTCGCCACGCCCTTGCGGGCAGGAATGACGTGAACCTGACCGTTACTTGCGTTCGTTGGCATCGTTGAATTCCTTTCGTTCAGCGTCCGCGCGCTCCGTGTTCGACAAAGATATAGCCGAGAAAGTTCAGGAGTACCTGTGCTGCTAGAAAGCCGGTGATGCCCGAAGGGTCGTAAGCCGGGGCCACCTCGACGAGGTCGATGCCGACGACGTCGCCGCGCTTCACAAGGCCCCGGAGCATTTCCATTACTTCATAATACAGGAAGCCGCCATGGCTAGGCGTGCCAGTGCCCGGCGCAATCGACGGATCGAAACCGTCGATGTCGATCGTCACATAGTAACGTACGCCTTCCGGAATGGTCGCCAGAACACCTTCGACGCCGAGCTTGCGCGCCTGGCGGACGGAAAGGATCGTCGAGCCGCGTTGGCGCGCATCCTCGTAACCGTCGCGGGCGGTCGAGGAGACGTTGCGGATGCCGATCTGGCTGAGGCCGCTGACATGCGACTGTTCGGCCGCGCGGCGCATCGGATTGCCGTGTCCTTCGCGCACGCCATGACGCACGTCGACAAAGTCGAGATGCGCATCGATCTGCACAATGTGAATGGGGCCATGTTCGCTGAACGCCCTGACGCAGGGAATGTTGATGGCATGGTCGCCGCCCAGGACGACGGGCAGCGCTCCGCGTTCAAGAATCTTGCGGACCGCCATTTCCGTATTCGCGTGGCTGGCCACGGTATCGGTATGCACGATATCCGCGTCGCCTATATCAACCATCCGTACCTTGTCGAGCGGCAGATAGATTTGGTCGTCCTCATGGTCGTAAGCGCCGGCATGACCGAAGGAAAACAGCGTCGAGGCCTCGCGGATGGCGCGGGGGCCGAAACGTGCACCGGAGCGGTACTGGGTCCCCATGTCGAAGGGCACACCCAGCACGGCGACATCCGCGTCGATCTTGTCCCAATCAAGGCAGATCGGCCGTTTACCGAAGGTGCTAAGCCCAACGAAGGGGAGATCGAGCCGCCCACCCTCATACCCGTGTCCAGACATCGAGACTCTCCCTTTCGGATAACCCTCACGCCATCTGGCAGCGACCTTCGATATGAGCCGAAGCGCTTAAGCTGGAGTGAAGCACGACAGGCCTGCGGTCTGTCTGCCTCGTGGCTAGCATGGTCCTGCCACTCCTATCCATCACGAGTATCGGGCGTTCATATCGATTTATCCGGAAATTGGCCGTATTAGGGTTAGAACAAGAGCAGCCCGAAACCGATGGAAGGAAGACTCCCGCTCCGCCGGTGAGCGCTGTCGTTCGAGCTTGCTGTGCCCGAGCAGCACCTGGATGACGCTGATGTCGACATCCTGCTCAAGCAGGTGAGTGGCGAAGCTGTGCCGGAGAGTATGCGGGCTGAGAACGTTCTCACCGCTCCCAAAGCAATATCTCTTGTCAGCCGAGATTTGACGGCCGCGTCTCGCTATTGACGCACAGCTGAAGCAGGCCTACTGGTACATATACCGGACCACTAGACCTCTTCGGATGTAAGGACGGATGGACCTACGAGCGATTCTGACCGACGACGGGAGTGCGCTTGGCGGCGTGCCGAAGCATTCGATGAAGGACTTCGTCGTCCAGAAGATCGCGACATTCATTGCGACCGGCATTCTTGACGTGGGGGACCCGTTGCCAAGCGAGCGTGAACTTGCGGGCGCTTTGTCGGTAAGCCGCGAGACGGTGCGCGGTGCGATCCTAATCCTTTCCACAAAGGGCATCCTTTCCGTCGCCCAAGGCACGCGGACAGTGGTGGCCTCGACGGAAGTCGGGGAACTCGCGGTCCAATCGGCCCGCTATCGCGACATTTCCAGATACAGTCTTGACGACGTGCATGAGGCGCGGTTGCTGATCGAAGATCAGGTGGCGCGGGCCGCGGCTGTCCGGGTTGAAGCCGCGACGCTCGAGACCCTGCAAAAATCGATCGAGGCGCAGGAAGCGGCGATCGACGATCCCGTTCGCTTCCTCATTTGCGATCGCGAATTTCACACGGCCATCTATCGGGCGGGCGGCAATGCCGCGCTGGCGGATATCGCCGCCGATCTCTATTCCTACCTTCTCGACCATCGGCGGCGAGCAGTCGCCCAGCCTTCAAGCATCGCAACGAGCATCGCCGATCACCGTGCCATTCTTGCGGGACTTGAGGCGCGCGATTCCGAGGCGGCCGCAAGGGCCTTCGCGGTCCACGAAACACGCATCTACACCACGACCAAGCAGCTTTTAACGCAATCCGCTCGAAAGGGATAAGAATAGGGGCGGATTGCCGGGCAACCATGCAGCACAACAGGAGGAGTTCCCATGCTGACAAGACGCCTTTTTGCCACCGCAGCCCTCGCGGGCGTTGTCGCGCTGACCGGCATTGCCGGGACGGCGACCGCCGCTCTCGCCGAATCCAAGGAGTTGGTCTATCTGACTCCAGGCCTTGATCTTGCCTTCTGGCGATACCTCTCCAAGGGCATCGAGAATGTCGCAACCAAGGGAGGCTACACCTATCAGGCGCTGGATTCGGGCAACAATGCCCAGACCCAGCTTAAAAATGCCAAGGACGCGATCGCCCGCGGCGTCGCCGGGATCATCATCTCTCCGACAGACAGTTCAACCGCGCCGGCCGTGCTCGATCTCGCCAAGCAGGCAAACATTCCCGTGGTCATCGCCGACATCGGCACGGACAGCGGCGACTATGTGTCCTTCATCATCTCTGACAATTATCAGGGCGCGAACGGCGTCGGCAAAGCGCTGGCCGAGGCAATGAAGGCCGCCGGCAAGCAGGACGGCAGCGTGGGCATTGTCGGCATCAGCCAGGCCCGCCTCAACGGCCAGGCCCGCACCAAGGGCTTCAAGGACGCGATGACAGAGGCTGGCATCACCAAGGAAGCCGGGCTGCAGCAGATGCAGACCTACACCGCGGACGAAACCTTCAAGTTCACGCAGGATATGACGACCGCGAATCCGGACATGAAGGGCCTCTTCGTCCAGACCGACGGCCCGACGCTGGGCGCCTTGCAGGCAATCAAGGCGGCCCGCCTCACCGGCGACGTGCTGGTCGCCGGTTTCGACGGCGTGCCGGAATTCGTGCCGTTGCTGCAGTCGGGCGAACTGGTCGTTTCGGGCATGCAGCAGCCGTATCTGATGGGCCAGGAATCGGGACGCGCGATGGTCGACCATCTCGGCGGCAAGACTCCCGAAAAGAAAATCCTCGTGCCGATCAAGATCGTGACCAGCAAGAACATCGAGCAGGAGCTTCCAACCATCAAGGAAACGGTCTTCGCCAACGAGATGTAATCGGGGCCTGGCCGACATAGGCCGTCCGGGGGCACCCTCCCCCGGACGCTTTATTCGTACCACTTGGAGTGTGTCCTCGGATGGTAGACAGCAGCAAGATTCCCGAGCCGCTTCTCGTGGCTCGTGGCGTCACCCGCCTGTTTGGGAACGCCTACGCGCTCAGCAACGCGTCGATAGCGCTCTGCCGGTACGAGATCTGCGGATTGCTGGGCGCGAACGGCGCGGGAAAATCGACGCTGTCACGGATCGTTTGCGGACACCTGCCGCCTTCATCGGGCGAGATACTCTTCAAGGGTGCTCCCTTGACCGTCGGATCCGCGCGCGACGCGCTGCGTTCCGGCATTGCCCTCGTGGCACAGGAAACCAGTCTGGCGCCCGACATGAGCGTGCTGGAGAATATCTTCCTACCCAGCTACGCGATGCCGGGCCGTCTGTCTTTCAGCCAGTTGCGACACAGGGCGCAGACCATCCTGTCGGAACTTGGCCACGACCACGTACTGCCACTCGACATCGAGGTGCGCCGGCTCTCGGCAGCGCAACGCCAACTCGTCGAAATAGCCAAGGCGCTGGCCCTCAACGCCGATCTTGTCATCTTCGACGAGCCGACGGCCTCCCTCTCGCCGATCGAGGTTGACCGGCTGTTCGAGATTATGGGACGGCTGAAAAACAGCGGGAAGGCACTCGCCTTCGTGTCGCATCGGCTTGAGGAGGTCTTCGCAGTCACCGATCGCGTCACAATCCTGCGCGAGGGCAAGACCGTGGCCGAAAGCGTGCCTACGGCGGGGCTCACGCAGGCCGACGTCATCCGCCACATGGTGGGACGCGACATCGGAAATGTGTATCGAAAGGCCGTCTCGCGAGTGACCACTAACGAGCAGCCGGTGGCTCTGGAGGTAATTGGGCTCAAAGCCCCGCCTTTCGTGCGTGACGTCTCGTTCACGGTGCGCAGGGGTGAAATTCTCGGCCTCGGCGGGCTTGTCGGAGCTGGACGCTCGGAGAGCGCCGAAGCGATATTCGGACTGCGCCACCGCAGCCGCGGGCGCGTCCTTGTCGGCGGCAAGGAGATTGCCCCCAACAGCCCTATCGCGGCAATCCGCGCCGGTCTCGGAATGGTCGCCGAGGACCGGCGGGCCCAGAACATCGTGCCCGACATGACGGTCGGCGAAAATCTCTTCCTCGCCCAGATGGGCAAGCACAGGGGTTTCGGGCGAGGCCATTCGGCGCGCCGCAAGCAGGCCAGCGAGCTGATTTCGCGTCTCGACCTTCCGACCGACCGCATGGATGCAAACCTTCTGCACTTCTCCGGCGGCATGCAGCAGAAGATCATTATCGCGCGCTGGCTGCTGATCGAGCCCGAAGTGCTCATCCTCGACGAGCCTACGAAAGGCGTCGACATAGGGACACGCCAGGCAATCTACGAACTGCTGCGCGAGGTGGCCGAAAGGGGGATAGCCGTAGTCGTGATCTCCTCGGATTTCCAGGAATTACTGGGGATCTGCGAGCGGGTCGTCGTGGTGAGTGACGGCTATACCATCGCCGACCTGCCCGCCTCGCGACTGAGCGAAGAGAGCCTGACGCTGCTCGCCGCGCCCCGAAGCTCAGCCGAGCGCAACACGGCATTCCTGCGCGATCTTGTCGCCGGCCATGGCGGCACGGCATTTTGGGGATTGATCGACGACGACCGGTTCGTCTGCCTCGCGCTCGCCGAGGGTACGCCGGGTGCAACGATGGGACTCGCGGCCGGGCATGTCTATCTTGCGCAGGAGACGGCAATCCCCCTCGCGCTTGGAAGGCGTCAACCCGGCATCGTGACCGAGAATGACGGCCGCTCTACCTTGCTTGCACCACTGTCCAATCGCCGAGGGCACGATCTGGGATGGATCGGGCTCAGCCTGCCGGCCGGCTCCAGGCTGCCGGACGCCGGGGCCCTGTCGGCCCGGATCGCCGGCCTGTTCGATACACCTCAAGACGAAAAGATCGACGCATGAACGCGCCCACACGATCCTTTGCGATGCCCAGATTCGCCAGCACGCTTGAGTTCCGGATGCTCTGCCTCGCCATGGTGCTTGCGGTGATCCTGTCGTTCATCTCGCCGCACTTCTTCACCGAGCGGAACATGTTCAACATACTCGACCAATCGGTGGTGCTTGGCATAGTTGCCGTCGGCATGACCCTGGTGATCCTGACTGGCGGCATCGACCTTTCCGTCGGGTCGGTCGCGGGCGTGACCGGCATCATCCTCGCCCTACTCCTGAAGGAATTCCCCATTCCGGTGGCGATCGCGCTCGCCATAGGTTGCGGCGCCCTGATCGGGCTTTTCTCCGGCGTTCTCATCGCAGTGTTCGGCCTGGCGCCCTTCGTGGTGACGCTCGGGGTCATGGCGATGGGGCGCAGTCTCGCCTACATCGTGTCGGGACAGCGCTCGATTTCGGGACTGCCCATGGGGCTGCAGAATATCGTCTACACGAACCTGCTGGGCATCCCCGCCAACGTCATCTTCCTCATCGCGCTCTACCTCGCCACCTGGGCGTGGCTGACATATTCCAAGGGCGGGCGAACCATCTACGCGGTCGGCTCGAACATCGAAGCCGCCCGGGCGGCCGGCCTCAACACCCTCTTCTACTCGATCTTTCCCTACGTGGCGTCCGGTGCCCTTTCGGCGACGGCGATGACCTTTTCGCTGGCGCAGATCATGTCGGCTGACCCGATCGGGGGGAACCAGCTTGAACTCGACGCCATCGCGGCCGTGGTCATCGGTGGCGCGAGCCTCTACGGCGGACGAGGCACGATATTCGGCACGCTGATGGGGGTTCTGATCATGGTGATGATCCGCAATGGCCTCAACCTGCTCGGCGTCTCGCCGTTCTGGCAGGGGACCGCCATCGGCGCCATCATCATCCTCGCCTTGCTGGCCGAGCGCCTCATCACCTGGAAATCGCGCCGCGTTTGAGACCGGGAGAATCCTATGACACAGTCCGATCCTTCCCGCGCCGTCCGCCTCTACGGCACCGAAGAACTACCGGCAGAGGAGCGGCTACTGAGCGCCGGGCCCCTCAGCGTGCTTTTCGACGGCGCGAACCTGCGCGACTGCCGCATGCATGGCGAAGAGGTGATCCGCGCAATCTCGTTCGTGGTCCGCGACAAGGACTGGGCGACGCTCATTCCGAAGATCACCGACCTGGTCGTCGAAAAGGACGACGATCGCTTTCGTGTGGCCTATCGCGCAAGCGTTGCCAGCAAAGGCGAGACCTTCGGCTATGACGTGGGCATCGCTGGTACCGCGGCAGGCGTTCTGACCTATTCGGCTCGCGGAACCACGCCGACCGGGCTTCTCACGAACCGGACCGGCTTTGTCGTCCTGCATCCCATAGAGGGCATAAGCGGCGCGGCCGCCACGATCACGCACATAAGCGGCGAGAGGGTCGAGACACGGTTTCCTGTGGAGATCGATCCGGTGCAGCCGATGATGGATCTGCGTGAAATCTCGCACCGTACTCCCGGCGGGCTGGAGGTCAGCTGCCTTATGGAGGGCGACGCGTTCGAGATGGAGGACCAGCGGAACTGGACCGACGCCTCCTACAAGACCTATGTTCGTCCCCTCGCTCTGCCCTGGCCATACAGGATCGAGCCCGGCGAGGTCGTCGAACAGAAGATCACCCTGACCGTCAAGGGCTCTCCCAAGGGTCCGTTGCGTCAGGCGGGAGGCGTCGCCGCCCTGACGCTTGGCGAGGCGGAGGGCGCAATGCCCCCTCTCGGCATCGGGCTCCAGCCCGAGGATGCTTCGGCCGCATTGCGGCATCTCGACACGCTGCACCAGCTCGGCGTTGCCCATGTTATCTGCCATCACGATCCGCGGCGCGGCCATGATGCCGAAACGCTGGCGAGGCAAGTCGAGGTCGCCGTCGCAATGGGCGCTCAACCCTGGCTCGAAGCCGTGGTCGAGCACGTCGACGATGCTGGCGCCGCGGCGGAAATCGACTCCCTGGGCAAAATGGCCGCGAGACTCGATCATCGCTTCACGACGGTTCTGGTGTCGCCCGCACCCGATCTCAAATGCACGCTGCCCGGCAGCATCTGGCCGCCAGCGCCGGATGCGGCGAAGCTCTATGCGGCCGCGCGCGCGGCCTTCCCCGCATCTCGCATCGGCGGAGGCATGTTCAGCTTCTTCACCGAGCTCAACCGCAAACGTCCCCCGGCCGAGGCGATAGACCTCGTGACATTCACGACGGCGGCGATCTTTCATGCTGGTGACGACCGCTCCTTGATGGAGACGCTGGAATGCCTGCCGCATATTGCCAGGACCGTGCCGGCGATCGCCAAGGGCCGCCCATATTCCGTTGGGCCGTCCGCAATCGGGTTGCGCGACAATCCCTATGGTGAAGCGCCGGTCGCCAATCCCGCCAACATCCGGCAGGCGGTCAATTTCAATGATCCGCGCCAGCGGGGCGTCATGGGAGCGGCCTGGAACCTGGGCTACTTCGCCGCCTTCGCGGAAGGCGGCGCGGCGGCCATCGCGCTCGGCGCCGCGGTCGGCCCGTTCGGCGTCCTCTCCGTGCCGACGTCGTTTCCGCAGCCCTGGTTCGAAGGCAAGGGCGAGCTCTATCCTGTCTGGCACATCGTGCGAGGCCTGGCGAAGCTCAAAGGCTGCCCGCTCCGTCCGCCGCGATCGTCGGTCCCTGGCGCAGTGCGAGGGATCGCGGCGGTTACCGAAAAAGGCACCGAGCTGTGGTTATGCAACCCCTCGCCCAACGCGCTGGAGGTGCGCCTCCCCGAAGGCTTCGCGCGCGCTGCAATTCTTGACGCCTCATCTTTCGTCGCGGCATCGCGCCAACCGGATCTGCTCGATCGGCTGACGCATGACGGAACGCAAACCCTGTCGCTCGAAGCCTACGCAGTCGTGCGCGCGCTCAGGCAGGTCTGAAGCGGCATCACAAACCAGTCCCGGAAGAGAACGGAGCATCCATGCATATACTCATCATTGGCGCTGGTGGAATGATCGGCCGCAAACTCGCGGCCGAGCTTTCGCGGACAGCATCGCTTGGAGATCGAAAGATCGACCGGATGATGCTGGCGGACGTGACGAAGCCGCCGGTGCCAACCGGTGACATAGGTTTTGTCGAAGCCATTGCCGCCGATATTTCCGCTCCCGGCACAGCGCAGGATCTGGCCGCGCGCCGCGCGGATGTGATCTTCCATCTCGCTGCCATCGTGTCCGGCGAAGCGGAACGCGATTTCGAGAAGGGCTATCGCATCAATATGGACGGCACGCGCGCTCTTTTCGAGGCGATCCGGCTGGAAGGAACCCGGCGGAAATATATCCCCAGGCTGGTGTTCACCTCCTCGGTTGCTGTCTATGGCGCGCCTCTGCCCGATCCTATTCCCGACGACTACATCCTTGCCCCGCTGACCAGCTACGGCACCCAGAAGGCGATATCCGAGCTGTTGCTGGCCGACTACTCGCGCCGCGGCTTCCTCGACGGCGTCGGGATACGCCTGCCGACGATCGTCATTCGGCCCGGCATTCCCAACGCGGCAGCCTCGGGCTTCTTCTCCGGCATCCTGCGCGAGCCACTCGCCGGGCAGCGCTCCGTGCTGCCGGTGAAGGAGACCGTCAAGCATTGGCTGGCGAGCCCGCGCTCGGCGGTAGCCTTCCTCATCCATGCCGCGATGCTCGATACATCCGCGCTGGGTGCCCGGCGCACGCTGAACATGCCGGGTGTCGCGGCCACGGTCTCCGACCAGATTGCCGCGCTCCGCCGCGTGGCAGGGGCCGAAGCCGAGGCGTTGATAGACCGCACGCCGGACGAGGCGATCGAGGCAATCATTGCCGGCTGGCCGAAATCCTTCACGCCCAGGCTGGCCACCAGTCTGGGCTTTGTGGCCGAAAGCACGGTCGACGAACTGATCGCGGTTTACCTGGCGGACGACGCCCCTCGAACCACCCCTTGAGGCAGCGCACGATCGCGGGCATTTCGTGAAAGTTGAATGTGGGAAATTCCGATGCTTCTCGGTTGCATAGGCGATGATTTCACCGGGTCTTCCGACCTGGCCAACACGCTTGCCAAGGGGGGCATGCGCACGGTCCAGTACAACGGCGTTCCCAACACCGCCTCCGACCGCTCGGTTGACGCGGGCGTCGTTGCCCTGAAGACCAGAACGATATCCGCCTCGGAGGCGGTGAAGCAGTCGCTCGCGGCGTTGGAGTGGCTTCGACGCCAAGGCTGCCGCCAATATCTGTTCAAGTACTGCTCGACATTCGACTCGACGCCCGAAGGCAATATCGGTCCCGTGCTGGACGCTCTTGGCGACGCGTTGGGAGCGGCACGCGCGATCGTCTGTCCGGCGTTTCCCGCAACCGGCCGGTCGATCTACCAGGGGCATCTTTTCGTCAACGATCGGCTGTTGAGTGAATCCGGCATGGAGAAACATCCGCTTACGCCGATGACGGATCCCGATCTGCGGCGTTGGCTTGCGCGACAGACCGCGCGCGGGATCGGCCATGTCCCCTACGATGTCGTAGCGGGAGGCCCCCTCCCGATCAGGGATGCTCTGGAGGCGGCATCTGCCAGCGGCTCTCGCTACGTCGTGGTCGATGCCATTCTGGACAAGGATCTTGTCGCCATTGGCGAGGCTGCCGAAGCGGATATCCTGCTCAGCGGCGGTTCGGGAATCGCCCTTGGACTTCCGGCCAACTTTCGTCGGGCCGGGTTGATCGGCACGGCGGCCACGCATTGGATGGGAATACAGGGGCCGGCGGCCGCGCTTTGCGGTTCGTGCTCGACCATGAGCCGGCGCCAGATTGCCGAGCACCGGAAAAGCCATCCGACGCGCGTTGTGGAGGTGGATGCAGTCGTGGACGGCACGGCCAATCCTGTTGAATATGCCGAGTGGGCGATCGACCGCCAGCACCACGGCTTGCCACTGGTGTTCTCGTCGGCCGAGCCCGAAGCCGTCGCCGCCGCACAGAACCGCTACGGGAAGGAGCGCGTCGCGACGGCGGTTGAAGGTTTTTTCGGCGAACTGGCGCGTCAGCTTTCGGCGCGTGGCGTACGCCGGCTGGTTACGGCGGGCGGCGAGACATCGGGGGCCGTCGTATCGGCGCTCAACATTTCGTCATTCGAGATCGGACCCGAGATCGACCCCGGTGTTCCGGCGTTGAAGGCCCGTGACCCGGATATGGTGCTCGCCCTTAAATCGGGCAATTTCGGCTCGGCCGGGTTCTTCGAAAAGGCAGCCGACGTCCTTACGGGAGGCGTTCTACGATGAGCGATGAAACAAGACTCAGGGATCAGATGTGCAGCATCGCTGCGTCCATGTTCGCGCGGGGCCTCACTGCGGGAAGCTCGGGGAACATCTCCGCCCGCCTCGGCGACGGTCGGCTGCTCGTCACGCCGACAGGATCGTCCTTTGGCGCGCTCGACCCCGCCCGCCTGTCGCTCTTCGACGCCGAGGGACGGTTCCTGGACGGCGACAAGCCGACGAAGGAGATGCCGCTGCATCAGGCGTTCTACGAGACACGCGGCGCGCGCACCGGAGCGGTCGTCCATCTTCATTCGACCCATTCCGTCGCGGTTTCGCTTCTGCCCGACATCGATCCCGACAGCGTCTTCAAGCCGCTGACGGCCTATTCGATCATGCGGCTGGGAAAGGTGAAACTGCTGCCCTACATCCGGCCCGGCGACCCGGCGATGGGAGACGCCATGCGCGGACTCGCCGGGAAACGGTCGGCCGTATTGCTGGCCCACCACGGACCCGTCGTCGCCGGCAAGGATCTCGAAGCCGCCGCCTACGCGATGGAGGAACTTGAGGAAACGGCCAAGCTCACGCTTCTCACCCAGGGCTTGCGGCCCAAGATCCTCGCGGCTCCGCAAATTCGCGAGTTGGTGGAACACTTTGACGTGGAGTGGGACGACTGATGCAACTTTCGGCCAATCTGGGATTTCTCTTTCGTAACCTAGCGCTTCCGGATGCGATCCGCGCGGCCAAGCGGCGCGGTTTCGCGGCGGTCGAGATGCATTGGCCGTACGATACCGACGCATCGGTGGTCGCGGCGCTGCTCGCCGAAACCGGTCTTCCGCTGCTTGGCATCAACACGGCCCGGGGGGATGTCGGGGCGGGCGATTTCGGCCTCTCCGCGCTGCCGGGCCGTGAAACGGAAGCGCGCGCGGCGATCGACCAGGCGATTGAATGGGCAGCCGTAACAGGCTGTCGCAACATCCATGTGATGGCAGGAAAGGCAATCGGTGACGAAGCCTTCGCGACGTTCACCGGCAATTTGCGGTACGCTTCGAAGGCGGCGGCACGGCACCACATCGGCATATTGATCGAGCCTCTGAACCCGCGCGATGCGCCGGGCTATCTCCTCTCCGACCTTTCCACCGCACTGCGTGTGATCGATGCGACAGAAGGTGCGGTAAAGGTAATGTTCGACTGCTATCACATGCAGATCATTCAAGGCGATTTGCTTAACTCGGTAAGGCAATTTTCCGACAAGATCGGCCATATCCAATTCGCCGCCGTACCGGATCGTAGCGAGCCCGATCACGGCGAGGTGGACTATGGCTGGCTCCTGCGCGCAATCGCGGACGCCGGCTATGATGGCGCATTCGGCGCCGAATATCGCCCCACTACCGACTCGTTCGGATGGATGAAGCGTTTTGACCACTAGAGGCCTGAGTGCGCGTGCTTGGCGCGGCACGCTTTCGGCCCCGGCGGAGCCGATATCCACGCCAGACAGGAGACGCGAGAATACCCGATCGATAGCGGATCTGCCGCGTTCGGGATGACCTAGGCTAGAAAGCCGACCTTGCGTTCGAGGGGCCAATGCAACTGCCAGGGTCATATGCTGCTATGCTGCGATCAGGGACAAATGTCCCCTTTCAGAAGTTTGCAGTGCAAGTCTGTTGGACTGATATACGGCGCAAAGACGTCGTTCGCGTCATCAGCCGGGGTTGGCGATCTTCTCTGCGCACCGATTGTGGCTGATTGTCCCAGATAGGATTTATATTTGTTATCAGACAGTTACGTCGCGGATTGGCGTGTTTTCGGCGGCGTTTGAGTGGGCCTGAATCACTCCCACTCAATTGTTCCCGGCGGCTTCGACGTCACATCATAGACCACGCGGTTGATGCCGCGGACCTCGTTGATGATGCGGGTGGCGGCGGCGCCCAGGAAGGCCATGTCGTAGTGATAGAAATCTGCCGTCATGCCGTCGACCGAGGTGACGGCGCGCAGCGCGCAGACGAATTCGTAGGTGCGGCCGTCGCCCATGACGCCGACCGTCTGCACCGGCAAGAGCACGGCGAAGGCCTGCCAGATGGCGTCATAGAGGCCGGCCTTGCGGATCTCGTCGAGATAGATGGCGTCGGCTTCGCGCAGGATCTCCAGCTTCTCGCGCGTGATGCCGCCGGGGCAGCGTATGGCAAGACCCGGGCCCGGGAACGGGTGGCGGCCGATGAAACTCTCGGGCAGGCCGAGTTCCTTGCCGAGTGCGCGGACCTCGTCCTTGAACAGTTCGCGCAGCGGCTCGACCAGCTTCATGTTCATGCGCTCGGGCAGGCCGCCGACATTGTGGTGCGACTTGATCGTCACCGACGGGCCACCGGTGAAGGAGACGCTTTCGATGACGTCGGGATAGAGCGTGCCTTGCGCCAGGAAATCGGCGCCACCGAGTTTCTTGGCCTCTTCCTCGAACACCTCGATGAAGAGCCGGCCAATGGTCTTGCGTTTCTTCTCGGGATCCGCCTCGCCTTCGAGCGCACCGATGAAGCGATCCGACGCGTTCACCAGAATGAGCGGCAAATTGTAATGTTCACGGAACATCGAAACGACGCCGGCGGCCTCGTCTTTACGCATCAGGCCATGGTCGACGAGGATGCAAGTGAGTTGGTCACCGACGGCCTCGTGGATGAGCAGCGCGGCGACCGAGGAGTCGACCCCGCCCGAGAGCGCGCAGATGACCTTGCCCTTGCCGACCTGCTTGCGGATCGCCTCGACCGCGTGCTCGCGGTAGGCGCGCATCGTCCAGTCGCCCTCGATGCCGGCGATGTTGTGGACGAAATTCCTGAGCAGCCGGGCGCCGTCGGGCGTATGCACCACTTCCGGATGGAACATGATGCCATACATCTTGCGCTCGACATTGCCGAAGATGGCGAAGGGCGAGCCTTCCGACTTGCCGAACACCTCGAACCCCTTGGGCAAGGAGATGACGCGGTCGCCATGGCTCATCCACACCTGGTGACGCTGGCCGATTGCCCAGAGGCCCTCGAACAGCGGACTTTCCTTCTCGATCTCGACGAAGGCGCGGCCGAATTCGCGATGATTGGAGCTTTCGGCAACGCCGCCCATCTGCACGCACATGGCCATCTGGCCATAGCAGATGCCGAGCACCGGCACGCCGGCCTCGAAGACGATCTGCGGCGCCCGCGGACTGCCGATATCCGTGGTCGAGGCCGGACCGCCGGATAGGATCACGGCTTTTGGATTGATGCGCTTGAATGCCGCCTCGGCCGACTGGAACGGCACGATCTCGGAAAACACGCCGGCCTCGCGGATGCGGCGGGCAATGAGCTGGGTGAACTGGCTGCCGAAATCGACAATCAGGACGGTGTCGGGTTGATTGGCTGTTTTCATGGCGAGCGTTTAGAGAAAGAAACGAGTCGACGCAATGGGTTGCGAACCTGACTTTCAGACCGGTCCCGTCACGTCACCGGGAGATGCCGTCCGAAGCAAGCCCGAGCCGATCGCCTGTTCGAGGCGCATGACGGCATCCGCCAGCTTTTCGTCGATGACGTGCAGATATTCGGTCCAGTCGCCGACATGCCTGAGATCAGCCGCGCCGTCGGAAATGCCGCGCAGCCCAATCAGGGGCACCTCGAACAGTTGGCAGGCGCGCAGGCAGGCGAAGGTCTCCATGTCGACCATGTCGGCCGCGATGGCGTCAAAGGCCGCGCCGGTGATGATTGCGCCGCCCGTCGACAGCGTCGCCTCCTTTATGCCCGGGATGCGCAACGGCAGCGGCACCGTAACCGGCAAATCGAGAAATGGCGTCGCGCCTTTCTCGAAGCCGAGCGGCGAGGCGTCGATGTCGCGATAGCTGACCGAGATGGCCTGGTAAATCTCCGTCTGCTCCAAGGTCCGGCTGCCGGCGGAGCCGAGCGACACGACGAGGTCCGGCAGCGCATCTTGCGACTTCAGCCAGGACAATTCGGCGCCAAGCCGGACGGCTGCCTCGATCGGGCCGACACCGGTCATCAGCGGGGTAAACAGCCGCTGTAGATGCGGCCCGTATTCGGCCTGCACCGCCATGACGAAGAGGACGTTCTTGCCGGACAGGCGCGACACTTTGTCGGTCATGATGATTTACTCCTCCCTGTCCTGCAGTCTTCACCACCTGCTCGCCGGGACCCGCTGCCTCCGGCAGCTCCCGGCGTTCGTGGCCTTTCATCGTGCCACTGGCACGATGAATTCGCCTGCGGCGAACCGGCCATTCACCCAGCAATCCCGTCGCGGCCCACCATCGTCATCATGGTGCCGGTCATGGTGGCGATCAACTTGGCTTCGCCGTCGGCGGCGAAGGCATAGGCCTGGCCGTCGGCGACGATGATGGTGCGGCCAGGCTTGGTCACCGAGCCGCGGAACAGGAAGCGCTCGCCCCTGCCCGGCGCCAGCAGATTGACCTTGAACTCGATGGTCAGCACGCCGGAATTCTCCGGCATCAGCGAGAAGGCCGCATAGCCGCAAGCCGAGTCCAGCGCGGTCGAGATGACGCCGGCATGCAGGAAACCATGCTGCTGGGTGAGTGCGGCCGAATAGGGCATTTCGATTTCGATGATGCCGGGCGTCACCAGCGTCAATTCGGCGCCGATGGTCGCCATCGCCTGCTGGCGCGCGAAGGACGCCCTGACGCGGTCCTCATAGTCCGGAGCGGGTACGATCTTTGCTGCCATGGCCGTCGCTGCTTTCACCTTTGCCGGAAAAGCTTATTGCAGAGGCGTGAGCGGCAAGCAATCATCCAATGCTGCACTGCAGCAATTTGATCTCGAGAGCGGAAGCGCAAGTTTCGCTTCCGCTCCATTCAGGAAGCCCTACGCAGCGCGCAGATGTAGAAACCGTCGGTGCCGCTCAGCGCCGGCGACAGGCAGATACCGCCCAGCGCGCCGAGCCGCATCGCCGTTTCATGGCCGGGAAAACGGCTGTCCCAGAGCCGGCGATGGTCGACCGGGGCAAAACCGCCATTGCGCTGGCAAAACGCTGCGACCTGGTCGCCATTCTCCTCGTCGAACACCGAACAGGTGACGTAAACCAGCAGGCCACCCGGCTTGACGAAGCTGCTTGCGGTATCGAGGATCGCCATCTGCTCGCCCTTGCGGGCGTCGAGCTGCCTTTGCGTCAGCCGCCATTTGGCGTCCGGGCGCCGCCGCCAGGTGCCGCTGCCGGTGCAAGGCGCGTCGACCAGGACGAGGTCCACATGGCCAGTGAGCGGCGACAATTCCGCCGGCTTGGTGACGATCTGCACGTTGCGGTTTTCCGAGCGGCGGATGCGGTCGAAGATCGGCGCCAGCCGCGCCTTCTCAGCATCATGGGCGAAGACCTGACCCGTATTGCCCATCGCCGCCGACAGCGCCAGCGTCTTGCCGCCGGCGCCGGCGCAGAAATCGAGCACCTGCATTCCAGGCTCGGCGCCGGCAAGAGCGGCGGCGATTTGCGATCCCTCGTCCTGGACTTCGAACCAGCCCTTCTGGAAAGCCGGCTCGGCCTGCACGTTGGGATGCCGGCCGTCGCCGTGGATCGGCGGTATGCGAATGCCTTGGGGCGCGATTTGGGCTGGCTTGGCGCCGGTTTCGGCAAGTTCCGCCAGCACTTTGGCCCGATCGGCCTGCAAAGTGTTGACGCGGATGTCGAGCGGCGGGCGGGTGGCGAGCGCCGCGCCCTCCTCGACCCAGGCCTCACCGAACGCGCGTTGCAAAAGCGGCTCGCACCAATCCGGTATGTCGGCGCGCACCGCGGGCGGCGCGTCGGCAACCCGCCGCTCGTCGGTTGCCTGGAGTTCCGCGGGCGTCAGCAGCGGCGGCGCGAACTTGTCGCCGTCGAGCGCTTCGTTGAGCGAGCGCGCGGTCTGGCCCCATTCGAGCAGCAGGGCGCCGAAGCCGATGGCGCGCGGCGTGTCCTCGCCCAGCAGCCAGCCTGCCGAGCGCTTGCGGCGTAGCGCATCGTAGACGATGTTGCCGATCGCCGCACGATCGCCGCCGCCGGCGAAACGGTGCGACAGGCCCCAGTCCTTCAGCGCATCGGCCACCGGCCGGTGACGCCGGCCAATGTCTTCCAGCACTTCGATGGCCGCAGCCAGCCGTCCGCCTAGTCGCATTCTTCAGTCCACCAAATCGAGCGCATCATTTCGGTCTGCTCTTAGAGCCTTTCACGGTGAGATTGAACCCCGCCCCCTCTCGCGACGGCAGGCCGCCTGTTGGGATCGGCGAAAACCGCTCGAGCAGTAAATCTTCCGGTGCGGTCAACAGCAGTTCGTCAATAGATGCAAGCTCTCTAATGTTCTTAACTGGGGGCTGCAAGCACGGTAGGGATACGACAGCTCAGCTTTCCAAGTTTTTTGGTTGGGAATACTCTTACCACCATGATTCGCGGCGCGGAAAGCGTTTGACCGGCGGATCGTCACGAGGAGAGGGCAATGAAGACTTATCTGGCGGAAGTTCTAGGCACATTCCTGTTGGTGTTCATCGGCACCGCGTCGGTGGTGACGGGCGGCTTCGGCGGCGCGCTGCCGCTGGGACAAGAAGGCATCGGGCTGGCCTTCGGCATCGGCCTTATCGCGGCCGCTTACGCGATCGGCCCCATTTCGGGCGCGCATCTCAACCCGGCTGTGACACTCGGCGTGTTCCTTGCCGGCCGGTTGCCGGCCAAGGACGTCATCCCCTACTGGATCGCGCAGATCATCGGCGCCATCCTGGCATCGCTGGCGCTGTGGATCATCGTCTCCGGCCAGGCCGGGGGACACACTGGCGGCTTCGGCGCCAATGGCTGGGACGAGACGAAATGGGGCGTCTCTTCCGCGTTCCTGTGGGAGCTGATCGGCACCTTCACCTTCGTCACCGTGATCCTCGGCGTTACCGCGGAAAGGCATGCGACGGCCTTCGCCGGACTGGTCATTGGCCTGACGCTGGCGGGCATCCACTTCGCCATGATCCCGGTGACCGGCACATCGGTCAATCCGGCCCGTTCCATTGGCCCGGCGCTGTTCTCGGGCGGCGCCGCGATCAGCCAGCTCTGGCTGTTCATCGTCGCGCCGCTGATCGGCGGCGCCATTGCCGGCGTCGTCGCCAAGGCGCGCGTCTTCGAAAAGGACTGACTTCGGAAGCCTGGACAAGAAAAAGGCGCGGGGCCAAGCCCCGCGCCTTTTTCTTGGGTCGAGAAGTCCTTGCTCGGATCAGGCAGCGATGTCGAACCGGTCGGCGTTCATCACCTTGGTCCACGCCGCGACGAAATCCCTGGCGAATTTCTGCCCGGCATCCGCGGACCCGTACACCTCAGACAGCGCACGCAGCTGCGCATGCGAGCCGAAGATAAGGTCGGCGCGGGTACCGGTCCACCTGACCGCCTTGGTCTTGCGGTCGCGCGCTTCGTAGATCTCATCCGAACCGGCGGCCGGATCCCAGACCGTGTTCATGCTGAGCAGGTTGACGAAGAAGTCGTTCGTCAGCGTGCCCGGCCTGTCGGTGAACACGCCGTGCCTGGACTTGCCGGTATTGGCGCCGAGCACCCGCAGGCCGCCGACCAGCACCGTCATCTCCGGCGCGGTCAGCGTCAGCAACTGTGCCCGGTCGACCAGCATCGCCTCGATCGACATCGGCTGCGGCCCCCGGACATAGTTGCGGAAGCCGTCGACTTTCGGCTCAAGCGCGGCAAAGGAGGCGACGTCGGTCTGTTCCTGCGAGGCATCCATGCGGCCCGGCGTGAACGGCACCTTCACCTCGTTTCCACCATCCTTCGCCGCCTTCTCGATCGCGGCGACGCCGCCGAGCACGATCAGATCGGCCAGCGAGATCTTTTTCCCGCCGGTCTGTGCCGCGTTGAACGCCTTCTGGATGGATTCGAGCGTGGCAAGCACCTTGGCCAATTCAGCAGGTTGATTAACGTCCCAGTCCTTCTGCGGCGCCAGCCGGATGCGGGCGCCGTTGGCGCCGCCGCGCTTGTCGGAACCCCTGAACGTCGAGGCCGAAGCCCAGGCGGTCGAGACCAATTCGGAAACCGACAGGCCCGAGGCCAGGATCTTGGCCTTCAGCGATGCGATATCCTGTTCGCTGACCAGTTCATGGTCGACGGCCGGGATGGGATCCTGCCAGATCAGCTCTTCCTTCGGCACGAGCGGGCCAAGGTAGCGAACGACCGGGCCCATATCGCGATGGGTGAGCTTGAACCAGGCGCGGGCGAAGGCGTCGGCGAACTGATCCGGATTCTGGTGGAACCGCCGCGAGATCTTCTCGTAAGCCGGGTCAACCCGCAGCGCGAGGTCGGTGGTCAGCATGGCCGGCGCGCGGCGCTTGGAGGGATTATGCGCGTCCGGCACCGTGCCGGCACCGGCGCCGCCCTTAGGCGTCCACTGATGGGCGCCGGCCGGGCTTTTCGTCAATTCCCATTCGTAGTTGAACAGGTTGTCGAAGAAGTTGTTGCTCCATTTGGTCGGCGTCGTGGTCCAGGTGACCTCGAGCCCCGAAGTGATGGCATCGCCGGCAATGCCCGACGCGTGCTTGCTCGACCAGCCGAGGCCCTGCGCCTCGATGCCGGCGCCTTCCGGCTCGGCGCCAACCAGCGAGGCATCGCCGGCGCCGTGGGTTTTGCCGAAGGTGTGGCCGCCGGCGATCAGCGCCACTGTCTCCTCGTCATTCATCGCCATGCGGCCGAAGGTTTCCCTGATGTCGCGTGCCGAGGCAAGCGGATCGGGCTTGCCGTTCGGGCCTTCCGGATTGACGTAGATCAGGCCCATCTGCACGGCCCCGAGATGGCCGCGAAGCTCGCGGTCGCCGGAGTAGCGCTCGTCGTCGAGCCATTTGGTTTCCGATCCCCAATCGACGTCCTGCTCGGGTTCCCAGACGTCGGCGCGGCCGCCGGCGAAGCCGAAGGTCTTGAAGCCCATCGATTCCAGGGCGACATTGCCGGTGAGGATCAGCAGGTCGGCCCAGGAAATCTTGCGGCCATATTTCTGCTTGACCGGCCACAGCAGGCGGCGCGCCTTGTCGAGATTGGCGTTGTCAGGCCAGCTGTTGAGCGGTGCGAAACGCTGCTGGCCGGCGCCGGCGCCGCCGCGGCCGTCACCGATGCGGTAGGTGCCGGCGCTGTGCCAGGCCATGCGGATGAACAGCGGCCCGTAATGGCCGAAGTCGGCCGGCCACCAATCCTGCGAATCCGTCATGACATGGTGCAGGTCCTTGATCACCGCGTCGAGATCGAGGCTCGCGAACTCCTTGGCATAGTCGAAGTCCTCGCCCATCGGGTCGGAGAGGTTCGACTGCTGGTGGAGAACGCCGAGGTCCAGCTGGTTGGGCCACCAGTCACGGTTGGTCCTGGCACCGGGTCCATGCGCGACAGGGCATTTGCCCGCGCTGTTGTCGTCGGTTTTCGCGTCCATCTTGCACTCCAATTTTGCCGAGGGTTCCGGGCAGCCAGCGCCGCCATCCTGGAATGATTCCAGACTAGGCCAGCCTGCCGATAAAAACAAATTGCCTTTCCTGTTCCTTTCAATAGGATTTTCTTATGATAGGCCTAACCGTCCGCCAGATGCATTATTTCGACGCACTTGCGCAGACGCTGCATTTCGGGCGTGCGGCGAAACTTGCAGGCGTGAGCCAGCCGGCGCTGTCCTCGCAGATCGCGGAAATGGAGCAGCGGCTGAACTGCCGGCTGTTCGAACGCGGCGGCAAATCGGTGCGCATGACCGACGAGGCGGCAGCCCTTTTGCCGCGCATCGAACGCATCCTTTCCGACATACGCGAGGTCGAGACCATCGCCCGGCGTGGCCGCCCTGCCATGGGAGGGCGCTTCCGGCTGGGCATCATTCCGACCGTCGCGCCCTACCTTTTGCCGCGTGCGCTGCCCGAGCTGAAAATGCATTTCCCGGACTTGATGCTCGAACTGCGCGAGGCGGTGACCGCCTCGCTCGTCGAGGACATCGCGTCGCAAAAGCTCGATGCTTTCATCGCCGCGCTTCCGCTCGACCATCCCGGCCTGGTGACCGAGGCTTTGTTCCCCGACCGGTTTTTCCTGGCCGTGCCGTCAGGCGATCCGGCTTTCGCCTCGCCGCCGGTGCCGCCTGAAAGCCCGGCGCTGGAAAGGCTGATGCTGCTGGAGGAGGGCCATTGCCTGCGCGAACAGGCACTGGCTGTCTGCGGCAATGTGCGGCCGGTGGCGATGGCAAGCTACGGCGCCACCAGCCTGACCACGCTCTTGCAGATGGTGGCGCACGGGCTCGGCGTGACGCTGATCCCGGAAATGGCCACGGGACCTGCCGGCACTATCCCCGATCTCAAGATCGTGCCGTTCCAGGAACCCATGCCGCAGCGCACGATCTGCTTTGCCTGGCGGCGCAACAGCACCTTGCACAATGAGTGCAGGGAGCTGGCGAAGATCATACGAGGATTGGCGGCGGCGGTGCAGGCGGTGTGAAGGACGAGGAGCCCAAGCTTACTATCGGCCCAGGCAAACCTCGAATGTGCGCCTGTTGAACGGCTTGAGTGGATAGCTCGTCTTCATAAAAGCAAGTGGGTCAAGTGCCACGGAACGTGTTGGGCAGAATTACGGACCGGGCTCATCGTTGGGTCCATAATGGCATACAGGAAGAATGCGACACGCCTGCGAACCGGCCGTTGCGCAAGCCGGCGGGCGTCGCGACTTCAGGCGGCGGTGCTGGCGCGGCTTGGCTCAAGAATAGACTTGACCTTGTCGGCGACCGCGCGGCCGAGATCGGCGTTGTTGCCAGCGGTGAAATGGATGCCGTCGATACCGTCCGTGGTGACGAAATCGCCGGCATTCAGAAAGTCGATCTTCATGAAATCCGCCATCGCCTTGTACTGCCTGGCCAGCTCCCTGGATTTTTCGTGGCCGCCGCCGAACATGCCCTCGAACCAGGGATCGGGCATCGGGGTCAGCGGCGGCGGCGCGATGACCAGCGCCTTCGGAGCCGGATAAGGCGTGCCGATACCGCCGGCGCTCGTCAGGATCTGCCCGACCAGTTTCGCCATTCCGTTGGCGATCTCGTAGGGTGTCCGGCGAAAATAGGATTTCGTGTCATTGGTGCCCAGCATGACGATGACCAGATCCAGCGGCAGATGGCTGGCGATGGCAGAGGGCAGGTAATTGGCGCCGTTGAGGCGCGGGTCGTTGGGATCGTCGAGACAGGTCGTGCGCGCACTCAAACCTTCTTCGATGATGTGGTAGCCCGCTCCCAGCGCCGCCGCCATAACACCCGTCCAGCGCTGGTCATAGGGGTAGCGGTAGGTCGGCGACCCTTCCTTGACCGGAACCCAGCCCCAGGTCAGCGAGTCGCCGTAGCACATGATATTTTTTGGCGGTGACATCCATGTTTCTCCATCTGTTTGCAGTTGTCTGAACGTGCAGATCTATCGATCCAGCCCTAACGCCGGTGCCGGCTTGCCTTGTTTCGATTCAGGAGGTTCGCACGCGCACTCCGTAGAAGATCGCCGCACCGAGGATGATGACGCCCTGGGCGATGAGCTTGCCGGGTTCGTCGATGCCGAGCACCGTCATCACGACGAACAAAAGCGCGAAGCACAGCGAGCCGAAGAAAGGTCCCCAGACGCCGCCGTCGCCGCGACCGAAGGCGACGCCGCCAAGGATCGTCGCCGCGACTGCCAGGATCGGCAGGTCGAGACCGACGCGCACGCTGCCGACGGCGATTGAACCTGTCTGTACCAGGGCCGCGATCGCCGCGATCAGGCCGGCGAGCGTATGCGCCAGGATGACCGTGCGCTGGACCGGCACGCCGGAAAAATGGGCGGCTTCGGCATTCTCGCCGACAGAGGCCACGTAACGACCAAACACTGTCTGCGACAGAAGCAGCCACACCGCGGCGGTCAGCATGATCCAGAACAGCACCGGCGTCGGAACCGACAGGAACTTCGTGTTGTAGAGGTCGTTGAACAGTTTCGGCACATCGCCGGGTGGATTGCCGCTCGACAGGAACTGCACCAGTCCGACCAGGATGATGCTGACGGCCAGCGTGACTATGACGGCCGACACCCGCCGGATGCCGATCATGAAGCCGTTGAACAGGCCAATGACGAGGCCCGTGGCGAGCGCCAGTACGACGAAGAAGGGCAGCGACGCGCCCGGGAAACTGCCCGACGAGATGAAATAGTTGATCAGCAGGATGATGCCGCCGCCGGAGAGGTCGATCGACTTCACGCGCATGACGACGAGCTGCCCCAGCACGAGAATGCCGAGCGGAACGATCTGCCTGATGAAGATGCCCATGATGTTGAGGTTGAGCATGTTCGGCCGTGCGACCCACAGCGTGGCCAGAAGCACGAGGAAGACAAAGTAGGACGGCGGTATGCGAAGCAGACGCCGGGCGATCGGGTTTGCGAGAACGGCAGTCATCGCTCAGAGCCCCATCTTCTTGCGGGATTGCAGCCCGACCACGGCCAAGAGAATGCCGCCCTTGATCGCCGTCTGGACAAAGGGCGAGACGTTGGCGAGGTTCATGCCATTGGCCAGCAGTGCCATCACAAGCGCGCCGATCACCGTGCCGTGCAGGCTGCCGATTCCGCCTGAAAGCTGGGTGCCTCCAAGTGCCACGGCGGTGACCGTGTCGAGTTCGAAAAGCAACCCGACATTTGGATCACCCGACACGATGCGCCCGGCCAGGAAGACACCGGCAACGGCCGCGAAACAGGAGCAGACCACATAGGCGAGGATGATGTTGCGGCGATCGGAGACGCCGAAATTGCGGGCAGCGCTTTCGGCCCCCGACGCGATGCCGCCGCCGATCGCAAACAGATGCAGGCCGTATCGCGATCCGTAGAGCAGCTTCCAGGCCAACAGCATCACGACGATTCCCCAAAAGACCGGATAAGGAATACCGAGGAAACTGCCTGAGACGGCAGCAATGACGATCTCCGGAACGGTGCCGCCGGAGACGGGACGCAAGATGCGCGTGATGCCAAGGACAATGTACTGCGTCGATAGCGTGGCGATGATTGGATGGACGTTGAAACGGGTGATCGCCAGGCCGTTGATCAGCCCGATGAATGCGGCCAGCACGAAGACCGCCGGGATCAGCACGATCGCCGGCTGGTCGAGCGCCAGCACCGCCGTCGTGAAACTGATGACCGAGCCGACCGATAGATCGAGCCCGCCGACGAGCACGACGACGAGTTGTCCGGCCGCCGCGATGACCAGCGGCATCGCCTGCGCAACCAGGTTGAAAAGGTTTTCGGCCGTTGCGAACTGCGTCGTCTGAACCGACAGCCACAGCGAAATGAGCAAGGCAACCAACAATGGCAGAACCCATTGGCCCTGCCGTGTGTTCCGGCCACTCACGATGTTGGACAGGCTACGATACATGGAAGGCCCCTAGTGCCGGCGCGCCGAGCCGCCCGTCAGGGCCGCGTCGAGGATCTTGTGCTCCGTCGCCTGTGCTGCCGGCATTTCGGCCACGACTGTGTCGTGGTGGACGACATAGATGCGGTCGCACAGCCCGATCAGCTCGATCGTCTCGCGCGACAGCACCAGCACCGCGCCACCCTTGCGGGTGAAGTCGCGCAGCAGATGGTAGATCTCGGACTTGGCGCCGATGTCGACGCCACGGGTCGGCTCTTCCACCAGGAGAAGATCGAGATCCGCGGCGAGGTAGCGGCCGAGCAGTACTTTTTGCTGATTGCCGCCCGACAGCGAACCGACCGGAGCGGACGGCCCTGTCGCCTTTATGTTCATGACATCCATCATGCGGGCGATGACGCTTCGATAGGGCCGCGCCGGCGCAAGTTCGCGTCGCCTCGAATGCAATCCGATGGCGATGTTGTGGGCGATCGGCAAAGCGAGAAAGAGCCCCTCCTCCTTGCGGTCCTCGGGGACGAAACCGACCTTCAGCTGCTGCAAATGGCGAACGCCTGATGATGTCGGGAGCGGCATGTCGAGCGTTTTGCCGTTGATGGAAATCGTCCCGGCAAAAGGATGGTAGCGGCCGATGAGGGAGCGCAAGAAGCGCTGCTGGCCCTGTCCCTCAAGCCCGGCGAGGGCGACGATCTCGCCCTTGTGCAACGTCAGCGACAGAGGCTGCGATGTCTCGGTGATCCTGAGATTCTCGACGCGCAGGATTTCGCCGCCCCTGTCGCCCGTGCGATCTGGGAACAGGTCCTGGAGTTCGCGCCCGACCATCATGGCGATGAGTTCGTCTGCGGTGATCTCGGACACCGTTCTGGTGCCGACCAGTGCGCCGTCCTTCAGCACCGTCACAGTGTCGCACAGCTCGAAGATTTCCTCCATGCGATGCGAAATGTAGACGATTGCCTTTCCCCTATCGCGCAGGCGGCGGATATTGCGGTTGAGCACATCGACATCGGCCGCGTTGAGCGCCGCTGTCGGCTCGTCGAGAATAAGCACGCCGGCGTCGGCCTGGATGCAATGCGCGATCTCGACGAATTGCCGCTCGGCAATGGTCAGGTTGGAAACGAGTTGCGAGGAGTCTAGCGTGAGACCGAGTTCGCCGAGTGCCTTGGCGGTTCGGCTGTTCATCGCGGAATAGTCGATCGAGCCGAACCGGTTCGTCGGCTCCCGGCCGAGAAACATGTTCTCGGCGATCGACAGATTAGGCAGCAGCGAGTGTTCCTGGAAAACGGTCGAGATGCCGGCATCGAGCGCGGCGCGCGGTGACTTCAGATCGAGCTTTTCCCCATTCATGAAGATCCCGCCGGAATCGGGCTGATACACGCCCGCCAGGATCTTCATCAAGGTCGATTTTCCGGCGCCGTTCTCGCCCATCAGGGCGTGAACGCTGCCGGCCTTCAGATCGAGGGAAACGGAGTGGAGCGCCTTGCTTCCCCCGAATGCCTTCGAAATGTGCGACATCTCGATAAGATTGGCCACTAAACCCTCGCTTCACCACTGGAGGGGCCCGCGGGGACGCTTGTCCACTCCCCGCCGGCCACGGCGTGTCACTTCTTGCCGTAATATTCCTTGAGCTTGTCTTCGGGGAGTTCGCTCGGCCACCAGACATTGGCCGTCAGGTCGTCGCGATAGTATTTCGCGGCCTTGTCCTTGTCCCAGCCATCAGGGTTGTAGACATAGCGCTTGTAGAGTTGCTTGCCCTCGAGCAGGGCTACAGCGGCGCGCACGCCGGCAGCACCCTGGGCCGGGCTGTATTCCGGAGAGATCGACTTGAATCCATCCGTGATCCACTGGCCGAAATAGCCATTGTTGCCCTCGCCCGAAATCGGCGGGATCGGCGTGCCGAACTGCTTGAAGACATCGACGCAGGCGCGCGTCATGTCGGCGCCGGACGACCAGATGCCGTCGACCTGCGGATTGTTCAGATAGAGCGTCTCGCACAGCTTCTTGGCCTTGTCATACTGCCAGTCGCCATGCTCCTCGGCGATGATCTGCACATGTGTGCCCTTGAGCGATTCCAGTAGCCCATTGTAGCGGTTGGTGTCTTCCGGGTGGCCGGCAAGGCCGCGCAGGACCCAGATCTTGCCGTTGTCGCCAACGGTCTTCACCAGCCAGTCGCCCATTACCTTGCCGAAGTGCTCGGCTCCCCCTTGGATTTCGGTGGTGTAGGCATCGGAATCGATGCGGCCGGTGTGAAGGATGACGGGGATGCCGGCGGCGACCGCCTTGGCAATGCTGGCGTTGGCCGACGTGCTGGTCACCGGCTGAACGATGATCGCGTCGACATGCTGGGCGATCAGATCCTCGATATCGGCTACCTGCTTCTTCTGATCGAAGCCGGCATCGAGGAGGATGAACTTCGAGATGCGCTTGTCCTTTGCCGCGGCATTTTCCGCCTCATGCGCGACCTGCACGGTCCAGGTGTTGGCGTTGACGCCGAAGTCGCTCATTCCGATGACCCAAGGGGGATCCTTCTTGAATGCGCCGGCCTCGGTCATGCGCGTGTCGTCGGGGCGCGGCGCGACGCCGTCCATCAGCTTGACATCTTCCGCGTGCGCCAGGGACGTTACGGCAAGCGCTGATACAACGAGCATCCCCAGCCCGACGGTTTTCAGCAATCCTAACATTGAACTCCTCCTTGTGGTTGCTCCGGCCGTACGGACGCGCACGGGCCGCGAGACGCTCTCCCGATGCATGCTTGTCGTCGCGAACCGACCTATGCACGCAATTCTCCCGCCCCCGAACACATGTGTGTCGAGGCCCAATTTCGGCTGGACAATGATGACGGTCGAGAACTCCTCCGGGCACTTTAGAAGCATAGTGGGTTTGACCTGTCAATAGTTAGTCATGTTGAATGACTATTCCGTTGCTTGCCTTTCGCCACTCCGCTATTCATCATGAAGAGCGCTCGTCCTGCACCGGCGCGCGGTCAGTCCCGGCGGGAAATCATGCGATCAGTCTTGTGCTACGGCGACTCCAACACACACGGCCAGATCCCCGGCAAGGGGCCGCTCGAGCGCTATGGCCCGGCTGAGCGCTGGCCGGGGATACTGCGCGCTCAGCTAGGCCCCGACTGGTATGTCATCGAGGAAGGATTGAGCGGTCGAACCACCGTCCACGACGATCCGATCGAGGGGGCACACAAGAACGGTAGAACCTATCTCCGCCCCTGTCTGCAGAGCCATGCGACGCTCGATCTCGTCATCATCATGCTCGGCACCAATGACCTCAAGATCCGCTTCAACAAACCGCCGTCGGAAGTGGCTATGGGCATAGGCTGCCTTGTCTACGACATCAAGGAACTGGCGCCCGGTCCGGGCGGCACCACACCCGAAATCATGATCGTCGCACCGCCGCCGATGCAGGACGACGTCAAGGAGTGGAAGTCCATCTTCGCCGGCGCACCGGAGAAATCGCGGCTGCTGGCGCTCGAGTTCGAGGTGCTGGCGGATTCGCTCGAACTGCACTTTTTCGATGCCGGCTCGGTGGTGTCCTGCAGCGAAGCGGACGGATTTCACATCGATGCCGAAGCGCACAGACTGCTTGGCATCGCACTCGCCCGCGCGGTCGATGCGATCGGCTGGAGCCGCTCGACATGAGCAACCATACCGCCGCCCGGCAATGCGCTCTTACCAATGGGGCGACCCTTGCCTGACATGAGGTTTGCACCACCCAATCCCTTGCGCATCGCCGATCGTGCGAGCGGGCTGAACGCGTTGAGCGTGCGCAGCTACAATGAGCGTCTGGTGCTGTCGCTGCTGCTTCAGAACGAGGGCATATCGCGGATGGAAATCGGCGAGAAGACCGGTCTGTCGGCGCAGACGGCCTCGGTCATCGTCCGCTCCCTCGAACAGGAAGGGCTGGTCTCGCAGGGCGAGGCGCAGCGCGGCCGTGTCGGGCCCCCCACCATCCCGCTTTCACTCAACCCGGAAGGCGCCTACGCGGTCGGCGTCGGCTTCAGCCGGCGCAGGATCGACATCGCGCTCATCGACTTCATCGGCACCGTGCGCTTCCACACGCAGTTGCCCGCGGATGAAGCCAATCCGTTTCCGCAAAGCAGCGATTTGCTTGCGACGATCAGGCAAGCCATGACGAGCCTGCCGGTCGAGGCGCGCAGCCGGGTCGCGGGTATCGGGCTGGCCGTTCCCGATGAGGTCGACGCCATGGCTGCAACCGGCAACGGATCGAGCACGTCCCTGAAGGCTTTGCAAAGCGAGATCGAAGAGCAGATCAAGCTGCCGGTCTTCGTCCAGAACGACATCACCGCGGCGGCCGGCGGTGAGAGCATGTTCGGCGTCGCAAAGCCGCTGAACGACTATTTGTTCTTCTATCTCGGAGCTAGGCTGCAGAGCAGGCTCATCCTCAACCACCAGATCTATAAGGGAAACTCCAGTGCCAGCTTCGATCATGGCCTCATGCGCCTGGAAAGCGAACTGGCCATGCGCGGACGCTCGTCCGAAATCATCTGGAGCAGCAGCCCTGAGTGGCCTGATCTTGGAGAGGCCTACACCGAATGGCTGGGGGAATGCTCAAACCGCCTGAAAGCATCGATCTCGGCGCTGACCCAGTTTGTCGAGTTCAGGACGGTCCTCCTGTCCAGCTATGCGCCGCAGAAAATCGCCAAGGCCTTGTGCGCCGATATCGGCCGGGAATTTGCCGCTGTCCAAGCGTTGCCAGCGCGGGTGACCATCAGCCCGAAAGCCGTCGGCGCAGCCAGCCTGCCGTTCAGCTCGCGGTTTATGATTCAATGATCGGAACGCCGATAACAGAAGGGTTGCAAAGCCCCATCTGAGACGTGGATGCACCCGGTTTGAATGTCGGCTAACTCCGGTGCGAGAAGCTGTCCCTCACGCCATCTTCTGTGACCTCGCGCATCAGGAACGGGATGCCGACGACCGTCATCGGCAATTCCGCGCGGAAGCGGATGTGCGTGGGACCTCGTAATGCACGATCTGGCCTGGGGTGATGGCCCGTCACCCTGTCGGAGCACCGCGACGCCGGCGTAGTGGCTTCCCAATTGCCAGAAGGGCAGCGGGAACCGCCCGCGCTCCTCTTCAACGATGCGGAAGCCCGCCTCTCGGATCAAGTGCAGCGGTTGGCGGTTGAGATGACAGCCGCCGGCGATCTGTCCCCACGGCTTGTTCAGCCGCTCCTGCCATCTGCGGCCGCGCGGCCCCTCGGCCTGGCCGTGCTCGATGAAGATCAGCCGGCCCATAGGTTTCAATATGCGGCGGATCTCGGTCAGCGCCGCGTCAGGGTCGGGAATGGTGCAGAAGGCATAGGTGACGACGACCGTGTCGGCGAGGCCATCGATCAAGGGCAGCCTTTCGCCGCTGGCCCGGATGCAGTCGACGTCGAACGGCAGGGAACGGATCTTCGGTTCGGCCAGGCCAAGCATTGTGCCGTCGGGATCGATGCCGACCAGCCGCTCCACCCTGGCGGCGTCGTAATAGGGAAGGTTCAGGCCGGACCCGAAGCCGACTTCGACGACAATGCCCTGCGCCCGCGGGATCAGGCGCCTTCGCATGCGCGCGAACACGTTTGCCGAACAGCCGGCGTGGACGAGGTAGGGAGCAATGCAGCGTGCGTACCAGGAGAGACAGGATTGGCACATGTCTCAGCCTCCTTTCCCTGCGTTCTTGACGCCGATGGGAACGCCACCCCCGGCAATGGCCTCGGACGTGCAATGCTGGCTGAGAGTATTGACCGGTGACATTTCTCGCTCCAAGGAGTCTCCTGATCGGGCCCGATCGGCCCGACGTCGTGGGATGGATAGAAGGCCGGCGTCCCCTGAACGTCCCCGCTCGGCCGCGTACGGGTCGATGGAAAGATTGGAGTTCCGACTTCTGGGGTTTCCGGAGTTCCGTCTGAACGGGCAGCCGGTGGAGCTCGCCTTGCGCAAGGCGGCCGCGCTCCTCATCTATGTCGCCGAGGCCGGCGGGCCCGTGGCGCGCGAGGTCGCCGCCACGCTTCTGTGGCCCGAAACCGACGAAGAAGCCGCACGAGCACGCCTTCGGCGCACACTGCATAAAATTCGCATCGCGTTCGGCACGGAGGTCATCGCCGCCACGGGGGCATCCCTCAGCCTACACCCGGCGCTTTTCGTCGAGCTCGACTCCAAGATTTTCGAGCATGCCTGCAATGTCGGCCCGCTCGACGAGGCGGCCGACATCTATAAGGGCGACTATCTCGGCGGCTTCTCACTCCCGGATTGTCCGGAATTCGACGAATGGGTCTTTTTCAGGCGCGAGGCCTTGCGTAGCCGACTGGTGCAGACGCTGGAGCGTACCATCGAAGCGAAGATCGCCGGCGGCGAACCACGCAGCGGGGTGGTGCATGCGACGCGCCTGGCGGCACTCGACCCCTTGAGCGAAAGTGCGCACCGTCACCTGATCCGCGCCCACCTGGCGGCCGGGGACAGGGCGGCAGCCGAGCGCCAGGCCGAAAGCTGTGTCCGGCTGTTACGAGACGAACTCGGCGTAGCGCCGGACCCGGCCACGCTTGCCCTGGTGCGGGAGCCAACTCAAGGTGTCACTTTGGACGTGCCCAGGACGCGCTACGTCGAAGTAGACGGCATCCATCTCGCCTATCAGATCGTCGGCAGCGGACCGACGGACATCGTGCTTGTTCCCGGCTTCATTTCGCATGTCGAGCGTATCTGGGAAGACAGACGCTGCCGCGCCTGGATATCAGCGGTTTCGCGCTTGGGCCGCCTGATCCTGTTCGACCGGCGCGGCATGGGACTTTCCGACCGTGTCGGTGTCCGTGCCACAGTCGAAACGACAGCGCAGGATATTCTGGCAGTCATGAACGCGGCCGGCAGCAGCCGGGCCTTGCTCATCGGCGCCTCGGAAGGCGGGCCGGGTTGTGTCCGTTTCGCCATCGATCATCCGGATCGGCTCATCGGCCTTGTCCTGTGGGGCTCGCTCGCGAAAGGCAGCCGCGCGTCGGACTATCCCTTCGCCTTGACCGCCGCGCAATACGATCTGTGGAAGCAGCGGCTGATCGCCGGCTGGGGCGGCCCGGCGGAAATCGAGACCTTCGCCCCCAGCCTCTCCGGAGACCGCCAGGCGGAGACCTGGTGGGCGGGATTGCTCAGGGCAGCCTCCAGCCCCGGCGCGGTCGCGGGTCTGCTCGAAGCGCTGCGTGATACCGATGTCCGTTCCCTGCTCGCAAAAGTCTCGGCCCCGACGGTGGTCCTGCACCGGTCCGGCGACCGCGCCGTGCGCGTCGAGGCAGGGCGGCTCCTGGCCGCCGGGATCCCGGGCGCGCGGTTCATCGAGATCGCCGGTGACGACCACTGGTTTTGGGTCGGCGACCAACAGCCGCTGCTCGACAGCATCGGCGCGCTTGCACGAAGCAGTTGATGCGCGGATGCGGCATCTGCCGCCGTCAGTTCCGCGTGTGCAAATGGTTGTGGGGACTGGCCGCGAATGGCGAGGCCGGCGCGGATGCCATTTTGGCCATGCTCCGGGACGACGCCGGGCGGCGTCGAACACGACGTCCGGTGGAAGGCCGGTTTTCGGCCTATTTCGGTGCAGCGGCAGCGGTTCCGCCCGGCGGGATGATCCGCATCATGGATGTCGACACCGTGTCGCCAGGCTTGAACGGGCCCGGGACCTTGTTGCTTACCGGCTTCACGCTTTGCAGGAACGCCGCGATGGCCATGGCATCGTCCGCTGTGAGATGCGCAAAAGCAGGCCAGGGCATAATCGGCGCCAGGGTGCGGCCGTCCGGCCGCTGGCCAGTCTGGATCGCAGCGACGATCTGCTCCGGGGTCCAGCTGCCGATGCCGGTCTCCCTGTCGGGCGTGATGTTTCGACCGGGAAAGACACCGACGCCAGGTATCTCAAAGCCCACATCCGAGCCGCCAAGAAAGCGCGACATATCGGGTTTGCCGAAGAAGTAGCCGGGCGTGTGGCAGTCGTTGCAGCCGGCGATCGTGACCAGGTACTCGCCACGCGCGACCTGCGCGTCGTCGGCCACGGCGACGTATGATGGAAGGGCGACGACCGAGGCCGTGAGCAATGCGAGACGAACTGACGCTGGAAACATGGTTTTCTCCCTTGGTTGTTCTTGGCTTCTCCTATGACCTTTGTCGTGCTCCCGTCGGGGGCTGCCGTTACGCAGCCCGGCCAGCCGATTGCGGCGCACCTGATCCGCTCTACGTTGCGCCTTACGGTTTGCGGCCGATCACGGCGCCGTTCGCGGCGGGAGCATCGAACCAGACCGTCTCGACGTGCCTGAATCCGGCTTCCTCGAGCCACGCCGAATACTCGGCCGGGGTGTAGTTTCGTCCTTCCGTCTCGATCAGCATGTTGAGGCTCATCAGCGCGGCCGGCGCCGGGCCGGTCTTTTCATCATTGACGAGAAGCTCGCTGATGACGACCGCGCCGCCGCTTGGCAAAGCCTCGAAGGATCGGCGCAGCAGGGCGCGGTTCTTCGCCTCGTCCCAATCGTGCATGATCATCGACAGGAGATGCACGTCGTGATCCCCGGGAAGCTGTTCGAAGAAATTGCCGTCCGCGGTCTCGATGCGGTCGGTCAAGCCGGCCTCGGCGATCTTTCCCGCGGCGATCGCGGCGACATGCGGCAAGTCGAACACGGTCGCACGCAGCGCCCCATATTGTTTGCAAAGCTCGATGTCGTACGCGCCCGATCCGCCGCCGATGTCCAGGAGGCGGCGGAAATGACTGAGATCCACGGCTTCGCCGAGCTTGCGCGCGGTCATCGTGGAAAGCGAACGCATCGCCTCCCAGAAAAGCGCCAGCATCGTAGGATCCTCGCCCTCGAACATCGAGGATTGCACTGCCGGATCCCATGTGGTTGGCCGGTTCGTGCGCAGCGCCTCTGCAAGCCTTCCCCAGCCCGCATAGAGTCGCTTGTCGGCCATCTGCACGAAGCCGCCGAAGTAATACGGCTTACCCTTCACGAGATAAGTTTCGCTTAAGGGCGTGTTGCGATAGCGGCCGTCCGTTTTCTCCAGGAGCCCAAGTGCAGCGCAGCCGGTCAACAGCATCTCGGCCGGTCGTTGATGCAGGCCGAGCGCTTCCGCCAAACCGGCAACCGTGATGGCGGCGCCGCTCGCAAGGCGGCTGAAGAGGTCCAACTCGTGCGCGGCGGCCAGAGTCTTGAAGGCCCAGAAACCGGTCGAAAGCGCCATCAGTGGGACAGCGGAAGGAAGCTCTTGCTTGGTGACGATTGGTCGGTCGGCCGCGCGCAGCCCTGTCTCGCCCGGGATCGAACCGGGCTGGTGGGCAAGCGTTGTCGTGCGCGTAGCAGAGCGCTGATGGTTGGGCATGGCACTCTCCCCAAATGTTGACGATTGGTCCGCAGCTTCCGAGCCGCGCGGTGATCTCGACGGCGCGGGTTTCGAAAATGCCGCCGATCGAATGGTCCACCAGCACGCGGCGGCGGCCTTGTGCTCGCAAGGCCGCGCCGATGGGGCGCAATAGGGTCAGCCCTGGCGACCGGCGTAGGATCGGCCCCGTGGTCCGGCAGATCGATGGCATGGACCCGAATGTCCCTCAACAGCTCGGGGGACAAATCCGCGATTGCCCGACCTCTTGAGACGGATAATTGCCAAGTCTTGAGGGCCGCGACTGTGGTTTTCGGCACAGACCAAGGTAGTCGCACGCTCGACGGGTGATGGATTCGAGTCTCCGCTCGAGGCATTTCAGCCTCCCATAGCCAGCCATCCGCTTCTTCCCTTGCCGCCGAAGCAATGGTAAGGAGGCTAGAGGACCGATAGAAGTGCCAATTCATGGATTCTTGGCCAGTCCAATTCCAATTGGCATGACGACACTTGCAAGGCGCTGCCGCTAAGCCGGCAGGACGCAGGAGGACTGGTGGCAGGCTGAATTCCAGTGCCTGCGTCAGACCAATTCCAGTTGCTGAACAATGACCACCTTTCACATAAGCCTGGTCGGGCGCAAGAATCTCAGCGGCGAGATTTATCGTCAGATACGGCGCGCCGTTCTGGATCGACGGCTGCGGCCCGGCGACCCTCTGCCGCCTGGCCGCGAACTGGCGCGGACGCTTGCCGTGTCGCGTGCCACCGTGACCGTGGTTTATGAACGGCTCGCCGCGGAAGGGTTCGTGACATCCCGGCAGGGGTCTGGGACGTTCATCAGCGAATTGGTCGTGCCGGCCGGGCGAGAAAAGACCGGACGCCGATCTACCGGCGTGCTCCAGCCACGCCAGATCTGGGAGGCGATAGCCCCACCACCCGCATTCGAGCCGGTTCGGTTCGACTTTCACGCCGGGTTTTGCGATGCTTCGCTGTTTCCGCACGGGGCGTGGCGGCGGTCGGTGGTTTGGGCGCTGCGTTCGGGCGAAGCGACCGCCGGCACTTACGAGCATCCCGCCGGACATCACGATCTCAGGGTCGCAATCGCCAGGCACATAGGCATCTCCCGAGGGATCGGGGCGGCTGCGGACGACATCATTGTCACAAACGGTACGCAGCAGGCACTGGATGTCCTGGCCCGCGTCCTGCTGGCACCGGGCGATGCAATTGCCATTGAAGATCCGGGCTACGGTCCTCCGAGGCATTTGTTCAAGGCCTTGGGTATTCGTGTGGTCGGTGTACCGGTGGATTGCCAGGGCCTGGTCGTTGATGCGCTACCGCGCGGAGTCCGAGCCGTGTATGTCACGCCGTCTCATCAATTTCCGCTTTCGGTGACGATGACGCTGCCGCGCCGGCAGGCGCTGCTGGCCTGGGCCGAGCGAAATAACGCGGCCATCATCGAAGACGACTACGACAGCGAGTTCCGTTTCGGGGGCCGTCCCCTCGAGCCGTTGCAGACGCTCGACGCAAAAGGCCGGGTCATCTACGTCGGCTCCTTCTCGAAGACAATGCTGCCGACGCTTCGGCTGGGCTTCATATTGACGCCGCCATCGCTGCGAGCGGCCGTGCACAAAGCGAAATTCGTCAGCGACTGGCATTCATCGACCCCGGCGCAAGCAGCGCTCGCGCGCTTCATCGATGAGGGCGCCTTTGCGCGTCACATCCGTCGGGTGAACGCAATCTACCGGGAACGGCACCAGATCATCGCGAACGCCATCGCCAATGATTTTGCCGATCATCTCGAACTCATCCCATCGACAACGGGGCTCCATCTCACCGCTCTTGCCCGGAAAATGTCGGCGGACCAGATCGCCGAGGTCGCGCGCCGCGCAGCCGATCGGAGCGTCGCCGTCCAGATCCTGTCACGGTTCGCCGTGAACGCCATACCGCGAGCCGGCATCATGCTGGGGTATGGCGCCATTCCGACGCCCCGCATCGAAGAAGGGTTGCATTTGCTGCGCGCCTGTTTCGACAGTGAACCGTCCTGACCTTCGATTTATCTACGCCACGCGTGGTTGAGCTGGCCTGGGTTTGACCACGGTGGCGAGTACGATGCCGGTGACGATGAAGGCCGCGCCGACCAGATCGTAATCGTGCAAGCCCTCGCCGAGCAGCAGATAGGCTAACACAGCGACGAACACCGTCTGCAGGTAGAGCAGCATGCTCGCTCGGCTCGCGCCGAGCGTTTCCACGCTTTTGTTGTAGAGATAGTACATCAAGGCGCCGCCCGGACCTGCCAGATAGGCGAGCGCGAGAATGCTGTGGACGTCCATGGCGGAGCGTTCGTCGTTGAACAATTCCCACACATGGAACGGCAAGGCGACCAGCGCACCAGCGCCGAGCAGCAGCACGACCATCGGCAGGAGTTCGATGCCGAATTTGGCACGACGCAAAAGCACGGTGTACAGGCCCCAGCAGAACGCGCTGCCGACGATCCACAGCTCGCCGGCGTTGAACTTGAGTTGCAGCAGCGCCGTCAGGTTGCCGTGGGCAACGATGAAAATCATCCCGGCGAGCGCAACCAGCGCGCCTAGCGACTTCCACAGCCCGAGCGGCTCGCCAAGCACGAAACGGGCGAGCACCATCGTCATGACAGGCGACAGCGCCATGATGATGCCGGCCGTGGTGGCGTCGGTGTCGTTGAGGCCATGGTAGATCATACCTTGGCACAGGCTGAGGCCGATCGCCCCCACCGCGACGACCTCCACGACGCGCGTTCGCAACAGTCCGATCATCGCGTCGTGATGACGGTGCACGATCGGCAGCAGGATGGCGCAGGCAAGCGTCAGCCGCCAGAAGCAGAGGCCCCAGGGCGGCATTTCAGGCGCCACCCATTTGGCCGCGATATAGACGCCAGCCGAAAGCAGCCAGCACAGGACGGCGGCCGGATAGCCGGTCACGGAGGGCACGACCTTGGGTTGCGCGACGTGGTGCGCTATCGGCATTGCCTGCATGTCATGCCCTCCCCTTCGATGACGTCGGCCCGATGCGACAATATAGCCTGCGCGGTTGGGTCGTGCATCCGTTTTGAAAGGCGAAAGAAACTGCACTTGGCCGCGGCGCCTGATACAGGCCCCTGTTCCGATCGTGCGGCGCTCGGTGGCTCGCTCGCGATCCAGGCGCGAGCGTAGCCGGGTTTGGAAATGTGAGCGACAGATAGAACCAGTGCACAATTGCGATAAGATGTTTCACCATCTCCGGTTTTCGAGGTCCAATGTCTGAAGTGGACTGGCTCAGCCATCTCTTGCAAATCATCACCGTTACCGGCCAGCTCGAGGTCCGCTGCGCCTACGGTGCGCCGTGGCGCATTGCCTGGAGCAAGGCTGCCGCAAACGAAATTCCCTACCATGTCATCGTCAGGGGCCGGGCCATTTTGGAGGATCCGGACACGAGAGCAGCAAGGGAGCTGGTGAGTGGAGATATTGTGCTGCTGCCTCACGGCGCGGCGCATGTGCTGCACGACGGCAGCGGGCAAATACCAATCCCTACCCAGCAACGGCGGGGGGCTGCCGGATGGATGCTGAGCGAGAATGATGGCCAGGGCGAGCAACTGGATCTGCTGTGTGGGCGATTTTTTATCGCACCACCCCATGATCGGCTGGTCCGCAACTACCTGCCTGCGGATCTGGTGGCGCGGTCCAAGGACGGCGATGAAGAAAACGGCATCGGCTCCGCCTCCAGCCAACTGGCCGGCCTGGTGACGCTGATGCGAATGGAGTCCGCCGGAGACAGAGCCGGAGGACGCGCCATTCTCAACGCGCTTTCTTCGGCCCTGTTCACACTGGTACTGCGCGCGGCGAGCCAATCCGGGAAAGCCCCCGAAGGCTTGTTGGCCCTGGCCGGCAATCCCCGGCTTGCTCCAGCCATTTCCGCGATGTTCGCCGATGCGGCACGGCCCTGGAAACTGCCCGATCTGGCCGAATTGTGCGGGATGTCGCGCGCTACGTTCATGCGCCAGTTCCAGGACAAGCTGGGTCGCTCCGCGCTCGATTTGTTGACCGATCTCCGCATGAGCCTGGCCGCCAACGAGTTGAAGAAGCCGGCGATCAGCACCGAGGCCGTGGCCGAGACCGTCGGGTATCAATCCGTTTCGGCGTTCCGGCGTGTTTTCGCCGAAAGGACGGGGATGACGCCGGGGGAGTGGCGGCGACGGGCGCACAAGGGCGAGTAAGACGCGCGGTCCGGAATCGAGAAAGCGCAATTTGATCCTTTCGCGCATCACATTGAGCTAATTCAGCCTCGAAATAATCACTCTTCCCCGTAGATTAGGCTCCGCAATCACTTGATAAGGGAGCCATCCAATGAACTGCCTCGCCACCACGGGACCCGCAACCCGCGTAGCCGCCCAGATCTTCGCGCAAACCGGGAAGAGCGAAAACGCTTTCGCGACGAATGCCGTCATCGAAACGATCCTAAGCCGCAGCGCCGCCAAGTACTACGATCCCGCTGCCACCCTGAGCGACGACCAAATCCGCGACCTGGTGCGTATCGGCACGTCCGCGCCAACCTCCTTCCACCTGCAGAACTGGCGCTTCATCGCCGTACGCTCGCCGGAAGCCAAGGCACGGCTGCGCCCGATCGCCTGGAATCAGCCGGCGATCACCGATGCGGCCGTGACCTTCATCATCATCGGCAGGCTGGCCGATGCCAGCACCGTCCCAGCCCGCCTGGCGCCCGTGGTGGAGGCCGGCATCATGCCGGCGCACCTGGTGCCGGAATGGGAGATCCCCGCTCGCGGTTTGTATGACGATCAGCCGCGGCGCCAGCGCGACGAGGCGGTACGTTCCGCGACCTTTGGCACCGCGGCGATCATCTACACGGCCCGGTCGCTGGGCCTGGGTTCGACGCCGATGATCGGTTTCGACGCCGAGGCCGTGCACCGCGAGTTCGGCCTGGCCGAAGACGAAGTGCCGGTGATGCTGCTGACCGTCGGCCCGGAGCGAGCCGGCAACTGGCCGCAGAAGCCGCGCATGCCGGTGGCCGATGTCCTGGACTTTGCATAATCCCCAGCAACTCCAGATCTTACGGAGACAAGGATGGCAAGAACTGCCGCTCTCGTGGAAGGCGCCGCGCCAATGGCTGATTGCGTGAGAGATCGAAGACCTTCCACGCCCGTAAATTACCCCGAACCAACAAATGTCTGAGGAGACAATTCCCATGAAAGCGATCGTAGTGACGGACCAGGCTGCAGGAACGGCCGGGATGAAGGTGGTGCAGCGGCCCGAGCCGCAGGCGGCGATAAACGATGTCGTCGTCGAGATCCATGCGTCGGGGTTCGTCCCGACCGAGCTGACGTGGCCCTCGACCTGGACCGATCGCGTCGACGGCGACCGGACGCCATCGATCCCCGGGCACGAGCTGGCCGGGGTGGTCACCGCCCTGGGCTACGGTACGACGGGACTGTCGGTGGGCCAGCGGGTGTTCGGCCTCGCCGACTGGTATCGCGACGGCACCCTGGCGGAGTATATCGCTATCGAGGCCCGCAACCTCGCGCCATTGCCGGGCGATGTCGACTTCACGGTGGGCGCTAGCCTGCCGATCTCGGGCCTGACCGCGTGGCAGGGACTGTTTCAGCACGGCCGTCTTCAGGCGGGGCAGAGCGTCCTTGCGCATGGCGCGGCCGGCGCCGTCGGGTCGATGGTGACGCAGCTCGCACGAGAGGCCGGCGCCTACGTCATTGGCACCGGACGCTCTGCCGACCGCCAGAAGGCGCTCGACTTCGGCGCAAACGAATTCGTCGACCTCGAGAACGACGCCCTCGAAGACGTGCGCGGCGTCGATCTGGTGTTCGATGTCATCGGCGGCGACATCCAGAAGCGGTCCGCGGCGCTGATCCGAGCCGGAGGCACGATGGTGACTGTCGTCGGCCCGGCCGAGGCGAGGCCCGTGGATGGCCTGGCGGTCGACTTCGTCGTCGAAGCCGATCGTGCCCAGCTGAGCGAGATCGTCCAGCGGGTGCGGAACGGACGGCTGCGGACGAACATCGGCAAAGTCGCTCCTCTCGACGAGGCGATCGCCGCCTTCAACTCGACCGAGCGACGCGCGGGGAAAACGGTCATCCGCGTTCGCCCGTGAGGTCTTGGGGGAGAGAGGGACGGTTCCTCTCTCCCCGATTTCGTCCAGACGGGCGGCCCCGGATAGGTTGCGAGCAGCGATATCTCATGTCGGCCCCGCCGGTTTCGGTGTCGCATTCTGTTGGCCCGCCGGGCCGCCGACCGGCAGACATACCCAGAATGTTGATTTCGAGGCGGGACGAAGATGTTCGTCCCGCTATTCGAGATACGGCGCCAGTACATCTTCGATCCATTTCATGAATGCGCGGACGCGGCGCGACAGATTGCTGCGATGTGCTACGACGAAGGACACGGGGATCGCCCGGCGACGCAAATCGGGCATGATCTCCACCAGCGCTCCACTCTTCAAGTATTGGCCAATCCCCAGAAGCGGCGCTTGAATCAGGCCAAGGCCGGCGACGGCGGCAGCGTCGTAGGTCTGCGCGCTGTTGACGTGTAGCGCGCCTGGCAACTGACGCGTCGAGTAGCCGTCGCCGTCCGGATATTCCCATCCATGCGGTCTCGCGCCCAGCATCGTCGAAAAATGAATTGTCCGATGTTCCTGGCGCTGGAGGTCGTCCAGCGACCGAGGGACGCCATAGCGCGCCAGATAAGCGGGACTGGCGGCGTTGACCATGCGCAACAGGCCCAGCGGGCGGGCAATCAGCGTCTCGTCTCCGATGGGACCAAGTCGCAAGACGCAGTCAAACCCCTCTTGAACCAGATCGACTTGCCGGTCGGTACTCGACACCTCCAGCTCCAACTCGGGGTGAGCCGCCATGAACTCCGGCAAGGCCGGCACGATCGTCGTGCGCGCCACTTCGGTCGGAAGATCGACCCGTAAGCGCCCGCGAAGCGCCACGCGATCGCCGGCGAACATCGAGTGCAGATCATCGACTTCAGCCAGCAGATCGCGGGCACGGGCATGAAACGCGCGCCCGTCCTCCGTCAGGCGCACGCTGCGCGTGGTGCGGTGCAGGAGCCTGGCACCGACGTCTTCTTCCAGCTTCCGGACCGCCGTCGAGGCCCTCCCCTTCTGGATGCCCAGGCTATCGGCCGCGCGGGTGAAGCTGCCCATTTCCGCTACCGTTATGAAAATGAGGACGTGCTCGAGATTCTGCATTTTCGTACCTCTATTGTTTTTTATAAAGAGAACAGTTGGTTCATTTTCTCGGTGTTTATCACACTCAGGAGGCACAGTAAGTTTCGGATATGGGATCTCCCCATCGGAGAACGACAAGTGTCCGAAACCATGAACCCGCGTCAGGCAGCCGAAACCGTGACCTTGCATCGCGCCCTGTGGGCCGGCCGGATCATGAGCGCGTTTGTCGTTATCGCTCTGGTGGCAGACGGCACCATTCAGCTTTTCGCGCCGGCACAGATCGCGGGCATGTTGCAGGAAACCGGGTTCGCGATGGACCTGACCCGTGTCATGGGCCCGATCATACTCGCCTGCGCCATCCTCTACGCCATTCCGGCCACCGCCGTCCTCGGCGCGATCCTGGTAACGGGCTTTTTGGGCGGCGCCATCTGCGCCCACGTCCGCATTGGTGAGTTGGGATCGCCGCCGGAGATCATTTCCCTGCTTCTGGGCGCGCTGGCGTGGGGCGGCCTCTATCTGCGCGATCCCCGAGTCCGGGCCATTCTACCACTCATCCATTGAACCAACCGGGGCAGTGCCCTGTCCCCCGACATCAGGAGAAAACACATGTTTCTAGTCATGGGAATCACGGGAAAAGTTGGCGGCGCAACGGCAGAACATCTGTTGGCGCACCGCAAGGATGTACGCGCGCTCGTCCGCAATCGCGAGAAGGCTGCCAACTGGGCGAACAAGGGCGTGGAGCTGGTGGAGGGCGATTGGAATGATCCGGCAGCCATCGAGCAAGCGCTCGGAGGCGTCGAAGGCGCGTTCGTCATGTTGCCCCCTGTCTGGGCGCCCTCGCCCGATTACAAAGAAGCAAAGGGCATGATTGCAAACTATGTCGAGGCGCTCACCAAGGCAGCGCCGCCGCGAGTGGTTGCGCTTTCGTCGATGGGCGCGAACCGAACCAGCGGGCACGGGGTGATCACGGCCCTGTCGCTTCTGGAGCAAGGTCTTCGCGACCTGAAATCGCCAATCGCATTTGTGCGCGCCGGCGGGTTCTTCGAAAACTTCCTCTACGGCTTGCAGGTCGCCGAAGGCGGAACGCTACCGGTCTACTACAATCCGACAAACCGGAAATCGACCATGGTCGCGACAAACGACATAGGCGCGGAGGTCGCAACCCTTTTGACCGGGCCGGCGTGGTCGGGCCAGCGCGTCATCGAGGTTGGTTCGATGGTCACCGCCGATGACGTCGCGGGGCAGCTGGGTGAGGTCCTCAATCGCGACGTGAAAGCCTTTGCAATCCCGCGTGCAGGGTGGGCGGAAGCCTTCGAGCAATTCGGCATCCCGAAAGGCCACTCCGGACCTGCCCAAGAAATGTTCGAGGCCGTCAACGCGGGATGGATGGACCTCGGCGTCGCGAGTACGGAGCACGTAGCCGGTACGACGTCCGCACGCGATGTGTTCGAGGCTGCACAGAACGCCGCCAAGGCGTAAGTCCGGGAGAGACGGAGACTTCCCGCGTTAGACGCGGCGCGGGAAGTGCGCGGAGCGAGCGCCTCGGAAGCGGATGTGGCAGGCGAAAACAAGACGTGCCGGTTGGCGCGCTTACCGAGCGCCCGAACGTCTATGAATGGCAGGCGCGCTGATCGATCCGCTGCCGGTGCTCTATCATTCTTCGTCGAGCCCCCTCTATGAGGGGGCGGTGAAGGAGTGGGGGGCTGAGGCGGTGCCCTTCAAGCTTGAGGTCGGCGCAAGGCGAATGCGCGTTTGTTGGACGGCTGCTATGCGCCTCTTTCCCGCCATTCAGCAAACTTTCAAACGTTCCCGAAAGTGGTCGTTTTCGTCTGCGTTCATGGCGGCAGAGATGTGAGCCGGATCCGAGCGGATCATCGATCTTCATTGCCTTCCCGATTGGCGCTTGGTTTGAGTGGCACGGGAAGACGCTATCTCGCAAGACCCTGAATGCCGGAACTCCGAGCCGAGATAGGTAAGTCGACAGCCAATTGACGCAAATATCTTGCCCTGCGACTCTAGAAACGACTGAGCATGTTCTCTGATGGCGTATTCGCCGTTCTCATCACCGTGCTGGTGCTGGAGTTGAGACCACCCGGTCAGCCGACTTTCGTTGCGTTGCTATCCCTGTGGCCGACGTGGCTGAGTTACGCTGTGAGTTACATCTTCATCGCCATCGTCTGGGCCAATCACCACTACCTCATGCGCTACGCTCGCGAGACGACACCGCACTTCATGTGGTTCAATTTCGCGCATTTGTTTTCGATCTCACTGCTCCGCTATCCACTGCTTGGATGGCGGTGAGCGAACTCGAGCCGCAGCCCGTAGCCTTTTACGCATCCGCCTTCTCTCTGGTGAATGCAACCTACATCGGGCTGATCTGGGAGTTGCTCGATCGGCGAAGCAGCGTCAAGATTTCGCCCAAAGTACGCAGGCTCATGCGCGTCCGATCCTTTACGACCTTGGCCCTCTTCGGCGTGGCTGCAATGATTGCGCTGAAGTACCCCCTTGTGGGCTTGGGTCTCTGCATCTGCTGTCTGCTCGGCTATTTGAATCCCGAACCGCCAATGGCTGAAACGCGGCGAAACTGACAAAAGTAGGCCTAACTCCGCAGCGTTTTTGCGATTTCACAGCGCTGCTCGCGCATCACACATCAGGGTGTCCCCGTTCCTGCAGCACCCAAGTGTTGCCATCTGGATCCGAGAAGCCCGCGAAGCTGGCATAGTCTCGGTGGTTGGGGTCGAAACCTGGGGCGAACGCCCCACCCCAGCCGTCGATCGGAGCCTTGTGCTTGAGTTCGCTGACTGCGACTCCGCGTTCGAGCAACCGGCTTCGCGCAGTCTCAATATCCGTAACGACAAGATAGATGTTGCGAAGCGACCCTGCGGGCGCGTCCGTAACGCCTTTGCCGAATTGTATTGAGCAGTGGGAGCCAGGCGGCGTGAGCTGGACCACACGGAAGGTGGTGTTCGGCGCATAGTCGACATCGAGCGCAAAGCCGACCCGGTCCACATAAAACCGGAGCGCACGATCGATATCGCTTATCGGCAGTGTGACAACCTCAAGCGATAATATTCCGAACGCGGCTGTGCCAGACTTCATAGTCCGTCCCCTTCGATTAGCTTACAAATCGATGACTAGATCACGGGTCGGTTGCGAGCAGCAAATGAGAAGGTTGCCGTCGGCCGGCCTTTCAAGCGGTTCAGGCTCATAGGCGATCGCGCCTGATATCAACCCACTTTCGCAGTTGTGACAAACACCGGTTCGGCATGACCACCGGGAGGGAACGTCACAGGCCTCTGCCAGCTCCAGAATGCTCCGGTACACTGAAGGGTTCCAATGGGCGGCTACACCACTTCGAGCGAAGGAGACCAGCGGACCGGCATCGGTGTCGCCTTCCGGCAGATGTGGCGCGCGCCGCTCGCTGGCAACAACACCGGGGTTCAGCGGCTCGCTCCCGTTGAAGATCTCGATACGAACGCGATCCGGGGCGACGCCCGATGCGGCTAGCGCCTCTTTCATGTCTGCCATGAAGTCGACAGGTCCGCAGAGATAGACGTCCGCGTCCTGCGGGATACTGACACTATTGAAGACCAATGGTGATAGGTGGCCGGTTGCATCAAAATCGACGCCGAGTCTGTCGACCGGGTCTGGCCTGCTATAGCAGACATAACTGCGACCATGGGGGAGACTGGCCATCAGACGGCGGACTTCGGCTGCAAAAGGATGGTGCCGTCTGTCGCGAGCCGCGTATAGCCAGAGGACCTGCCGCGTGTCCCGGGCTGCCGCCAGCGCGTATAGTATTGCCAGAAGAGGTGTCGCGCCGATGCCTGCGCTGAGCAGTACCACGGGGCTCTGCCCAGGCTGCAATATAAAGCTTCCGCGCGGCGAGCTTACGTCGACAAGATCGCCTATCCGCACATGATCCCGCAGAAAAAGGCCGGCCGTCCCGTGCGGTTCGATCTTGACGCTGATTCTGTAGCGCTCTTCCGAGAGTGGGCCCGAGAGCGAGTAGCTGCGAAATAGCGCAGCACTGGAACGGGTCGGGCGAAGGCGCAGCACGATATATTGACCAGGTAGAGCGGGCGGGAGCGGCTTTCCATCGGGATGCCGCATCGACAGAGAGACGACGTCCACGGACTCCTGCTCTAGATCAGCCACCGCGAGCGGCTGAAATCCGGGAGCAGCAGGGTGTAACGCGGCTGGCGGAGCGAGCCCGGCATTGCCGCTCTCTACGCCGGTCGATTGGCTGCGCAGCAAAGCCTCAAAAGAACCCCGCCATCCTGGCGAAAGCGCTTTGATCCGCGCCGCGCGCTCCAATTCGACGCGGGGATGTTCCGGTGAATAAAGCAGTGCATTCAGCTCAGCGACGGTTACCCGTTCATTCGCTTCGCCCACCTTGAGGATTTCGTCGCCCGCTCCTACCTCGCCTTCTTGCAGAACTCGGAAGTAGAATCCTGGCCGGCCGCTGGAAGTCAGCAATGCCGGCATTCGGGGCTCGTCCATGCGGATGCCAACCCGGTAGCATGTGACGCGAGGTTGAGTGACCTCGAAAAGCGCGCCTCCAATACGAAATCGATCTCCGATGCAAACTGCATCGTCTGGCAAGCCCTCGACCGTGAAGTTTTCGCCGAACTGACCATAGACGAAGTCGGTTCTGTTCAGGTGCTTCTGCCAGTAGCGATATGATGCGATTTGATAGACGAAGACGGCCCGCTGCTCGCCCCCGTGCCCAGCGAGGTCGCCCTGACCGTCGCCGTCCAAATTCAATCGGCCAACGCGACAACGTCCGGCTACCGGGTTTTTGAAAATGCCGGTGTATACTGTGCGGTCATTCCAAGAGATGTTGCGCGGAAGCCCCACGTTCACGGACAATAGTCGCGCCATGCTCCGCTCCGTTTAATCGCGACCGGTAGCTAGCCCCCGGCAATCATTTCGGGGCCTCCACCAGGTGCCCGCTCCAACTCGGCCACATCGAGATTTCGATCAGGACCGTGAGGGACGACCGTCTGGCCAGGCTCGAGATGAAGCTGAACGTCGTCGAGGAAGACCGAAACTATGTCCGGCTCAAACGACACAAGGTTGGCAATGCGGCGGACTTCGGGATAGGCGTCGGTGTAGGACCATGCCGCCTGACGAGCGTCGCCAATAGAATAATAGCTGCAGAGCCCTTTGTAGGGACAGAACGTCTGAAGCTTTACCGCTGTGAGGGAGGACTCGTGGATGTCATCACGAGGGACATACCAGCGTGGAGCGAACCCGGATTCGTACAGGCCCAATGGATGCCTGGTATCCGCAACGACGCGGTCGTTGTAGCGGACCACGAGGTGACGAGAACTCTGTCGAATATCTATGCGATGGTATGGGTCGGCAGCATGACCCAGGATTCGTTCGTCTTCTTCATAGAAGGCATCCATGGCGCGCCATGCGAACGCCAATCGTCCCTGGAGTTCTGTTGCATGGGCAGGGAGGTTCGTGTGTTGCCACGCTCCTCTGGCGGCCACGTGTTGCTCGCCTACCCGGACAGTGTACCATGAAGTAGACCCAAGATCAGGATGTTGGGTGATCTGCTCTGTCCGCTCCAACACATGTGCTGAAATGTCGGACTCCGGAAAATAAGCTACCGGGTAGCGGGCGGGTTCAAACAGTAGGAGAACGTCCTCGCTTTCGGCAACCCAAACCCCGCCAAACAATACGCGCATGCGCCGGCGCAGCCGTTCCACATATAACATTCTTTTGGGCAACGCTTCGGGGACGAGAAACCGACCGATGGCTCCCGTCGAGAGAGGACCTTGTTGCCAAGACAGTCCCACTGCTCAGTTCCCGATATCGCGGCAGAGCCGCAAATAGCTATTTGCAACGTAAGTCCGAGAAATTGGTTCCACCACCGATCGCAAACTTCCAGAGCGGCTCGCGCGCTCGGAAATTCGCACCCACTTCGCGGAAGACGGCTAGGCGACTGCAAGCCGGCTGAGGGACGGCCGTTCGCACGCTATATGGGTCGATCAAATCGGCGCGGCGCAGCAGCAATCGGCTATTCAACCACCCCAGCGATTGTCCACTTTGGCAGGCGTATTGCCTATAACCTGCCAGTCCGCTTTCGGCCCCGAAATGCGACATTCACACTCGTCTCGGCAACCGCACCTTCCTGCCCCGCGCTCGCCTCACGCAGTCTTCTGCGTCACCAGCCCCAGTTCCTCGACCATCGCCTGGCGCATCAGGAATTTCTGCGGCTTGCCGGTCACCGTCATCGGCAATTCCGTGCGGAAGCGGATGTGGCGCGGGACCTTGTAGTGGGCGATCTGGCCGGCGCAGAAGGCCTTGATCTCCTGTTCGGTGGCGATCTGGCCGGGCTTAAGCACAATCCAGGCGCAGAGCTCCTCGCCATATTTGGCGTCGGGAACGCCGAACACCTGCACCTCCCTCACCTTGGGGTGTCGATAGAGGAACTCCTCGACCTCGCGCGGATAGACGTTCTCCCCGCCGCGGATGACCATGTCCTTAACCCGGCCGACGATGTTGCAATAGCCCTCGGCATCGATCGTGGCGAGGTCGCCCGTATGCATCCAGCCGTCCGCATCGATCGCCTCGCGGGTCTTGTCCTCGTCGTCCCAATAGCCCTTCATCACGGAATAGCCGCGTGTGCAGAGTTCGCCCGGCGCACCGACGGCAACGGTTGCGCCATCGGCATCGACGGCCTTGACCTCGACATGGGGATGAACGCGCCCGACAGTCGAGACGCGTTTTTCCAAGGGGTCGTCGACGCTGCTCTGGAAGGAGACCGGGCTGGTCTCGGTCATGCCGTAGGCGATGGTCACTTCGGACATATGCATCAGCGACACCACCTTCTTCATCACCTCGATCGGGCATGGCGAGCCGGCCATGATGCCGGTGCGCAGGCTGGACAGGTCGAAGGCGGCGAAATCGGGATGGTCGAGCAGGCCGACGAACATGGTCGGCACGCCGTAGAGGCCGGTGCAGCGTTCCTGCGCCACGGCGTTCAGTGTCGCGCCGGCATCGAAGCCCTCGCCGGGAAAGACCATGGTCGCGCCCTTGGTGACGCAGCCCATCGTACCCATCGACATGCCGAAACAATGGTAGAGCGGCACGGGAATGCAAAGCCGGTCGTCGACCGTCAACCTGATGGCCGAGGTGACGAAATTGCCGTTGTTGAGGATGTTGTTGTGGGTCAGCGTCGCGCCCTTGGGCGCGCCCGTGGTTCCGCTGGTGAACTGGATGTTGATGGCGTCCTCCGGCTTCAGCCCTTCGGAGATGCGGTCGAGGCTGTCATGCTCGTCGCGCCCCGCCATCGCCAGCACATCGGCGAAATTGAACATGCCGGGCGAGTTCTCCTCGCCCATGCGGATGACGATCCGGAGCGCCGGCAGTTTCTGTGCCCTGAGCTTGCCGGGCGTGGCCGTCGCGATCTCCGGCGCCAGCGTCTCGATCATGCCGAGATAATCCGAGGTCTTGAAGCTGGCCGCGGTGACCAGAGCCTTGCAGCCGACCTTGTTCAGCGCATAGTCCAGCTCGGTGAGCCGGTAGGCCGGGTTGATGTTGACCAGGATCAGGCCGATGCGGGCGGTGGCGAATTGCGTCACCAGCCATTCCCAGCGGTTGGGCGACCAGATGCCGACGCGATCTCCCTTTTCGAGGCCCAGCGCCAGGAAACCGGCGGCCAGCGCATCCACCGTGTCGGACAGCTCGCTCCAGGTGAAGCGCTTGTCCTGGCCGACGAAGACGGCGGCATCGAGCGTGCCGTATTTGCCGGCCGTGTCGGAGAACAGTGCGGGAATGGTCTTGTTGAGCAGCGGCACGCCACGCTCGCCCGAGACGTGCGCCTTGCCGTCGACGGGCGCGACAAAGACGCTGCCGGCGCGCGCCCCGCGTCCGCGCAAACTGGTGGCGTTCTTCAGCTCGTCGAGATTGACCGGCATCGCTCTCTCCTCCCAGAACATCCGAGCCTATCAGCCTGCCGGGACGGTGGAAATCCCGCCGAAGGTAGGGCCAAGCTTCGAAGGCGGACCGCGCCGCCTTCCACGGTCATAAGAATGGCAGGGTCGTGAGAATGGCGCAGAACGAAAAACCCCGCCTCGAAGGGCGGGGGGCGCAAATCATCACCATAGCGGTATTTGTAGCATAGTGGCCGGCACAAAGCAAGAACAAAATTTGTCCGCCGCCAGCTATCCCTTCACCGAGGCCATGCTGGCCGCTATGTCGCGCAGCATCGTCTCGTCGGCCGTGGAACGCGTCTTTCGCGATGCGACAAGACACGCCTTCGACCGCAGCACGACGCCGTCGACCAGCACCTTGAGATGGTTGGCGCGCAGCGTCGAGCCGGTGGTGGTGATGTCGACGATGACATCGGCAAGGCCGGCCGCCGGCGCGCCCTCGGTGGCGCCCAGGCTCTCGACGATGCGATAGACCTGGATACCGTGCTTCTGCGAGAAGAATTGCTGGGTCAGCCGCCAGTATTTGGTGGCGATCCTGAGCCGCCTTCCGTGACGCTGGCGGAAATCGGCGGCGACATCATCGAGGTCGGCCATGGTCTCGACGTCGAGCCAGATGTCGGGCACGGCCACCACGACATCGGCATGGCCGAAGCCGAGACGGGCGACGATTTCGGCGCGCGCCTCCCAGTCGGCGAGGTTCTCGCGCACGAGGTCCTCGCCGGTGATGCCGAGATCGACGGCACCTTGCCCGATCTCGCCCGATATTTCGGAGGCGGACAGGAAAACGACCTCGACATTGTCCATGCCTTCGACGCGGGCGTGATATTTGCGCTCGTCACCGGGCAGGCTGATGGCGAGGCCGGCTTTCGCCAGCACCTCCAGCGCCTGCTCCTTCAACCGGCCCTTGGACGGGATCGCCAGCGTGATCATGGCGCGTGCTCCCGCAATGCCTCGATGCGGTCGAGCCAGACCGAGAAGCCGACGCCGGGGATCGGCGTCTTGGCGCCGAGCAGCGTCAGCAGCCGGTCGTAGCGGCCGCCGCCGGCCAGCGGCCTTTCACCATCTTGCGCCGCGATCTCGAAGACGAGGCCGGTGTAATAATCGAGCGGGCGGCCGAAGGCGGCGTCATAGCGGATCTTTTGCGCCGGCAGGCCGTTCGCCTCGACGGCCTTGGCGCGCGCCGCGAATTTTTCCAGCGCGGCCCCGAGCGATAGCCCGGCGGCACCGGCAAAACTCTCGAGCGCCTGGGCCGCGCCGTCGAGCGGCACGTCGATCGCCAGAAAGGTCTTCAGCGCCGCGAAGGCTTCGTTGGACAGCCGCACGCTGCGCAGCTCGGCCTTTTCGATCAGCCGCCGCGCGATATCGGCCGGCGCGCGTCCGGCCGAAGCCGACAGGCCGGCCTGTTCCATGCCGCCGGCTATATGCGCGGAGAGACCGTCCAGATCGCCGTCGAGCACGAGTGCCGCGACCGGGCCGGAGAGCTGGCTGTTGCGCGGCGGATTGGCGAGATCGGCAAGGGCTGCCTCCAGCATCGTCGCCGAGCCGAAGGCGCGGGCGAGCCGCATGCGCCAGCCGCGCGGCAGGCCGAGAGCCGCCAGCACCGCCTCGAAGATGGCCTGGTCGCCGAGCGTGATCGAGAGCGGCTGGCCCGGCAGCGCCAGCGACAGCAGTGCATGCGCGTCGGCCACCGAACGGGCATCGGCAGCGGCCGTGTCGCGGTCGCCGAGATCCTCGATGCCGGCCTGGAAGAACTCGTTGCCGCCTTCGCGGCGCTGGCGGAACACTTCGCCCAGATAGGAGTAGCGACGCGGCGTACCGGCCTGGCTGGCGATATGATCGAGGCAGACGGGAATGGTGAATTCCGGCCGCAGGCAGAGCGTCTGCCCGGTCTCGCTTTCGGTCAGGAAAATGCGGCGGCGCAAATCCTCGCCGGCCATATCGAGAAACGGATCGGCCGGCTGCAGCACGGCGACCTCCACCGCATGCGTGTCGCGGGTCGCGAAGAGGCCGGCGATGTCGGCCGCGATGGCGGGATAGCGGGAGGTCAATTTGCAAACCTCAGCGCTGTACGACCCTCTGGTCCCAAACCGGAGACGCCAATGATCCAGGTCAAGGCTGGTGCTCTACGGCGCCCCCCTCTGCCCTGCCGGGCATCTCCCCCTCTAGGGGGGAGATTGGCTGCTTCGCAGCTGGTGCCCTTCTTGGAATCCTGAAAATTGGCGAAAGCCATGGTGACAGCCGATCTCCCCCCTTGAGGGGGAGATGTCCGGCAGGACAGAGGGGGGCGCCGTAGAACGCGGCCTCTATTTGCCACGCGCCCTCTCCTCAGCCTGCGCCGCCAGGATCTTTCTCACCTGCGCCACCAGCTCGCTTTCCGCCACCGTGACCTGCGCCGGGCGGGCGGCACGCCATTCGGCGTTATCGGTGATCTCGGCCGACAGGCGCGCGCCTTCGATCAGGTCCTTGATCTGCAATTCGCCCTTGGCGCGCTCGTCGCCGCCCTGGATGATCGCGACCGGGCAGCCGCGACGGTCGGCATATTTGAGCTGCGCCTTCATGCCGGCGCCGCCGAGATACATTTCGGAGCGGATGCCGGCGGCACGCAGCTCGCCCACCATCTTCTGGTAGCGGCCGAGGCTTTCGGTATCCCTGTCCATCACCAGCACGACGACCGGCGCGATCACATCGGCGCTGTCGAGCTTGCCGAGGTTCTTCAGCGCCGTCATCAGCCTGGAAACGCCGATGGAGAAGCCGGTCGCAGGCACCGGCTCGCCGCGGAAGCGCGACACCAGCCCGTCATAGCGCCCGCCGCCGCCGACCGAACCGAAGCGCACGATCTGGCCATCCTCGTTGGGAATCTCGGCCAAGAGCTCGGCTTCGAAGACCGGGCCGGTGTAATATTCGAGGCCGCGGACGACGGAGCGGTCCATAGCGACGCGATCTTCGCCGTATCCCGCCGCCCTGACCAGGGCCTCGATGGTCGCGAGCTCGCCAACGCCCTCCTGGTAGACGGCGTTCCCACTGACGCTGGCATCCTGGCCGGCCTGCGCATTTCGAGCGGTCGCCTGAAGAACCGCCTCGGCTTGCGTATCATTCAGCCCGGCGCCTTTGGCGAAGTCGCCCTCGCCTTCCTTGCCGCCGTCCCAGCGCCCTGGTCCCAAGAGAAGCCGCACGCCTTCCGGCCCGAGCTTGTCCAGCTTGTCGATCGCCCGCAGCACGGTCAGCCGACGACTCGTATTCCCTTCACCTCCGAGGCCGATCGCCTCGAGCACGCCGTCCAGCACCTTGCGGTTGTTGACGCGGATGACGTAGTCGCCGCGCTTGATGCCGAGCGCTTCCATCACATCGGCCATCATCATCGCCATCTCGGCGTCGGCCGCGACGCCCGGCGTGCCGATCGTGTCGGCGTCGAACTGCATGAACTGGCGGAAGCGGCCGGGACCGGGCTTCTCGTTGCGGAACACCCAGCCGGAACGGTAGCTGCGATAGGGTTTTGGCAGGCGCTCGAAATTCTCGGCGACGAAACGCGCCGTCGGCGCGGTCAGGTCGTAGCGCAGCGACAGCCACTGGTCGTCATCGTCCTGGAAGGAGAACACGCCTTCGTTCGGCCGGTCCTGGTCGGGCAGGAATTTTCCGAGCGCATCGGTGTATTCGATCAGCGGCTGGTCGGCGGGTTCGAAACCGTAGAGTTCGTAGACCGAGCGGATGGTCGCCATCATCTTCTCGACGGCGCGGATATCTTCGGCGCTGCGGTCGGCAAAACCGCGCGGCAGCCGCGCTTTCGTCTTTTCCGATTTGTCGGCCATGGATTCGCCCGGTGTTCCGTGTTGCTGAAAACTCAACAGCGTTGCGATTTTCGCAACGGGCGTGTCCTAACCGAACAGGTCCTACCGGGCAAGGCCGGTGGCAGGCGCTGTCTCCATGCATGCGAGAAGGCACGCGGGCGTTCGCCGAAACAAAAACGCACCGAAAATGAAACAATCCCGCCATCGGCGCGGCATCGTGCCGACATAATCGAGGCCGATACAGCGCACCGCAATGGAGGGGTTCGGGACATGATGAGCGCGGTGGAATTTCACGACAACAGGGATGCGGGCGACATGCCGGCACGCCTGCGCGCCGCAGATGTCCAAGCTCCCAGCATGATCGGCCAGCCGGCCGGACCGTTCGAGGTACACGCCGATACCGGACCTTCCCTGCGCGACGCATTGGTGACCGGCCTGCTGGTGATCTATCCAACCGTCGCCACCGTGGTCGCGATCGTCGCCGACCTGTTCCTGGGAAGTGCCAACGGCGCCTGAGGCTATTTCGGCCGTTTGAAAGCCTTCCGTTCTTTCTCGACCTCTTTGCGGCACACACACCCCTCGAGATGATCGTTGACCAGGCCCATCGCCTGCATGAAGGCGTAGACCGTGGTCGGGCCGACGAAGGTCCAGCCGCGCTTCTTCAGATCCTTGGAAATGCGGATCGAGACCGCCGTGGTCGGATTGGCGCGCAGATGGGCGAGGTCGACCACCTGCGGCCGTTCCTCCCTGCCGGGTTCGAACTTCCAGAACCAGGCAGCGAGCGAGCCGAATTCATCGGCCATTTCGCGGGCGCGTTTGGCGTTGTTGATGGTCGAGACGATCTTGCCGCGATGGCGGATGATGCCGGCATCGCCGAGCAGGCGCTCGACGTCCTTGTCGGTGAAGGCGGCGACTTTGTCGAAATCGAATCCGGCGAAAGCGGCGCGAAAATTCTCGCGCTTGCGCAGGATGGTCAGCCAGGACAGGCCCGACTGGAAGCCTTCGAGACAGATCTTCTCGAACAGCCGGCGGTCGTCCGCCACCGGGCGGCCCCATTCATGGTCATGGTAATGCAGGTAGTCGGGCAGATTGCCGTGCCAGAAGCAGCGCGCGACACCGTCGGGTCCGGCGAGAAGGCCGGTTCTTTCCTTGTCCATGGCGAGAATTCCATTCGTTAACGCGCTGGTTGCGCTGCTTTACCTTGGCTTTACCAGATTCCTGAACGCGGCGGTAACCACACCAAAAGGTTTACCGACAGTTCCGCATTTTACACATTCCGATTCATGTTTCGGTTGCTGTTCCCGCGCCAATGATCGCTGAACCGGGAGGTGGTTTCCACCCGGTTTGTCAGACGATCAAGGTGCTTTCCCGATGAAGAGAGTTTTGTTTTCCGTGCTCGGCGCCGTGGCTGCGTTTGCCGCAGGCGTCACACCTTCCACGGCCGGAGACCGCTATGCCGACAGACCGCCGGTGATGGTGAGCCCCGACCTTTCCGCCCCCTGGGTGCTGCAGCTTGGCCAAGCGCCGGGGATCGTGCGGCAGAACCGGCAGGTCGCGCAGCAGCCGCGCCCGCGTTATGCGCAGCCCGACCGCGTGCAAACGGCGGCCGTGCAGGCCCCGGCCAAGCGCATGGTCGCGCGCCCGCAGATCAATCCGATCTACCTGCCGCAGGAAGTCGCCTATGACGGCTCCCAGAAGCCGGGCACCATCGTCATCGATACGACCCAGAACTTCCTCTATCTGGTCGAAAAGAACGGCAAGGCGCGGCGCTATGGCGTCGGCACCGGCAAGCCGGGCTTCGAATGGTCGGGCACGCACAAGATCACCAACAAGCGGGTCTGGCCGGACTGGCGCCCGCCGGCCGCGATGATCAAGCGCGAGGCCGCCAAGGGGCGTTACCTGCCAACCTACCTGGCCGGGGGCATGGAGAACCCGCTCGGCGCGCGCGCGCTCTATCTCGGTAGTACGGAATATCGCATCCACGGCACCAACCAGCCCTGGACGATCGGCGGCGCCGTGTCGTCGGGCTGCATCCGCATGCGCAACGAGGATGTCGTCGACCTTTATGAACGGGTCGATGTCGGAACCACTGTCGAGGTGATATAATAGTTGCTGCGAATCACCCGATCCGGAAGCGCAGCGCTTCCCGGGATCGGAAGGAATAACGGGGGACGGGCCGTATGGGGATGCGGCCGGTCAGAAAGGGCGGCACGGGAAACCGTGCTGCCCTTTCCGTTTCGGACGAAGCACTGCCGCGCCCGCACGTCGCGCAAAAGGCATGACGGTTCGCATTCGTGCTGCCATTGCCGCTGTTCTTTTGCTATGGCAAGGCAACGCTCAGGTCAGAAGAGTCCGATCATGTCACTGTCCGACGACAGCCGCTATCTCAAGGGCGGCCCGGTTGCCCGGCGCATCATCGCCTCCGTGCGCGAGGATGCGGCGATCGCAAGGGCCGAAGGGTTCCCGCCCAAACTGGTGTCGATCACCGTCGGCGATACGGCGGCGGTGGATGTCTATGTACGAAACCAGCGCGCCAAGGCAGAGCTGGCGGACATCGATTTCGACGAACGGCGCTTTCCCGCCACCATCACCGCGGGCGAACTGGAAGCGGCGATCCACGGCCTGAACGCCGATCCGCGCGTTACCGGCATCATCATCCAGCGGCCGGTGCCGGCACATATCCCGATCAGGACGTTGCAGGCGGCGGTGCATCCGCTGAAGGACGTCGAAGGCATGCATCCGGCCTCGATCGGCAACATCGTCTACAACCAGCTCGATCTGGCGCCCTGCACGGCGGCCGCCTCGGTCGAGTTGCTCAAGGAAACCGGCCTCGACCTCAAGGGCCTGGAAGTGGTGATGGTCGGCCACTCCGAGATCGTCGGCAAGCCGATCGCCTTCCTGTTGATGAGCGAAGGCGCGACGGTCACGGTCTGTCACCACATGACGCGCTCGGTCGCCGCGCACGCGCGCCGCGCCGATGCGCTGTTCGTCGCCGTCGGCAAGCCGCGCCTGATCAAGGCCGACATGGTAAAGCCGGGTGCGGCCGTCATCGATATCGGCATCAATTCCGAGACGCTGCCGGACGGTTCCACCCGTATCGTCGGCGACGTCGACACCGACAGCGTGAAGGACGTGGCCTCCTGGATCACGCCGGTGCCGGGCGGCGTCGGCCCGATCACCGTTGCGATCCTGCTGCGCAACACGATGGTGGCGCTCAGCCGCCAGCGCGCGCTCTACGAGGCGACCTACGGCACGATCGACAGGCTGGCGGCCGAATAACGCCGGGGCGGCCCCTACTCAGCGGCGATCAGGCCGGGTTCGGCGACACCTTCCGGCCTCGGCCCGCCATAGGCCCAGTCGAGCAGCTTGATCGTATGCACCACCGGCAGCTTCGCGGCAGACGCGATCTGCGTTATGCAGCCGATATTGCCGGTGGCGACGACCGAAGCGCCGGTAGCCTCGATGTTTTTCACCTTGCGGTCGCGCAGCCTGGCCGAAATATCCGGCTGCAGAATGTTGTATGTGCCGGCCGAACCGCAGCACAAATGCCCTTCGCGCGGCTCGCGAACGATGAAACCGGCTTTGGCCAGCAATTCCCTAGGCTGGCGGGTGATCTTCTGGCCGTGCTGCATCGAACAGGCCGAATGATAGGCGACGACCGTGCCCGGCTTGCGCACCGGTTCGGGCAGGTCGATGGCGGTCAGGTATTCGGTAATGTCCTTGGCCAGCGCGGAGACACGTGCAGCCTTTTCGGCGTAGGCCGCATCAAGCCGCAGCATGAAACCGTAATCCTTGATGGTCGTGCCGCAGCCCGACGCGGTGATGATGATGGCATCGATCCCGCCTTGTTCAATCGCGCGGGTCCAGGCATCGACATTTTGCCTTGCAGAAGCAAGGGCGGCTTGCTCGCGGCCCATGTGATGGACGAGCGCGCCGCAACAGCCCTCGCCCGGCGGCACCACGACCTCGACGCCAAGCCGCGTCAGCAGTGAAATGGTCGTGTCGTTGATGGCGGGATCGAGCACCGATTGCGCGCAACCGGTGAGGATGGCGACGCGGCCCCTCTTCGCCCCCTGCCCGGTATGGGTGCCCGGCGAAGCCATCGGCGATGCTCCCGGGATCGATTCCGGCGCGAGCTTGAGCATTGCGCCAAGCGGCTTCAATGCCGGGATCTTCTCGAACAGGCCGATGAACGGCTTGCCCAGTTTCGCCAATTTGAGCGCGGCGCGAAAACGCGGGGGATAGGGCAGGACGAAGGCCAGCATGGCGCGGGTCAGGCGATCGAGCAGCGGCCGCCTATAGGTCTGCTGGATATGGGCGCGGGCATGGTCGACCAGATGCATGTAGTTGACGCCAGACGGGCAGGTGGTCATGCAGGCGAGGCAGGAAAGGCAGCGATCGATATGGGTGACGATCTCTTTGTCGGCCGGGCGGCCGTTTTCCAGCATGTCCTTGATCAGGTAGATGCGCCCGCGCGGTGAATCGAGCTCGTTGCCCAGCGTCACATAGGTTGGACAGGTGGCGGTGCAGAAGCCGCAATGCACGCATTTGCGCAGAATCTTTTCCGACTCGGCGACATGCGGGTCGGCAAGCTGTGCGGGCGAGAAATTGGTCTGCATCTCTTGATGTCCTAGGCCATGCGGCCGGGATTGAGGATGTTCTTGGGGTCGAATTCGTGCTTCAGCCGCTGGCTGAGCGCTGCCAGTGAGGGAGCCTGCGGCTCGAACACCGGCAGGGCGGCGCGGTGCGAAGGAGCCGCGCGCACCAATGTCGCATGGCCGCCGCCATGTTTTCTCAGAAGTCCGCGCAGCAGCGTCGCTTCCGGGTCACCCTCCTCCATGCGCAGCCACACCAGTCCGCCCTGCCAGTCATAGAAGGCGCTGACGGCGGCCTGCATGCGCAGCGTCAAAACCATCTGGTGCGCCTGGGCAGGCGCCATCGATACGCGCCAGAGCGGTTTGTCGTTGTTGTCCACGAAAGGCCTGCAATCGCGCACGTCACGCCACAGGGCAGCTGACGCTTCGCTGCAAATCTCCTCCAGTGGTCCGGCATTTCCGAGCAACGCCTTCAGCGCGGCGATGCGATAGGCGACGGAGGGGCCAAAACCCTCCACCCGAAGCAGCGTGGCCGCATCATTGCCGAGCGCACCTGCGGCAACCCGTGCGGCAATCCGCTCCGGAAGGTGCGCGGCGCTCGATACTTCAGCACTGGAGCCGAGCGCCAGGGCCATGGCCGCGGCGGCCGCATCGTCGAGCAGGCCGCGGATGGCGAGCGTAACCTCGGTCTCGGCCGACGGCAGCACCTTGAAGGTGACGTCGGTGAACACGGCCAGCGTGCCCCAACTGTTGGCCATCAGCTTGGACAAGTCATAACCGGTGACGTTCTTCACCACGCGGCCCCCGGATTTGAAGGCCTCGCCGCGCCCGGAAACCACATGGATGCCCAGGATGTGATCGCGCGCCGCCCCCGCTTTCAGCCGGCGCGGGCCGGAGAGGTTCGCTGCAAGCGCACCACCAAGCGTGCCCTTGCCCGGCTCGCCGCCGAGCAGCGGGCCGTAGTCCATCGGCTCGAAAGCGAGTTGCTGGCCGTTTTGCGCCAGCAGCGTCTCGATTTCGGCCAGCGGCGTGCCGGCCTTTGCGGACAGCACCAGTTCGGCTGGTTCATAGAGCGTGACCCCGGCGAGCCTCGACAGGTCGAGCGTGTGCTCCGTCTGCAGCGGACGGCCGATGCCGCGCTTGGAGCCGTGACCGAGGATTTCGAGCGGCGAGCCTTCCGCCGCCGCCCAGGCGACGGTGGAGAGGACTTCGGAAGGGGTGATGGGAGTGAAGGTGGTCATGGCGCCGATGCGCAATATGCGGGAATGCCGCGTTCCTTCGCGCCCCCCTCTGTCCTGCCGGACATCTCCCCCTCAAGGGTGGAGATTGGATGCCGCGCCGGGTCTCGCCAATCTCCAGCGTTGGCGGAAGGGCGAAGCGACGAAGCTGCCAATCTCCCCCCGTGAGGGGGAGATGTCCGGCAGGACAGAGGGGGGCGTTCAGGCGCTGACATAACCCTCAAAACCTCGGAATGTCCGGAAACGCCATCTGTCCGCGATGCACATGCATGCGCCCCAGCTCCGCGCAGCGGCGCAGTTGCGGGAACACCTTTCCCGGGTTGAGCAGATGATTGGGATCGAAGGCGCATTTGACCCGCATCTGCTGGTCGAGGTCGATCTGGTTGAACATTTCCGGCATCAGGTCGCGTTTCTCGACGCCCACCCCATGCTCGCCGGTCAAGACGCCGCCGACCTTGACGCACAGCCGCAATATGTCGGCGCCGAAACTCTCGGCCTTGTCGAGTTCGCCCGGCACGTTGGCGTCATAGAGGATCAGCGGGTGCAGATTGCCGTCGCCGGCATGGAAGACATTGGCGACGCCGAGCCCGTATTTTTCGGAGAGCTCGCGCATGCCGGCCAGCACGCGCGGCAGTTCCTTGCGCGGGATGGTGCCGTCCATGCAATAATAGTCGGGCGAGATACGGCCGACCGCGGGGAAGGCAGCCTTGCGCCCTGCCCAGAAGCTCAATCGCTCCTGCTCCGACTGCGAAATGCGGCAGGTGGTCGAACCGTTGCGGATGGCGATCGCCTCGACCGCGGTGATGAGATGATCGACCTCGACGCCCGGCCCGTCGAGCTCGACGATCAGCAGAGCTTCGACATCCAGGGGATATCCGGCATGGACGAAATCCTCCGCCGCATGAATCGCCGGACGGTCCATCATCTCCATGCCGCCGGGAATGATGCCGGCGCCGATAATGTCGGCGACGCATTGGCCACCCTGCTCGCTGGTCGGGAAGCCGATCAGCAGCGCACGTGCCGTCTCCGGCCTCTTCAAAATGCGCACGATGACTTCGGTGACGACGCCCAGCAGGCCTTCGGAGCCGGTCATGACGCCGAGCAGGTCGTAGCCTTCCGCGTCCAGATGCCTGCCGCCGAGCCGCACCACCTCGCCGCTCATCAGCACCATCTCGATGCCGAGCACATTGTTGGCGGTCAGGCCGTATTTGAGGCAGTGCACGCCGCCGGAATTTTCGGCGACATTGCCGCCGATCGAGCAGGCGATCTGGGAAGATGGGTCGGGGGCGTAGTAAAAACCCTCCTGCTCGACGGCGGTGGTGATGCCGAGATTGGTGACGCCCGGCTGGGCGACGACGATGCGATTGGGGAAATCGATCTCGATAATGCGGTTGAAGCGGCTCATGACCAGGAGCACCGCGTCCTCCAGCGGCAGCGCGCCGCCCGACAGCGAGGTGCCGGAGCCGCGCGGCACGACGCGGATGTTGCGGTCATTGCAGTATTTCAGCACGCGCGAAACCTGTGCCACCGTTTCGGGAAGCACCACGACCAATGGCAATTGCCGGTAGGCGGTCAGGCCATCGCTCTCGAAGGCGCGCATTTCGTTGGCCGCGTCGACCACACCCTCGCCCGGCACGATAATGCGCATGTCGGCGACGATCTCGCCGCGCCGGCGCATCGTGGCGTCGTCTGGCTTGGGCATGGCAAGGCCGGACATCGGCAGCCTCATCTCGCGTGACTGGTCAAAATCTTTTACCAGTGAAGGGCGTCGGTTGCAAACCCCGCTTTGACCGAGAGCGGACACGGACGCAACGGACGCCTTCCGTAGCGGCAATCTGCCGCTGGCGCGCTTTACCCTGTGGGAAGTAAAGGCGCGCCTACTCGCCCGGATGTTTCGTCGGCTCGGAATGCATGCGCCGCACCCGCCGCACGCCCCACCAGACCAGCAGGATGGCGAGCGGCACGCACGCCGCCGTGACCACTTCGGGCGCGAAGGCATGGCCGAAGATCGAGGCGCCCTTGGCGACATAGCCGACGAGGCCGACGACATAGTAGGAAACGGCCGCGACCGACAGGCCTTCGACGGTCTGCTGCAGGCGCAGTTGCAACCGGGCGCGATTGTTCATCGAGGCGAGCAGGTCGCGGTTCTGCTTCTCGACCTCGACATCGACCCAGGTGCGCAGCAGCGTGGTGGCGCGCGTCAGCTTGCGCGACAGGTTGGCCTGACGCTCCTCGACCGAACGGCAGGTGCGCATGGCAGGCGCCATGCGCCGCCGCAGGAACCCCGCCCAGGTGTCATATCCCTGTACGGGTTCTTCCTCGAGCGCTTCCAGCCTTTCGCCGACGATGCCGTCATAGGCACGGCTGGCGCCGAAGCGGTAGAGGCTCGACGCCGCGTCGGCTTCCAACTCAGCCGCGAGTTCGGTCAGGTCGGCAAGCAATTTCTGGCTGTCGCGGGTCTCGGCGAGTTTCATCTCCAGCGTGATCTGGGCCAGCCTGTCCTCGATACGGCGGGCGCGACCGGACAAGGCCAGCGCCAACGGCAGGCCGAGCATGGCGAGCGTGCGGTAGGTCTCGATGTCGATCAGCCGCTGCGACAAGGCGCCGGTACTGGCCGGCGTCAGGGCGCGGTCAAGGATCAGCATACGGGTCAGGCCGTCGCCATCCTGGCGGAAATCGGTGACGATTGCTGCATTGCCGCGTTCGACCAGCGAATAGCAGAGGCTGGTCGGATCGAAGCCGGCGATCGACCGCTCGCCCGCCTGCGTCCATTTGCGGATCTCGAGCCGGATGCCTGAAATAACGGTTCCGGGTGGAGAAAATCCGTTGCCGAACGGCGAATCCTCCTGGCCCTTGCCGCCTTCGGCAAGCGGCCCTTCCCACAGATAGGTGGAGAATTCGGTATGCCGCTCCCAGCGCAACGAGCCCTGGCCCCATCTCATGGCGTGATGGCGGGCCTGACGGTCGGGCGCGGCTATGCCGAGCCGGCGCGACAGCTCGGAAAGCACCGAATGATCGACGCCGGCGCCACCCTCGGTCATGAAGGCAAGCTGGATCAGCACACGCGGCTTCTCGACCAGCGGGTGCGGACGGGCATGGACTTCGCCCAGCGCGCCGGGCCGTCCCTCATGCGCCGGAAAGCCGAGCACGCTGCCCTTGGCGCGCGGCTGAAATTCGAGATTGGACGGGTCGTGCGACACGGCTTGTTCCCCGGGTTTCTTTGAACCCTCTTGCAGTTGCGTCCTCTAGAGCCAATAGGCTCCTGACGCAAACAGCAAAGTTTAGCCGAAGACGATATGGGCGCGAGCGGGGAAGCCGACACGCTTCGACCAATTGGATAAATAATTTGACCAGTTGGCGACGCTGGCTTTATCTTGCGTGACACCGGTTCAACACTCCCAGGCATGCCGTTGAGCGACATTTTTTCCAGGATCGAGCACTCGCGAACCGCCGACGAGGTGGTGCAGCAGATCGAAAGCCTCGTCCTCGAAGGCGTGCTGCGCACCGGCGACCGGCTGCCTGGCGAGCGCGAGCTGGCACGCCAGTTCGATGTGTCCCGGCCGATCCTGCGCGACGCGCTGAAGGCGCTCGAGGGACGCGGCCTTTTGACGACGCGGCCGGGCGGCGGCACATATGTAGCCGACATCATCGGCCAGCTGTTCACCAAGCCGGTGGCGGACCTGATCTCGACGCATCGCAAGGCGGTGGCCGATTACCTGGAATATCGCCGCGAGGTGGAGGGGATCGCCGCCGAATATGCGGCGCGGCGCGCCACGCCGGAGGACCTGGCCCTGCTCGACCGCATCATGGCACGCATGGACGAAGCGCACCGCACCGGGGATTTCGACGACGAAGCCGAGATCGACGTCGAATTCCATCATGCGATCTGCGAATGCGCGCACAACATCCTGCTCCTGCATACGCTGCGCTCCTGCTACAGGCTGCTGTCGGAAGGCGTGTTCCAGAACCGGTTGCTGGTGTTCACCGTGCCCGGCGCGCGCGATGCGCTGCTGGCCCAGCACCGGGCGATCCACATCGCGGTCAAGGCCGGCGACCCGGCCGGCGCGCGGCAGGCGGCGATGGACCACATGATCTATGTCGAGCGGTCGATGGCGCAAGCCGAGCGCAGCGGCGACTGGCAGCGCGTATCGCGGCTCAGGCTCAGGCAACGCTCTGAAGCCGGCGGTGCCGAACCGGCGCGCAAACGCTCCTGAACGATATCGATCAAGCGGGGACACGATGAGCGACATTCTCACCATTGCCGACCTCAAGGACCTGGCGCGACGGCGCGTGCCCAGGATGTTCTTCGAGTATGCCGATTCCGGCGCATGGACCGAGAGCACCTACCGGGCCAACGAGGACGACTTCCAGAAAATCAAGTTCCGCCAGCGCGTGCTGGTCGACATGAGCAACCGCTCACTGGAATCGACCATGATCGGCGAGAAGGTGGCCATGCCGGTGGCGCTGGCCCCAACCGGCCTGACCGGCATGCAGCATGCCGACGGCGAGATGCTGGCGGCGCAGGCGGCCGAGGAATTCGGCGTGCCGTTCACGCTGTCGACGATGAGCATCTGCTCGATCGAGGATGTCGCGTCGGTGACGAAGAAGCCGTTCTGGTTCCAGCTTTACGTGCTGCGCGATAAGGACTTCGTGCTCGACCTGATCGACCGGGCAAAAGCGGCGAAATGCTCGGCGTTGGTGCTGACGCTCGACCTGCAGATCCTCGGCCAACGGCACAAGGATGTCCGCAACGGACTTTCGGCGCCGCCCAAGATGACGCTGGCCAACATCGCCAACATCGCGGTCCGTCCGCGCTGGTGGATGGGCATGGCCGGCACGAAGCGCCGCACGTTCCGCAACATCGTCGGCCACGCCAAGGGCGTCGGCGACGTGGCTTCGCTGGCGTCATGGACGACGGAGCAGTTCGACCCGCATCTGTCGTGGAAGGATGTCGCCTGGATCAAGGAACGCTGGGGCGGCAAGCTGATCCTGAAAGGCATTCTCGACAAGGAAGACGCATTGATGGCCGCTGAAACGGGCGCCGACGCGATCGTCGTTTCCAACCATGGCGGGCGTCAGTTGGACGGCGCATCCTCGTCGATCATGGCGCTGGAGGAAATCGCGGACGCGGTCGGCGACAGGATCGAGGTGCACATGGATGGCGGCATCCGCTCCGGCCAGGACGTGCTGAAGGCACTGTGCCTCGGCGCCAGGGGCACCTATATCGGCCGGCCGTTTCTCTACGGCCTGGGCGCGCTCGGCAAGGAAGGCGTTACCAAGGCGCTGGAAATCATCCGTAAGGAGATGGACATCACACTGGCCCTGTGCGGAAAACGTCTGGTGACCGACATGGGCAAGGACCAGATCCGGCGCTAGCCAGGTCGGCGACGGCCTGATCACGGAGACAGCGATACGTTGGCAGAACCCGACATTCATTTCCTGGACGCGCGCGGACCGGACGGCATGCGTCTCTACGCAATCGGCGATGTCCATGGCCGGCTCGATTTGCTGGCCGCCATGCATCAGCGGATCGAGAGCGAGCTCGAATGGAAGCCGGCTCGCGACTGGCGCGTCATCCACCTCGGCGACTATGTCGACCGTGGGCCGGACTCCAAGGACGTCGTCGATTTCCTGATCGAGGCGCGCAAACGCGATCCGCGAAACCTGATGCTTGCCGGCAATCACGATCTCGGATTTCTCGATTTTCTCGATACCCCTGACCCGGACGGGCTTTTCATGCGCTATGGCGGGGTCCAGACGGCGCTATCCTACGGTGTGCCCCTCGCGGCCGACGCCGGCTGGTTCGGCAGGATGGAGACGATGAGACGGGGGCATCAGGCTCTGCTCGAAGCAGTACCGCAACACCATATCGATTTCCTGCGTTCGCTACCCTTCTCAATCAGCTTCGGCGACTTCTTCTTCTGCCATGCCGGCATCCGGCCAGGCGTTGCCCTGGAGAACCAGAATCCGCAGGATCTGATCTGGATCCGCGACGTTTTCCACGATCACGCCGGCCTTTTCCCGAAGATCGTGGTGCACGGCCACACGCCCGTTCCCGAGGCGGAGGTCATGGCCAACCGCGTCAATGTCGATACGCTCGCCTGGCAATCAGGCATGCTGAGCGCGCTCGTTGTCGAGGACGCCGACAAACGCATTCTGACAATGACAATAAGGGAAGCTTGAGTGGCGCGCGTCGCGGAAACGACGCGAACGGTCCGGCTATTCAGCGCAGCGAAGCGGTGACGCCGTAGCCGTCGACGGCGTTGTGGTTGTTGGCGGCATCGGCCGCATAGATGCCGAGACCGCAAATCACGATGGCGGACATCATGGCAAAGGACAGAAGCGCTGCTTTCACGGACGTCATCTCTTGTTGAGCTTCCTGCATCTGTGCACGAGGCGGTTACCAATGCGTTGAAACCGAAAATACGTCTCAAAGTTTCGACGATTTCGCGCTTCTAGGCACGTTCTGTATCGGCGGTGTGTCGCACGGGCCACACAAAGGTCCGTCGCGGTTGCACCGGTGATGCAGAGCGCGCGCCTTCTAGGATGGCGGGCGTACACAAGCCAAGGACGAAACCGGTTTTCCCCAGGCGGATTCACCGCCGCGTGCCAATTATGCCACGCCCTGGTCCGCAGAGATGATGCTCAGATCGTCGCCACCCATGCGCGGGCGATGGCAAGGCCGGCAGCATCGGCATCCGGTCCGTTACGGGCCATTTCGCCCTCGAGCTTGCCGGCCCAGTCGGGGTGGCGCGCTGCAATGATCGGCGCGAAAGAGGTGCTCCAGTCCTTCACCAGCGGCCGATCGGCCTCGAAGTGGAACTGGAAGCCGTAGACGGCGCGGCCGACGCGGAACGCCTGGTTCTCGGCGACATCATTGCCGGCGAGCCGCACGGCGTTTTCAGGCAGCACGAAGGTGTCGTCGTGCCATTGGAAGATCGGGAACTTTTCCGGAAGCTCGGCCAGCACCGGATCGGCCTTGGCGTCCGGCGTCAGCGAAACGCCGCGCCAGCCGAATTCGTTGGCGCCGCCGATGCGGTTCTCGCCGCCGAAGGCGCGGGCAACCAGCTGGCTGCCGAGGCAGATGCCGAGCACCGCGCGGTTCTTGCCGGCGAAATCGCGGGTCAGTTCGAGCAGCGCCGGAAAATAGGGATATTCCTCATCGGCCAGCGCGTTCTGGCCGCCGCCGAGCACCACCATGGCGTCGTGGCCGTTCGCATCATCCGGCAGCGGATCGCCCTTGTAAGGAAGGCGGATGTCGAGATCGGCACCGGCTTCCGCAAGTGCCGCGCCGACCTGGCCGAGGCCGGTGTTGTCGTAGTTCTGGACCACCAGCACCCGCATCGCAAAACCCTGCTGACGTGAAAACGATGCGACGAGCGATATCATGGCGCCGGCATTTCAGCCAAGATGCGGGCGCGCGGAGAAAACTATGCCACTGCAAAACCGGGTCGATCCGTTCGGCGCTATCCACGCCGTGCCCGAGCGCGGCCTGTTCATGGGCAATCGCGGCATCATCCACGATCCCGAGACCAGGACGCTGTTGAAAAAACGCTGGGCGCTTCACGCCTGGATCATCTGCGTCTGCGACTTCGGCGACGTGCGGCGCGAGCCGATGGGCCGCAACCGGCGACGTGATGATCTATCGGGACCCAAGGCGGGCTGGACGGAACTGTTCTTCCTCGACGAGGTGACGGCGCTGGCGGCGGGCCATCGGCCCTGCTTCTTCTGCCGGCGCGAACGGGCCAGGGATTTTGTGGGTCGCTTCGGCGAAGCCTTCGGCATAACGGAGCCGCGCGCGCCGCAGGTCGACAAGCGGCTGCACAAGGAGCGGCTGGCCGCGGGCGGCAAGCCGCCGGTGGTGGAGGCTGACGAGCTTGCAGGCCTGCCCGACGGCACGATGGTCGAGGGTGGAGGCAATGCCTACGCCTTGCGTCGCGGCAAGGCGCTGCGCTGGTCGTTCGCAGGATATTGCGGAGCGCAGGATTTCAACGACCTCGCTCATCGGTCGCTACGGCTGCTGACGCCGCCGACCACGATCGGGGTGCTGAGGCGAGGCTACGAACCCGTCTGGCATCCTTCCGCCAAGGCTTGACGGCAACCGCCGGCTCGCCCATTCCTCGGCCATGCGCGCCAATTACAAGATGCAACGCCTGTTCGTGCCCGACGATCTCGGGCCGGAGATCGAGTTCGACGCCGGCCACCAGCAGAGCCATTATCTTCTGCATGTGCTGCGGCTTGGCGAGGGCGCCGAGATCCTGTTGTTCAACGGCCGCGACGGCGAATGGTCGGCGGCCATCGCGGCCAAATCCAAGAAGGCGGTGAAGCTGAGGGTGCTGGCGCGGCAACGGCCGCAGCCGCCGCTGCCCGATCTCGTCTATTGCTTCGCGCCGCTGAAGCAAGGCCGGCTCGACTATCTGGTGCAAAAGGCTGTCGAAATGGGCGCCGGCGTGCTGCAGCCGGTCATCACCCAGCACACGCAAGTGGCCAAACCCTCCATCGACCGCTTGCGCGCCAATGTCGTCGAGGCGGCCGAGCAGTGCGGCATACTTGCGGTGCCGCAGGTGCGGGAAGCGGAAAAGTTCGAACGCCTGCTGACCGGCTGGGACACGGAGCGGCGGCTGGTCTTCTGCGACGAGGACGCTTCGACCAACAATCCCCTGCCCGCGCTGCAAGCGGTAAGCGAAAGGAAGCTCGGCCTGCTGGTCGGGCCGGAAGGCGGATTTTCCGATGAGGAGCGCAAGCTGTTGCGCGCTCTGCCTTTCGTTACTGCCATTCCGCTCGGCCCGCGCATCCTGCGCGCCGATACGGCCGCCGTGGCCGCACTGGCGGTGATGCAGGCCACAATCGGCGATTGGTGAGGGTTTCTTCCTCCCCTCTTGTGGAGATGGGAAGAGCCGCATCGTTCAATTCCTGTTGACCTCTGGCTCAGGATTTTTCGCTTGATCGGCTACTGACATTTCGTCCATCTAGCGCCGGCGGTCTTCCGGCCGCCCTGCAGTGCCGCGCGTCGACGCGCAAAGGCCGCTGTAGTACTTTGATTTTGGCGCATATCCCGAAAATCGAGGTCGATTTCGGGATCATAGCGCCGCAGGGGCTTGATGATGGCGCGCGACACAACCGATTTCCGGCCGATCGAAGGCATGGACGAACTCGTCGCGCATCTGGCCGAGGGCAACAAGCCGCGGAACAAGTGGCGCATCGGCACCGAGCACGAGAAATTCCCGTTCTACGTCGACGGCAACGGGCCCGTGCCCTATGGCGGCGAGCGCGGCATACGCGCCATCCTCGAAGGCATGCAGTCAAAGCTCGGCTGGGACCCCATCATCGATGACGGCCGCATCATCGGCCTGGTCGAGCCGACCGGCCAGGGCGCGATTTCGCTGGAGCCCGGCGGCCAATTCGAACTCTCCGGCGCGCCGCTGGAGACGATCCACCAGACCTGCCGCGAGGGCAATGCCCACCTGGCGCAGGTGCGCGAGATCGCCGAGCCGATGGGCATCCGCTTCCTTGGCCTTGGCGGCAGCCCGAAATGGTCGCTGGCCGAGACGCCGAAAATGCCGAAGTCGCGCTACGAGATCATGACGCGCTACATGCCCAAGGTCGGCACCAAGGGCCTCGACATGATGTACCGCACCTGCACGATCCAGGTTAATCTCGACTTCGAGAGCGAGGTGGACATGCGGCGCAAGATGCAGGTGTCGCTGAAGCTGCAGCCGCTGTCGACGGCGCTGTTCGCCAATTCGCCCTTCACGGAAAGCCGGCCGAACGGCTTGCAGAGCTGGCGCGGCGACATCTGGCGCGACACCGACAACCAACGCTCGGGCCTGCTCGAATTCTGCTTCTCGCCCGATTTCGGTTTTGCCGACTATGTCGAATGGGCACTCGACGTGCCGATGTATTTCGTCATCCGCGACGGCCAGTACCACGACATGACGCACGTCACCTTCCGTCAGTTCATGGCCGGGGCCGTCCGCAATGAAATCCCGGACGGATTGCCGACGATGGGCGACTGGGCTAACCATCTGTCGACGCTCTTCCCCGACGTGCGGCTGAAGCGCTTTCTCGAGATGCGCGGCGCCGATGGCGGGCCGTGGCGGCGCATCTGCGCCCTTCCGGCCTTCTGGGTCGGGCTGCTTTATGACGAGGCAGCGCTCGATGCGGCGGAGGCGCTGACCTCGAGCTGGACCTACGGGGAAGTGCTGGCGATGCGCAACGCCGTGCCCGAACAAGGCATTTCGGCGCCGTTCCGCAACGCCACGTTGCGCGACATCGCTCGCGACGTGCTTACCATCTCGCGCATGGGGCTGAAGAACCGCGGCAAGAAGAACCGCGACGGCTATGACGAGACCTCGTTCCTCAACACGCTCGACGAGGTCGTGGCGCGCGGCACCACCAGCGCCGAGGAGATGCTGTCGGCCTACCACACACGCTGGGGCGGCTCGATCGAGCCGGTGTTCATGGAATACGCCTATTGACCCTCGGCTTTGAGGCGGCCGAGCTCCTGCAAAAGCCGCTTCAATCGGCGGTGGAAACGAATTAGGCTTCTCCGGCGGGGATTTCCGGAGGAGAGACCAATGCCTTCCTTGTTCGACATGCTGGCACAAGCTCAGAACGGCAGCGGCATGCAGGCGCTTGCCCAACAATACGGGCTCTCGATGCAGCAGACACAATCTGCGGTGGAGGCGTTGCTGCCTGCCTTTTCGCAAGGACTGAGGCGCAACACCGCCGATCCCTATGGGCTCGGCGCCTTCATGACGGCGATGGCGAGCGGCCAGCACGCCAAGTATTTCGAGGACGCGACCCGGGCCTTCTCGCCGCAAGGCATCAATGAGGGCAACGGCATTCTGGGGCATCTGTTCGGCTCGAAGGATCTGTCGCGCGCGGTTGCCGGCCAGGCGGCGCAAGCGACCGGTATCAGCCAGCAGGTGCTGCAACAGATGTTGCCGGCCCTGGCCTCGATGATGATGGGCGGGCTGTTCAAGCAGACCACCAATCAGTTGGCCGGGGGGCAGATGCAGGCGGCCAGCGGCTTCGGCGCCGCCGGCAGCAATCCGCTGGGCGAGATCATCGAGCAGATGATGCGCCAGGGAGGCGGCCTGGGCGGCGCCCAGGCGCCGGCGCCGCAGCCGAGCCCGCCATCGCAAGACCCGATGGACAACCCGCTTGGCAAGGTGCTGCAGGACATGTTCGGCGGCGGCGTGCCACAGCCGCAAAGCCGATCCCAGCCGCAACCGCAGCAGACACAGAACCCCTTTGGCGACAATCCGCTCGGCAAGGTGCTGCACGACATGTTCGGTGGTGGCGCGCAGCCGCCGCAAGACCAGCCTCAGCCGCAGCAGACCCAGAGCCCCTATGGCGACAGTCCGCTGGGCAAGATCTTCGAGGAGATGCTGCGGCAAGATGGCGGTGTATCAGGCGGCGAGCAGCCGGCGCCGCAGCCCCAAGCTCGGCGGCAGCCCCAGGCGCCGCAGCCGCAGGCCAATCCGAGCGGCAGGCCGACGAACCCGTTCGACGATCTGTTCGGCAAGATGTTCGAGACCGGAGCGCAGCAGCGCGACGACTACCAGAAAGGCATGGAGTCGATTTTCGACCAGTTCAAGCGCGGCATGGATCGGCGGTAGCCGTCGCCCAGGTTTTGGCTTTTGCCTAGTGCAAAAAGAAAGCCCGGTCCTTGGGAGGACCGGGCAGCGTGCAGGCAGGCCGGCGGGGGACCGGCAGGGAGTGGGAAGCCTGCATGAACCTTGGTCGCGCTGACTGATGAAAAGGTTCAGCGAGACCGAAACCCAACCGATCAGGCCACCCTGCGGGCGATGTCCTCGATGGTTTCGACGCGATCGCTGGCGATTTCGCGCAGCATCGCCGTCGGATCGCGGCCAAACGGCACGTCAATGGCGACGTGCAGGTCGGCGCGCGTCAGGCCGATATCGGCAAGCTCGGCGTCCGACATCTCGCCGAGGCGATAGAAGGCACGGCGGTTTTTCCAGGCCTGGTAGACATTGGAGACCGCATTGATCACGCGCGTCGCAACGGCCGGACGCGTGGTGATGCGCGAGGTCTCGGTGGCGAAATCAAACGTAACCATGTCGGTCTCCTTCAGACTCGAATGGGCAAAACCAGGCGATCGGCGCTGGCGACAGCGGCCGTTCCGGCTTCGATTCACATGCCTTCATGTGGACATCAGCAATTTGCCATTGCTCGATTGATTAATCCAACGAATGTTTCTAATCTTAAGCATCAACACTAGTGATGGATCATGCCGATGAAAGCGCCGCTCGATCTAGATCAGTTGCAGACCTTCATCTCGATCGCCGATACTGGCAGTTTCACCCGGGCGGCCGAAGAGGTGCACCGCACCCAGTCGGCGGTGTCGATGCAGATGCGCCGGCTGGAGGAGCGGATCGGCAAGCCGCTGTTCGAAAAGGAAGGGCGCAGCAACAGACTGACGGAGGAAGGCGACAAGCTGCTTTCCTACGCAAGACGGCTGCTCTATCTCAACCGCGAAACGCTGGCCGCCTTCGACGACCGGCGGCTCGAAGGCACCATCCGCATCGGTACGCCGGACGACTACGCCGACCGTTTCCTGCCCGAGATCATGGCGCGCTTCACGCGTTCCAATCCACGCGTCGAACTGACCGTCGTCTGCGAACCGACGCCGGGGCTGGTCGAACACATCAAGCGCGGCAATCTCGACCTGGCGCTGGTGACGCATAACGACGTGCGCGGCCAGTCCGAGGTGGTGCGGCGCGAACCGCTGCTGTGGGTCACCTCGGCCAACCATGCCACGCACGAGCAGGAAACGCTGCCGATGGCCTTTGGCCGGCCAAATTGTATCTGGCGGCGCGCCGCCGTCGACGTGCTTGACCAGCAGAACCGCGACTATCGCATCCTGTTCACCAGCTTTTCCGCAACGGTCATCACCGCCGCGGTGTTGTCGGGCCTGGCGATCTCGGTGCTGCCGGAATGCGCGCTCAGGCCCGGCATGCGGGTGCTGGGCGAGGCCGACGGCTTCGGCGCCCTGCCCGACTGCCGCATCGGTATCATGCGCGGCCAAACCTCGCGGCCGGAGATCGTCGATGCACTGGCCCGGCACATTTCCGAAAGCCTGGACAACATCTCGGTGCCGCTTGGCGAAGAGGCGGGAACGTTCGATTTCGCGGCACTCGCCTTCAGCAAGATGCGGCGAACCAAGCCGAACCAGATCCTGCCGGGCTGGTAAGCGATCAGACGCACCTGAACGCCGACCTGAAAACAGCCAGCTTGACGCCGGCGCGCAACCGCCCCCCAATCGGCCGATGAGCGAAGCAGCATCCGAATCACGCAGCAACGCCACCGAATATACGGTGAGCGAAATATCAGGCGCCCTGAAGCGCACGGTCGAAGATGCCTTCGGCAATGTGCGGGTGCGCGGTGAAATCTCGGGTTATCGCGGGCCGCACTCCTCCGGCCATGCCTATTTCACGCTGAAGGACGACCGCGCGCGGCTCGACGCCGTGGTGTGGAAGGGCACGATGGGCCGGCTGAAATTCCGCCCCGAAGAAGGAATGGAGGTGATCGCCACCGGCAGGCTCACCACCTATCCCGGCAAATCCAACTACCAGATCGTCATCGACAATCTGGAACCGGCGGGCGCCGGAGCCTTGATGGCGCTGCTGGAGGAGCGCAAGCGCCGGCTGCAGGCCGAAGGCCTGTTCGAGGGGGGCCGCAAGCGGTTGCTGCCCTTCATGCCGCGCGTCATCGGCGTCGTCACCTCGCCGACGGGTGCCGTCATCCGCGACATCATCCACCGGATCAAGGATCGTTTTCCGCTGCATGTGCTCGTCTGGCCGGTGCGGGTGCAAGGCGAAACCGCGGGCGCCGAGGTGACCGCCGCCGTCGCCGGTTTCAACGCGCTGGCAAGGGATGGCACCATCGAGCGCCCGGACCTGCTGATCGTGGCGCGCGGCGGCGGCAGCCTCGAGGACTTGTGGGGCTTCAACGACGAGGCGCTGGCCCGCGCCGTCGCCGCCTCCGCCATTCCGGTGATTTCGGCCGTCGGCCACGAAACCGACTGGACGCTGATCGACCTCGTCGCGGATGTGAGGGCGCCGACGCCGACGGGGGCGGCCGAAATCGCCGTTCCGGTGAAGGCCGACCTCGAAGCGACGCTCGCCAGTCTCGGCGCGCGGCTCAAGGCTGCGGTTTCGCGCAATTTCGAGCGCAAGCGCCAGTCCGTGCGCGCGGCGGCGCGTGCGCTGCCCTCGCCCGATCAGTTGCTGGCGCTGCCACGTCGTCGCCTCGACGAGGCGGCGAGCCGGCTCGGGCGCGGCCTCATGGTTTCGACCGAACGAAAGCGAGGACGCTTCCTCGCCCTGAAACTGACGCCGGCAATGCTGTCGCAGCGAATTGCCGAGGCGTGGCGGACCAACGAGCGCAATCTCCTGCGGGCACAGGGCGCGTTGCGCACGCTGACGAGGGCCCGGCGCGCGGAGCTCAATCGCGCCGCGGATCAGTTGCCGAAATGCGCCCGGGCGTCGCTGCAGCGGCACCGGCAGCAATTGGCGGCGCTGCAGGGCCGCATCACCATAGAGCCCACGGCGCGGCGGCAGCGGATCCAAAGGGATTTCCTGACCGCGCTGACGCGGCGCAGCACGCATGCGGCATCGCTGAGGCTGGAGCGGCTGCGCAGTCGCGTCGCCCAGGCCGACCGCTTGCTGGCGACGCTGTCGCACAAGGCCGTGCTGGCACGCGGCTTCGCCCTGGTGAAGGATGCCGACGGCGCCGTCGTCAAGCGTGCGGCGGAATTGACGGCGGGGATGGCGCTGTCCCTGGAGTTCGCCGACGGGACGGCGGATGCGGTCGCGACCAGCGGCTCGGCGCGGCCACGACCGGCCGCCAAAACCGCGATCAAGGCCAAGGAGCCCGGCAGCCAGGGTTCCCTATTCTGAACCGTGACATGACAGACAATCCGCATCATCACAAAACGCCCTCCGGCAAGCCGCGCGCGCGAAGCTTCGGCATCGGCTTCGACGGCACGCCCGGCCCGTTCAACGCGATCACCGACGTGGCTGGAGTGTCGGTCGGCTATTCCACGCTGATTTCAGGCGACGGCCCGCTCGTCGTAGGCCAGGGACCGGTGCGCACCGGCGTGACCGCGATCCTGCCCAGGCCGCGGGCCGACCTTGCCACACCGGTCTTCGCCGGCATCTTCAGCCAGAACGGCAATGGCGAACTGACCGGCTCGCATATCGTCGAGGAGACCGGCGCCTTCAACTTCCCCATCACCGTCACCAACACGCATTCCTGCGGCCTTTCGCGCGACGGTACGCTGCGCTGGATGAGCAAGGTGCTGCCAGCCGCACTCGACAGCGGCTGGGGACTGCCGGTGGCAGCTGAAACCTATGACGGCTTCCTCAACGACATCAACGGCCACCACGTGACATCAGGGCATGTTGCCGAGGCGCTCGACGGTGCCGCCAGCGGACCGATCGAGGAAGGCAGCGTCGGCGGCGGCACCGGCATGATCGCCTTCGGCTTCAAGGCCGGTTCGGGCACCGCGTCGCGCATCACCGAATGGCAAGGGCGTGCCTATACTGTCGGCGCCTTCGTGCAGGCGAATTTCGGCAAGCGGCGCAATTTCACGCTTCGAGGCCTGCGCGCCGGGCCGGAGCTCGTCGAACCCGCGATCCGCGAAGGCACGCCACGTGCCGAAAAAGGCTCGATCATCGCCGTTATTGCCACCGACGCACCGTTCCTGCCGCATCAGATGAAGCGGCTGGCCCGCCGTGTGCCGCTCGGCGTCGCCATGACCGGCGGCTTCGGCTATCACAGTTCCGGCGACATCTTCCTCGCCTTCTCTACCGCCAATCCCGACGCGGCCCTGGCGCCGCCGGGCCGGATCGCTCGCGCCGAGTTCATTCCTGACAGCGACATCGATCCGTTCTTCGATGCCGTGGTCCAGGGCGTCGAGGAAGCCGTCCTCAATGCGATGGTCGCCAACGAGGACATGACCGGCCGCGACGGCAATTTCGTGCCGGCGCTGCCGAAGGCGTGGCTGAAGGAGAAATTCGGCTGAGACAAATACGCGGACCGAATGGTCCGCGTATTCATACAGGATTGCTCCTGAATTATTCCGCGGCCTTGCTCGCGGCCTGCTGGTGCTCGTCGGCCTCGGCCGCTTCCTCGAGCCGGGAGGCGATGAGTTCCTGGATATCGCCGACTTCTTCCTGGATATCCTCCAGCGGTATGCCGACCTCGGCCGCCTTGGCAGCGCATTCCCTGGCCAGCGTCTCGGCCTGCTTCTCGATCCTGGCGTGGGACTGGCAATGGACTTTTTCGCCAATCCATCCCTGCAAGAATTCGATGGCGTGCTCACTCATATTGCTTTTCCCTGGCGGCGAAGCCGGTTGGTAATCATAAACGTCGGCATCCGGTGAAGGATGCATGTCCCCATTCCAGCCGAGTCGCCACCGGACGGCAAGCCGATGTCGTCCAAGGTCCACAGAGCCAAAGGAAATAGAGGATTGAAGAACATTTTCTGTTTCTGGGGGGGCGGGTATCGTTTGGCGGGAATCCTGTCCCGCCTCGAGAGGCTGCTTCTACTTGCTTCTTACGGTTTTCAGGTCCGTTTGCATCTCAATGGCTGTCACAACAGCTGCCCGATGACGTTGCCGTTTCCAGGCACAAGCCATCGAAGCCGCCGCTATATAGTGACATCCCCATGCAATGTCGACTCTCTCCGCCGCCTTGCATGGAAGCCCCGCGAAAGCTGCATAGGTCACCGTGCCGATCAGAAGGTCTCGACCCAGGGCCTGAGCTCGAGTTCCCAGGTCCAGGCGCTGCGGTTCTGGCGATGGATGCCGAGATAGGCCTCGGCGATCGCGTCCGGCGATAGCCGTCGATCTTGCGGGTCGGGAGCCTCTCCCGGCACGGTCGAGGCAATGGCACCATCGATGACGAAATGCGCGACATGGATGTTCTTGGGGGCCAGTTCGCGAGCCATGGATTGCGCCAGTCCACGCAAGCCGAATTTGGGCATCGCGAAACCGGCCGAGCCGGCGAATCCCTTGACGCTTGCCGTCGCGCCGGTGAAGAAGATCGAGCCCGAGCCTTGCAAAAGCAGCCGGTTGGCTGCTTGCTGGCCAACCAGGAAGCCGCCAAAGGCCCCCACCAGCAAGGCCTGCCTGACAGCCTCTGGATCGAGTTCGGCTATCGGGCCACGGGCGCGTCCGCTGGCATTGAAGACCACGAGCGACAGCGGGCCGGCCTTGTCAGCGACCTCGAACAGGCGCTGCACCGACGCGGCATCGGAGACATCGGTTGCCACGGCTTGGGCGCCGGTCTGCGCCAGCAACGGGTCGAGCTTCTCGACGTTGCGGGCGGCCAGCACGACACGAAAACCTTCCCTTGCGAGAAGGCGCGCAAGCGAGGCGCTCAATCCGGATCCCGCTCCGGCAATGACGGCGACATTGGATGTCATGAGCATCTCTCTTTCGCGGTGGTGACTGGATTGGAGAGGGTTGCGCCTTCCCAAGTGGAACGCAAGAGAAAGCATTTCCAAGAAAATGGCGTGTCGTCGTGGCGCGCTTCCCAGGCCGCAAAAACTGTTCCCGGCAAAGAAAAATGGCCGGGCGCGAAGACGGCCCGGCCAGAAAGAAGGTCATAACCTTCAGAGGGGAACACCGTTCGGAGGAGTGGGAGGAAACCTCGAACGATATTTTTATGTTGAGCCCATTTTCGTGCGCTGGCGACGAATAGTATTCTAAAATCGTGCTGTCCTACAAAAATTTCTACCTGCCGAATGGCTCAGCCTGCCCGGGTCTCGGGCTCAAGCAGATCGGCATAGTGACGCCGCGCAACGTCGGGATGGGAGCGCAGCCTGCTCTTCAGCACATTGGTTCCGACATCGCGAAACAGCGGATTGTCGGGATCGCTGGCCGGCCCGCGCGCCTGCTCCGCCAGTTCCTCGGGAAGCTCGAGCAGCGGTATCGTGGCATCGAGCTTGGCGCTGAAGAAGAACGGCACCGAGATGCGTTCAACGCCGGCGGGCGGCGTCACGACGCGATGCACGGTGGCTCTCAAATAGCCGTTCGAGGCGAGCTCCAGCAGCTCGCCGATGTTGACGACGAGCGTTCCGGGAATCGGATCCACGTCCACCCAGCTTCCGTCATAGTCTACCTGCAGGCCCTTGTTGTCGTCCTGGAGCAGCAGCGTCAGGAAGCCGCCATCCTTATGCGCGCCGACGCCCTGGTCGCCGCCGGTCGCTTCGCGGCCGGGGTAGCGCACGATCTTCATGCGATGATTGGGTTCGCCGCCATAGATCGGATCGAAAGCGTCCTCGGCCTGGTCGAGCGACAGCGCGAAGGCCTTGAGCAGACGAATGGCCACGGCCGTCGCCTTCGCCTGCCAGGCCAGCAGCGCCGGCTTCAGCTCCGGCAACGCCGACGGCCACTGGTTCGGCCCCTGCAGCCGCGTCCAAGCAGGAATTCCCGGGCCTTGCGCGATGGGCGGGCGCTCGACGCCGATGTCGAGCTGCTCGCGCCAGTCGGCCTTGCCCTTGGTCAGTTCGCCGCCAGCGCGGGTATAACCGCGGAACTGCGAGGAATTGACCATCTCTATCGACAGCTTGTCGGCTTCCGGCAAGGCAAAGAAACGCCGCGAAGCGGCGAGCGTCTCGCTGATGTCGGCCCATGGGATGCCGTGGCCCGCCAAATAGAAAAAACCGATATCGCGCGAGGCGGAGCGCAGATCCGCCAGAAACGTCCGGCGCTCCGACGCGCCTTGTTCGAGACGGCTCAGATCGAGCACGGGCACTATTCTGGGCATGTCAGCTCCTTTCCGGGTTCTTTCCGGGTGCTGCTTGAAAACTTCGCCCGGAAAACCGGGCCCGTGGATGTGCTGCTCCTTTTCCAGCGGCCGAAGCCGCCATCGATGCCCCAAATCTCACGGAGTTCAGTGCGCCGGGAAAGGAACGATCGGCTTTTCGATGCCGCCGGGACGAACAATTTTTCTATTTGGGCGGGCAGCCTGACGATGAGCGCGATCATTGCGCGAAACAGCGGCGTGTCATTTCAGGCACAGCGCGAAGCTGTCATTGGCCCTTGAACGGCCGCGCGGGAGGCGCGTAACATCGTGGCACTTGAATTTGAGTCTGTTTCATTCGTCCGGGCTAAAGTCCGGATCGATTTGGATAGGTCCTTGAACACGCAAGCAATCGGCAGCGCGGCGGGGCGCGGCAAATCGTTTGCCCATGTGGCGCAAGCCTCCTGGGGCAAGGGCCCTGGCACCTTGCTGCGTATCATGCGCATGACGCTGCGCCACCCTTGGCAGGTCGCCATCACCATCGTCTCGACCTTCATCGCCGCGACGCTGCAGCTTTTCATTCCGCGCCTGCTGGGACACGCCATCGACCAGGCGCAGGGCGTGGTGGCTGCCGGTGCAAATACCGGGCCGAGCAGGCGCTGTGGAATACGGCGCTGACGCTGCTCGTCGTCAGCATCCTGCGCGGCCAAGGCTGAGCGCTCCTACGGTCAGTTCCGTTCGATGGGGCGGGAAGGGTTCCGGCTGTTCCGGATCACCCTGGCATGAAACAGTCGGTTCCTGACGCATCAGCATCCCGATCCGCAAGGCAGTGAAACTGGGCGAGGACAAACCCACGCTTGTTGCGGCGGAGCAATCCTCTTTGTCTCGGTCCTCAAACGATCAGATCGTCAATTCTGATCGGCAAGTCGCGGATCCGCTTGCCGGTCGCGTGGTAGACAGCGCTGGCGACGGCAGCGGCGGTGCCGACATTGCCGAGTTCGCCCAGGCCCTTCACACCAGCCGGATTGACCTCATGGTCGATCTCCGGAACCAGTATGACGTCAAGGTCCCTGACATCGGCATTCACCGGGACCAGATAATCCTGCAGGTCGCGGTTCACATAGCGGGCATAGCGGGTATCGATCTCGGTCGCCTCATGCAGGGCCTGGCCAATGCCCCAGATCATGCCTCCCATCAGCTGGCTGCGCGCGGTGCGCGTGTTCATGATGCGCCCGGCGGCGAACGCACCGACAATGCGCGGCACACGGATTTCGCGCGTGTAACTGTGGATGTGCACCTCCACGAATTCGGCCCCGAACGCATATTTCACCGAATCCGCGTCGGACTCGCCGCCATGGAATTCCGACTGGCCGGCATAGAGTTTTTTGAGCGCTTCGGGGGTCGAGCCCTTCGGCGCGAATTCGGCATATTCCTCGATGGCGCCTACCTGCATGGCCTTGAATATATCGGCGGTGCTTGCCGACGCCCCGCCCTTGGTGAGGATCCGTCCCTCGTGGAGGTCCAGTTCCTCATTGTGCGAGCCTGCAAGAGGGCCACCCTCCGCGACCGCTGCGGCGAACAATTTCGTGCGCACAGCATCACACGCCTTGAGCACGGCCGAACAGACGCTGGCAGTGGAAATCGAACCTCCCGATACCGGCGCCGGCGGCAAGGCACTGTCGCCCATCTCGACGGCGACCTTGCCGATGTCGACACCGAGACGTTCCGCCGCCATCTGGCCGGCAACGGTTCGCACACCTGTGCCGATTTCATGCGAGCCGCACTGCACGCGCACGTCTCCTTCGGCGGTCAGGCGCACGCGGGCCGCGCATGGCGCGGCAGCGGTCGGGTAGACTGCCGTCGCACAGCCCATGCCGACGAGCCAGTCGCCGTCGCGCATCGAGCCGACTTTCGCATCCCGTCTCGTCCAGCCGAAGGCATCAGCGGCCTGATCGTAGCATTTCATCAGCGACCGGCTGGAGAACGGCTTGCCGCCGATCGGCTCCTTCTGAGGCTCGTTGATCCGGCGAAATTCGATCGGGTCCATGCCGAGTGCGACGGCCATTTCGTCCATGGCGCTCTCGAGGGCATAGACGTAGGGCGTCTCGGGCGGCGAGCGCATATAGCCGGGCGTGTTGCGATCCGCCTGCACCAGCGAGACATGCGTCAGCACCGAGCCATAAGCATACATGCGACCGGTGGCCGAAGTCCCGCCGACGACATAGGAATCGGGTCTCGAGGTCACCTCCCAGCCTTCATGGCCGAAAGCAGTGATGCGGCCGTCCTTGCCGGCGCCGATGCGGATGCGGTGCCGGGTTTCGGCCCGATAGGTCTGGGTGCCGAACGCCTGCATGCGGCTGACCACACAGCGCACCGGCCGGCCAAGCCGCCTGGCGGCCACAGCCACGATGGCCGTTCGCGCCGTCATCGGCCCCTTCGAGCCGAATGCGCCGCCTACGTTAGGGCAGACGATGCGCACATTCGCTGGGTCGAGCCTCAATTGCCGCGCCAACTCGACCTTCCAGCCGGTCACGTTCTGAGAGGGCTCGTAAACGGTGAGTTGGTCGCCTTGCCAAACAGCGGTGGTCGAGAACAGCTCTATCGGGTTGTGATGCTGGGTCGGCGTCGAATACCGCGCATCGATCTTCATCGGGGCCGATTCATAGGCGGCATCGAAATCGCCGGCCTTGACGTCCTCCTTGAACAACGGGCTTTTGCCGGCGGCGTCGATGGTCTTTGTCCCCGGCATGTCGAAACTGGCGGTCGGTTTTTCCTCGGCATAGTCCGCGCGGATCCTTTGCGCCGCCTCCTCGGCCGCTTCGAAGGTCTCGGCGACCACCAGCGCAATGATCTGACCGTCATGGAAGATCGCCTTGTCATGCAGCGGCCCGATAGAACTCGCGCCGGTATTTCCGAATTTCGGCGTCTCGACCTTGTCGAGGTCGCCATAGGTGACGATGTCGAGCACGCCGGGCACCGAGCGCGCGTCATCCAGGTAAAGCCTGGCGACCTTGCCCTTGGCGATGCTGCTCGTCGCGAGCACGGCGTGCGCAATGTTGGCGGCCGGGAGATCCGCCGCGTATTCGGCCTGGCCGGTCACTTTCAGCCGCGCATCGATACGCGGCAGCGGCTGTCCCATGTTTTCCTTCGGCTGTGGAGCGGCGACGTTCATGATCACACCTTCATGTCACGGGTTTCGAGCAGCCCCCTGATCAAGGTTCGCTTGCCGAGTTCTATCTTGAATGCGTTGTGCCGACGCGGCTGGGCCTCGGCGAACGCGGCTTCGGCGGCCTCGGCCGCCGCTGCCTCGTCGAGCACCTTGCCGCGCAGGATCTCCTCCGCCGCTCTTGCCCGCCAGGGTACGGTCGCCACGCCGCCAAGCGCGATGCGCGCCTCGTTCACGGTCTCGCCGTCGAGGTCGAGGGCGACCGCGGCCGATGCAAGGGCAAACGCATAGGATTGCCGATCGCGGATCTTGAGATAGCGCGAACGCCTGGTCCATGCGCCGGCGGGCACCTCTATGGCGGTGACGATCTCGTCGGGTGCCAGGTCGGTCTCGATGTGAGGGCTGTCCTCGGGCAGGCGATGCAGGCTGGCAAACGGAATCTTTCGCCGCCCGTTGTGGCCTTGGACATGAACCGTGGCGTCAAGCGCGATCAGGGCCTGGGCAAAGTCACCGTGATAGGTCGCGATGCAGTTCTCACTGGTCCCCAGCACGGCATGCTGGCGGTTGAACCCCTCCATCGCGGCGCAGCCCGAGCCTGGCTCGCGCTTGTTGCACGGCCATGAGGTTTCGCGGAAATATTCGCAGCGGGTCCGCTGCAGGATGTTGCCGGCAAGGCTTGCCATGTTGCGCAGCTGGCCGCTTGCCGCCAGTTGCAGGCTCTCCGCGATCACCGGATACCGACGCTTGATCTCGGCATTCTCGGCCGCGTCGCCCATCCGCACAAGAGCGCCAAGGCGCAGACCCTCACCACCGGTCTCGATCCGCCGCAATGCCGGTTCGGAGAGACCGTTCAAATCGAGCAAGCGTTCCGGCCGGGCGACGCCGAGTTTCATATAGTCGGCGAGATTGGTGCCACCGGCAATGAACTGCGCGGGGGCTTGCGTCGGCGGATGCCTGGTGGCCGAGCGCGAGGCGACGGCGACCGCCGCGGAGAGGCTGGCGGGCCTCTCATAGACGAAAGGATGCATCTCAGGCCCTCCTGATCTGGTCGCGGGCCTGGACGATTGCCGCGACGATGTTCGGGTATGCCGCGCATCGGCAAAGGTTGCCGCTCATATATTCGCGAATGTCGTCCTCTGAACCGGCATGTCCTTCGTGGACGCAGCCGATCGCGGACATGATCTGGCCGGGCGTGCAATAGCCGCACTGGAACGCATCGTGATCGATGAAGGCCTGCTGCATCGGATGCAGGCCGCCATCCGTCGACGCCAACCCTTCGACGGTGGTTACCGCCTTGCCCTCGTTCATCACCGCGAAGCTGAGGCAGGAGAGCACGCGATGGCCATCGACCAGCACCGTACAGGCACCGCATTGGCCATGATCGCAACCTTTCTTCGTGCCCGTCAGGCCGACATGGTCGCGCAAGGCGTCGAGCAGGCTGGTTCGGCTGTCGAGCGCCAGATTGTATGGCTGCTTGTTGATGGTCAGTGTTGTCATGACAGGCTCGGTTGGCTTGGCGGCAGCAGCCGGAGGCTCCTCGGACCTGGCTGTCGAGGCCAGAAGCGGAGTCACCGCAGCCGCGGAGACGGTCGCGGTCATAAAGCTTCGTCTGCTGAGACTGGAGGAGTTTGGGGGAACATGCTCGGACATCGCTGGCTCCGTCGCTCGCTATGTCGCGACCAAACCCCTCATCGGGGCCATTGTTCCGGGCCATCCGCGATAAAACGCACAAGGAAGACGGCTCGCAAGGCAAGCCGCCCGATTTGGATGCAAGGATATGACGGGTCCGTTCGAGACCGTGCCCGTCCTACCCTGGCGAATTTGCAGGCGCGCGGCCGATCCCCTAACAAGGCGCGCGGGCCCTCACTGCTGGCGGGCAATTCCGAGAATATCAAGCGCCTGCGCGGCAGAAGCAATCGGGCGCCCCGTGCGGCCAGCGGCTTCGACGATTGCCGCGACCCGTTCGGCATTGTCGCGGGCGAGGCTGCCATCGGCGTGCCAGAGAGAGTTCTCGAAGCCGACCCGCACGTGCCCTCCCGCAGCGATCGCCGCCGTCAGCGCCAAGGTCTCGCCCCGTCCGAAGGCGCAGACCGACCATACGGCGCCTTCAAGATCATGCGCATCGAGCCCTTCAAGGAAGACATCGAGGTCTTCGGGCCGGCTTTCCTGATCGGCGGCATAGCGTCCAAGGACGAACAGCAGCCGGGGGCTTGTGGGCTGCGCCAGAATGCCTCGCCGCCGCAGATCGATGAAACGGTCGAGATCGGCCCGATCATAGAGAATGTGCTGGACCGCGATGCCTTCCCGACCGGCCCACGCGAAGAAGCGGGCCGGCTCCGCCTCGCCATCGCTGATTATCTCACGCAAGCCTATCGAGACGGAAACCGGATGAAGCGTCCGAACAAGATCCATCTGTTCGCGTGGCGAATAGAGCCCGACCGCTTCGGTCGTGATCTGGATCGCCATGACGCCCTGCGTCCGCTCCCGGATCGCCGCGATGGCATCCCGGTAAAGCGCGGCGTCAAGCGTGTGCCGGCCTGAAGCATCGCGGACATGCGCATGGATGGCGGCGGCGCCGGCAGCGAGACACTGCCTCGCCGTTTCGGCAAGTTCGTCGGCGGTCATCGGCAGAGCCGGATGATCGGCCTTCGTTCTGCGCGCTCCGTTCGGCGCAACCATGATCAGCAACGGCTTCAATTTCATCTCCGGGCCCAATTGGCTCTCCCGCAACGTGGTTTTCCATGCTTCATTTCACCGACTCGCACAGGTAGGACAGCATGAACGCCACCGCCCAAGGGATTTCCGCCTTCGCCACCGCCGCCGAACTCAGCCGCGCGCTCGCCGATGGCAACACATCCTCGACCGAGATCGTCCGGCGCGCGCTGGATCGTGTCGACGTTCATGACAATTCGCTGCATGCGTTCGTCCGGCTGTTTCCTGAGGCTGCGCTGCAGGCCGCCGGCGAAGCCGACGAGCGTCGCAGTCGCGGCGTCTCGAAAGGGCCGCTGGACGGTATCCCTTTCGCGGCCAAGGACCTGCTTGACGTCGAAGGCTATCCGACCCTGGCAGGCTCGAAAGCGCTTGCGGGCGAACTCGCAACCGCCACGGCAACGGCAATCGAACGCCTTGTCGCGGCCGGGATGATCCTGCTGGGCAAGGTGCACACCGTGGAATTTGCTTTTGGCAGTTGGGGGACCAACCCGGTCGCCGGCACGCCCCTGAACCCGCGTGACAGCGCCATCCCGCGCGCGCCGGGCGGATCGTCGAGCGGTTCGGGCGTGGCCGTCGCCGCCGGACTGGTGCCGGTCGCGCTCGGCACCGACACTACGGGCTCCATCCGCAATCCGTCCGCCATGTGCGGAATCGTGGGCCTGAAGACGTCCTTCGGCCTTATCGGGCGCGGCGGCTTGCTGCCGCTTGCCATGTCCTTCGACAGCATCGGTCCCATGACCCGGTCGGTGGAGGATGCAGCCCTTCTGCTGGCCGCGCTCGAGGGTCCCGATCCCGGCGATCCGGCCACCTTTGGCGTGGCGCCGACCTCGCCGCTCGACGGGCTCGAGCGGAGCATATCGGGCCTTCGCCTGCGCATCCCCTCGGCCGTGGACCTTGCCGGCGTAGACCCCGGCATCCTGGACCGCTTCGACTCCACCGTCGCTGAACTGGAGGCGCTCGGTGCCAATGTCGATCGGATGCCGATGCCGCAATCTTACGACACCTACAAGGCCCTGGCCGGCGACATCATGGCCGTCGAAGCCTGGCATCATCTCGGCCGTTACGTGGAACCCGCGGACAGCGGCGTCGGCACGGCGATCCGCATGCGGGTTCTCAAGGGCAGGGAAATCGGCCTCGCCGCTTATCACGAGTTGATTGCAAGGCGCCGAGCCGCGCAGATCGAGTTTCATCGCGATCTCGAAGGCGCCGATGCGTTCCTGACGCCAACGGCGCCGATTACCGCGCCGCCATTGGCCGACATCGATGAGACAACGACGCCGCTTGGGACGTTTACCCGCATGGTGAACCTCCTCGACATGGCAGCGCTCAGCGTCCCCATCGGTCTCGTCAATGGTCTGCCCGCAGGATTGCAGATCGCGGTTCGCCGCTTCCAGGATCCGCTGGCGCTGAGGATCGGGCGGGCGCTAGAGATTCGGCGCGACGGCCTGTTCGAACAGCCGCCGGGCTACGCCACTCCGTAAGCTGCCCGTTCATTCACCGCTCGCATACAGCCAACGTGCGACAAGAGCGTCGGTGTCGGCACCGAAATCCGCGCGCGCGCCTTCGGAAAAAACCGTGCCGTTCTTGACCACATAGACGTAGTCGGTGATGGCAAGCGCGGCGCGAATATCCTGGTCGACCAGCAGCACGGCCTTGCCGAGTTCGCGGGCAAGATCGCGGACGATGTCGTAGATCGTCTCGCTGGTCTGCGGATCGACGCCGGCGGTCGGTTCGTCGATCAGGTAGACCGACGGATCGGCCATCAGGCTGCGTGCGATCTCGACCTGCCGCTGCTGGCCTCCCGAGAGCTGGCCGGCAGGCTGCGCGCGTTTCTCGCGAACGACGGGAAACCGCTCATAGACATGTTCCAGTTTCTCGGTCAGCACCGTCTTCTTCGGCCTGGCATGCCAGAGACCGAGTTTCAGGTTCGATTCGACCGAGAGATGAGGAAAGAGGCTCGGCCGCTGCGGCAGGTAGGCCAGGCCAAGGCCCAGCATCCGGAAGGGCGGGTTTCCGGTGATGTCCACGTCTCGCAGAAGCACCCGGCCGGCACTCGGTTTCAGAAAGCCGAACAACGCCTTGAGAAGCGTCGACTTGCCGGTGCCGTTCGGCCCGACCACACAGGAAATGCTGCCAGGCCAGGCCCTGACCGAAACGTCGCGCAATATGTCGATGTCGCGCGTATAGCCGGCGACAAGGTTCTCGCAGGCGATCAGCGGCGGGGTCGATGGCAGGGAAGCGGTTTCCATTATCGTGCTTCCCGATGCGTTGCGCGGGATCCCGTATAGGCGTGCACCACCTCGGGATTGCGCAGCACCTCGGCGACCGCGCCGTCGGCGATCTTGCGCCCTCGCGCCATCACCATGACGCGCGTTACGACCGACTGGATAGCCTCGAGGTTGTGATCGACAACGACGATGGTGTGACCGTCGCGATTGAGGCTCCTTATGTGCTCGATGATCTCCTCCAGCAGGCGCGGGTGGACGCCGGCGAAGGGCTCGTCCAGAAGCAGCAATCTCGGTTTGAGCATCAGCGCCCGGCCGAGTTCCAGCAGCTTCTGCTGGCCGCCGGAAAGCGCTCTTGCATAACTGTCGGCGAGATGGTCGAGCCTCAGGAAAGCAAGAACCCCACGGGCGCGCTCCTCTGCCGCGGCGCGCCGTTCCGCCGGGTCGGAAAGCGCCGGCACGATCAGGTTTTCCAGGACGGTCATGCGGCGGAACAGGCGGGGAACCTGAAAAGTACGGGCAACACCGCGGCGCGCGAAAAGATTGGCCGGCGAGCGCGCCATGTCGGTGCCCTCGACGAGGATGGCACCGCCGTCGGGTTTGAGCGCGCCCGTCACCATGTTGATGGTGGTTGTCTTTCCCGAGCCGTTGGGACCGATCAACCCGACAATTTCGCCGCGGGCCAAGGCAAAGGATAAGCCTTCGACGGCATGGATGCCGCCGAAATGCTTGGCAAGACCACTGACCGAGAAAAAAGCGGTGTCCTTCTCAACCGGCATGGGGTTCCTCGGTGGTAGCAGTTGGAACAGGCGCTTGTTCCCGTGGCCGCGCGCGGAAGCGCGCCCAGTTTTCGACCATCGGATACAGGCCGTTCTGCGCGAAGCGTTGCACCAGGATAAGCGCCAGACCCATCAGCACGAAACGCCATTCGCCGTAGGACCGCAGCGTCTCGGAAAGCAGGAAGACGACGACTGCGCCGACCACGGCGCCGGGCAGGCTTTCGATGCCGCCGATCACCGCCATCGCGATAACCAGACCCATCTCCGGCAGGATAGCCATGTTGGGCGTCAGGATGCCGATGAAATGGCCGTAATAAATGCCGGCTATCGCCGCGATCACGCTGGTTACCACGAAGACGAGGATCTTGTAGCGCGTGGTATCCACCCCGCTGGCGCGCGCGGCGCCCTCGTCTTCCCGGATGGCACGTAGAAAAAGACCGACGCGGGTCGACAACAAGGCATTCATTCCCAATACCGCCAGGACGACGAGCGCAAGGCCGAGATAGTAATAAGGCAGGTCCGATCGACCGGAAAAGAGGCCGGGCACCGGCAAGCCCAGCATGCCGCGTGTGATGTCCTCCTCCGCGACCAGAACGAGGCGGAAGATTTCCGAAATGGCAAGCGTGAAGAGGGCCAGATAAGGCCCGGAAAGCCTCAGGACGAGCGCGCCGATCAGGGCGCCGGCCACGACGGCAAGAGCGATGGCGGCAAGAATGGCAAGCGGCAGCGGCATGCCGATCTGGCCAACGAACAAGGCCGAGGCATATCCGCCCAGCGCGGCAAAAGCCACATGGGCGAAGGAGAACTGACCGGCGAAACCGGCAAGCAGCGCCCAGCTCGCGGCAAGCAGCGCATAGTACCAGGCGATGGCGCCGACGTGGGTCCAGTATGGTCCGACGCCGAGCGGCACCAGCAACGCCACCACGAGCAGAATCGCCTGGGCCGATTGCGAGAATGTTGGACGGACCATTGCCGTGATCCTATTCCAGCCGCAGATGCGAGCGGCCGAACAGGCCGGTCGGCCTGAAGAGCAATGCAATGACGAGCAGCAGCGCTCCGAACGCCTGCGTATAGGCAAGCGCGCGATTGGGGTCCGGCAGATAGCCGACACCCAGCCCTTGCACCAGGCCGAGCAGGATGCCGCCGGTAATGCTTCCGCCGACGGAACCCATGCCGCCGAGCACGATGATGATGAAGGCCTGCACGGCCGGCAACTCACCCATCGACGGCGACAGGGCGAAGATCGGCGCGATCAACGCCCCTGCCCCGCCGGCAAGCGCCGAGCCGATGCCGAAGGCGATGGTGTACATGCGGCGTGGATCGATACCGATGACCGCGGCGGACTCGCGGCTCTGGCTCACCGCATCGAGTGCCTGGCCAAGCGAGGTGCGCTTCAGGAAAAGCGTCAGACCGACAAGCAGGACGACGGCAGCGACCGCAGCGATCAGCCGGTCGTAAGGCAGGATCAACGGACCGAGGATCAGCGCTCCCGTCATGAAGGACGGCGGCGCCTTGGCGAAGGGGCCGAAGACGACAAGGCCGAGATTGGTGATCAGAATGGTGAGGCCGAAGGTGACGATAATGGCGTATTCGTCCTTGCGCTCGACCTTGTCGGTATACATCGGCGCTATGACGAGCCTCTCGAAGAGCACGCCGAAGATGAACAGGGCCACCATCGCGCCGGCGACACCGACAAGCGGCGGCGCATGGAACCAGGCGATGATGTAGTAGGACGCATAGCCGCCCAGCATATAGAGCGATCCATGGCCGAAATTGACGACCTTCAACACCGAGAAGACCAAAGTGAGCCCCGCCGCCGTCAGCGCGAAAATGAGGCCGATGACCAGGCCGTTGACGGCCAGGAGGAGGAAATAGCTCATGGGTTCACATCACCTTGTTGTCGGCCGCCTGTCCAGCGAAGCGGCCGCCGGCGGCCATGGAGCCGCCGGCGTGCCGTTCATTTGCCGGGCATGACCTTGTCGGTGGTGGCCCACTTCTTCGGATAGACGATCGCAGCATCCTCCGGCGCCTGGTTCACGGCCGTGTATTGGATGATCGTGAACGGCACGTCGACGAACTGATGGAAAGCCCAGTCGGGAGATTTGGTGGTCGGGAAGGTGTAGGTGGCGTTCACCCCTTCATATTTGATCTCTTCCAGTGCCTTCACGATCGCCGCGCGGTCAGCCGAGCCTGCCTTCTTGATCGCTTCGACGACGACACCGAACGTGTCATAGGCCTCCATGGCCACGCCGGTCGGTGCCCTATTGTAGCGTTCGGTGAACGCCTTCACGAATGCTTTGGCCTTGTCGTTCCATTGCGACTTGGGCTGCGCGACGTTGACGATGAGAAGATTGTTGGCGCATTCGCCGTCGACTTCCCACACTTCCTTCTGCAGCAGACCCGAGGAGCCGATGAGGGCCGTTTCGGCAGTCGGTGCGAGGCCGAGCTGGCAGGCCTGCTTGACCAACTGATACTGCGCCTGTCCGGCGATCACCATCTGGATCGCATCAGGCTTCGGGCTCTGGTTCATCAGGCGCAGCAGCGCGGGCGTGAAATCCTGCTGGTTCAGGTCGATCGTTGCCAGCGTATAGGGGACGTTCTTGGCCTTCAGCTCATCGGCGATGACCTTGGCCCCGCCCTGGCCGAAGTCCGTGTTTTCGGCGATGATGGCGATGTTCTTGAAACCTTGCTCGACCGTCCAGTCGGCTGCCTTAACGTAAACGAGCGAGTTGGCCGGAGCGAGACGATAGACTTCCGGATACTGCTTGGCCGTGATGGCATCCGCCCATACGTCTGTACCGACCCAGGCGACGCCGTATTTGTGCGCCTCCTCGATTTCGGCGAGGGCGACCGAGGAATGGAATTCGCCGAAGATTGCGGCGACGTTGTCCTTGGTGATGAGCCGAACCGCCGCCGCGCTGCCGTCGGCCGGCTGCCCTTTGGTGTCCTCGTAGCTCACCTTCAGCTGACGGCCGAGCACGCCGCCGGCCTTGTTGACCTCGTCAACTCCGAGCTGCACCGCCCATTGCATCTCCTGGCCGCCGGAATAGTTGCCGGGCGGCGACAGCGGCCCCACCCAGCCTAGCGCGATTGGATCCTCGGCCAGAGCCGGTGCGGCTGCGAACGGCAAGGAAGCCAGCGCGAGTGCCGCCAGCGCTCCCAAATGACTGGATATGGTCTGTTTCATGCGAATTTCCCCTGTTCTTGTTTTCTGATTGAATGAAACACTACGCTCATTTCTGGCAGATTGAAATATTCATTGCAGCTCGTCAACGGCCGGCGTAAATTCGCGCCATGTTGGAACCCGCCTTCCGCTCGCGCCTGCTCGAGAGTTTCGAGACGATGCCGCGCCAGCTTCGCGCGGCGGCGCAATGGGTGCTCGACAATCCGCGTGACGTTGCCCTCCTGTCGATGCGCGTCCAGGCGCAGCGCGCCGGGGTGACCCCGGCATCGATGACGCGGCTTGCCCAGCGCATGGGCTTCGACGGCTACGATAGCCTGCGCGACCTCTACGCCGAGCAACTTCGCCGCGGCGAGAAGGAGTTCTTGGGCAAGGCCGAAGCATTGATGGCGCGGCGCAAGCGCGGAGGAGACGGCGCGCTGGCCTTCGAGCTGGCCGAAACGCTCGAGCGCCATATGGCGAAGCTTTGCGATCCGGCGACGCTGGAGGCGGTGACCCGGGCAGCCTCGGTGCTGGCAGGCGCCAAGCGCATCTATGCGCTGGGCTATCGGTCGAGCTACCCCGTCGCCTGCCATTTCGCCTACGTCTATGGCCTCGCCGGCGGCGCGGTGCGTCTGCTTGACGGCGTCGGCGGAACCGGACCTGATCCTTTGTGGGAATCGGGAGCGGGCGACGTGCTTTTGGCGATCAGCGTCAAGCCCTATACGCGCGCCGCCGTCGAACTCGTCGATTATGCACGCAGCCGCGCGCTCGAAATCGTGGCGATTACCGACAGCGTGGTCTCGCCGCTCGTCAACCGGGCGGGCGCCGTCATCATCGTGCCAACCGAGAGCCCGTCCTTTTTCCACACCATGGCGCCGGCCTTTGCCATCGCCGAAACGCTGGCCGCGATCCTGGCGGCCGCCGCCGGCGATCGCGCGCTGGCCGCCATGCGCGACGTCGAACGTCAGTTCGACACCCTTTCCACCCATATCTACGAAACCAGGCAACGGTCATGACGCATATCCTCCATCGCCAGATCCACCACGACTATCCCGTTGCCGTCGGCGGCGATGGCGTCACCGTCATCGACAGCAAGGGACGCCGCTATATCGACGCCTCCGGCGGTGCGGCCGTCTCATGTCTTGGCCATCAGCATCCGGCTGTTCTTGCCGCGATGCATGCCGAACTCGACCGGATCGCCTATGCGCATAGCAGCTTCTTCACCACCCGGCCGGCGGAGGAACTGGCGGACGAACTTGCCGCTCACGCGCCGGGCGATCTTCATCACGTCTATTTCGTCTCCGGCGGATCGGAAGGCATCGAGACCGCCCTGAAGATGGCGCGGCAATATTTCGTCGAGCGCGGCGAGCCGCAGCGCCGCCGCTTCGTGGCCCGTCAGCAGAGCTATCATGGCAATACGCTGGGCGCGCTTTCGGTGGGAGGCAACGCCTGGCGCAAGGCGCCGTTCGAGCCCATGCTGATCGAAAACCATCATATCGAACCATGCTATGCCTATCGGCATCAGCGGCCGGATGAAGGCAGCGAGGCCTACGGGCTGCGCGCCGCCGATGCGCTTGAGACGAAGCTGCAGGAACTCGGGCCGGAAACGGTCATTGCTTTTGTCGCAGAGACCGTGGTTGGAGCGACTCTCGGCGCCGTGCCACCCGCACCCGGTTATTTCAGGCGCATCCGCGAGATTTGCGATCGCCACGGCGTGCTGCTCATCCTCGACGAAGTCATGTGCGGCATGGGTCGCACCGGAACACTGCATGCCTGCGAGCAGGAGGGCGTCGCTCCCGACATCATGGTGGTCGCCAAAGGACTCGGCGGCGGCTACGCCCCGCTCGGCGCGGTGCTGGCGTCCGAGCGGATATTCGATGCCTTTTCGCAAGGCAGCGACTTCCAGCACGGTCACACCTATATCGGCCATCCGCTCGCCTGTGCGGCCGGCCTCGCCGTCCAGCGGGTCATCGAGCGTGATGGTCTGCTTGCCAATGTCGCGGCGCGAGGCACCACGCTCGAACGGCGGCTGCGTGAGCGCTTCGGCAACCATCACCATGTCGGGGACATTCGCGGGCGCGGCCTTTTCCAGGGCATCGAGCTCGTCGCGGATCGCTCGGCCAAGGCCCCGTTCGATCCACGCCTGAAGGTCCATGCCCGGATAAAATCTGAAGCGATGCAACGGGGGTTGATGGTTTATCCGATGGGCGGCACCGTCGATGGGCGGACTGGCGATCACGTCCTGCTTGCACCGCCATTCATCGTCGACGACGGCACGGTCGACATCATCGTCGACCGTTTGGGCGACGCCGTCGATGCCGCGATCGGCAGCATTGCGATCTAGCACACGAGACGCTCACCGACCGGGACTATAGTCCGATCGGCATCAGCCCCGACCTGGCCTCACAGTGCCGCGCCAGACCATCGGCGCGTGGCAGGTCAGGCGACTGCCGGCGCCTGCTTCCTCGCGCGAACCGGCGGCCAGTCGCACGGCGTGCGTGGCAATCTCCTCAATCGGCGGCGCAAAGGTCGTCAGCCGGTAGGAAGCCCAGTCAGCCTGCTCGATGTCGTCGAAGCCGGCGACGCAGAGATCGCGCGGGACGTCGACGCCGAACTCGTGGCGCGCCGCGTCCAGAAAACCGCAGGCGATCAGGTCGGTCACGCAGAACGCCGCATCCGGTCGCTGCCGGCCCGACAGCAGGCGCCTTGCGCCTTCTGCCCCAGTCGCATAACCCGTGCGGCCCTCGCGCCACTGGATCACCTCCAGCCGTTCCTTGCGCGCCGCGGCAAGAAACGCCGTCTCGCGCGCCACCAGACTGGGCGTGCCGGCTGCCGACGTCACCAGGGCAGGCCTGGTGCAACCGGCACGAAGAAAGGCGTGAAGTGCCGCCTCGGCGGCGGCGGCGTTGTCCACGCCGATGTTATGCGGTCCGTCGAACCGGTCGTCGCGATTGATCAGGATCAGGCGCTGCCCGTTCTCGAGGCAGGTTCGGATCAGCTCCTGCGGCGGCGTGCCGGACAGCACGATCGTCGCATCGGCACGGTAGTTCAGCGTGTTGCGCAGCGCCTGGTCGACATGGTGGCTGGGGCCCGACGTGTTGAATACCATGGCCACTTTGCCGGCATCCCTCAAATGCTGTGTCAGCGCCCGCAGGATACGAGCCTGATAGGGCGTGTCGCCATCGGCGACGACAAGGCAGACGATGCCCGTCGATGCCCGCATCAGGCCGCGCGCCAGATGGTTGACGTGATAGCCGAGCTGCTCGGCCGCCAGCAGCACCCGCTCCCGGGTTTCTTCCGAAACGCTGGCGCCGGGCGTAAAGGTGCGCGACACGGCCGAGCGCGAAACGCCGGCAAGCTCCGCGACCTGCTGGGCACTGGAAAAGCCAATACGGCCTCTTGGCGTCGTCATGCACACTCCCACTGGCGTTCGCCGATTCGTTGCACGCACGTGCAGCATAGCGCAAGCCAGTCACAGGTGTCACCGCCGGCCTTGACACACATGCGTAAATGAAACAGCTTTGCACAGCCGTGCATGAAGCCGGCGCCGGAGGCTACCTTGTCCATTTCTTCGCGGACCGCATCGAAGCTGCCATCGCCTGGACGGACAGCATGAACAGCGTGGCGGTGCGGCCGAAACCGAGCCGGATGTCCGAAGCCGAACTCGACGGGCGCGCCGATGTTTGCCGGCAACTGCTCTTGTCATCGGGAAACATGGCGATGCAGGGCTACAGCCAAATCGACGCCGCGCAGCCTGTGGAGATGAAGGGCCCGCAGGATTTCCTGACCGAGACCGACGGGAAGGTCGAGCATCACATCCGCACGACGTTGGCCGCGGCCTTTCCCGAGGACGGGTTTTTGGGCGAGGAAACCGGTGGCAGCGGCGGCTCTGATCGCATGTGGGTCGTCGACCCGATCGACGGTACGGCGAATTTCATGCGCGGCATTCCGCATTTCTGCGTTTCGATCGCCTTCGTCCAGGACGGCCGCAGCGAGATCGGCGGCATCGCCAATCCGGCCATCGGGGAGGTCTATTTTGCCCGCCGCGGGCACGGTGCGACGCGCAACGGCGCGGCGATCCATGTTTCGCGCACCCAGGCCTTCGACCGCGCCTCCGTGGAGTTCGGCTGGTCGCCGCGGATTCCCAACCGCGACTATCTGGACAAGGTGGCCCTGGTCTGGTCGCTGGGCGCCAATGTGCGCCGCTCCGGTTCGGGGGCGCTCGGCCTTGCCTATGTGGCCGACGGCCGCTCGGATGCCTATGCCGAGCTTCATATCAATGCATGGGACTGCCTGGCCGGATTGCTGCTGGTCGAGGAAGCCGGCGGGCGCGTCAACCGCTTTCTCGACGGCGACGGCATGGCGAAGGGCAATCCGGTGCTTGCTGCGGCGCCGGGTGTGGCGGCGAGATTGTCCCAGGTGATCGGAGTGCCGCTCGACGACGAATAACCAATTCCAGAGAGCATGAAAGGGAGGAATTATCGATGAAAGGTCCATTTGATCGCAGACAAGGCAGGACGTGGCTTGGCCTTGCGGTGCTGGCCATTTTCGGTCTGGCCGGCGGCGCCCATGCGGCGGATCGCAACCTCGTGATGTATTGCGGCGTCGACGAAGCCTGGTGCCGGGCCATGGCCACGACCTACCAGAAGGAAACCGGCGTCAGCGTCGACATGACCCGCCTGAGCGCCGGCGAGATCTATGCGCGCCTGCGGGCCGAGAAGGACAATCCGCAAGCCGACATCTGGTGGGGCGGCACCGGCGACCCGCATCTTCAGGCGGCGGAAGAAGGTCTCACCCAGGAATACAAGTCGCCGCAGCTGGCGAACCTGCGCGACTGGGCTTTGAGGCAGGCTGAACGCGCCAAGAACCGCACCGTCGGCATCTATCTCGGCGCGCTTGGCTACGGCTACAACGAGGAAGACCTGAAACAGCGCGGCCTGACGGCGCCGGCCTGCTGGGCGGATCTGGTCAAGCCCGATTTCCAGGGCGAGATCGAGATGGCCGACCCCAATTCCTCGGGTACCGCCTGGACGATGCTGGCGACAATCGTGCAACTGATGGGCGAGGACAAGGCTTTCGACTATCTCAAGCAGCTCAACAAGAACATCGCCGAATACACCAAGGCGGGCGCCGCACCCGCGCTCGCCGTGGGCAAGGGCGAGACGCTGGTCGGCATTTCCTTCCAGCACGACGTCATCAACGCCGCCAAGCAGAACCCGGCCGTCAAGGTGGTCTCGCCCTGTGAAGGCACCGGTTTCGAGATCGGGTCGATGAGCATTGTTGCCGGGGCCAAGCACATCGACGAGGCGCGGAAATTCTACGACTGGGCGCTGACGCCAGACGCGCAGAAACTGGCGGCTCCGAACGGCAGCTACCAGATCCCGTCGAACACCGGCACCCCGGTGCCGCCCGAGGCGCCGGACCTCAGCAAGATCAAGCTGATCGACTACGACTTCGCCAAATACGGATCGTCAGCGGAGCGCAAGCGGCTGTTGAAGAAGTTCACCGATGAGATCCGCAACGGCGGCTGATCTGGTCCGTACGGCCGATCCGCCGGCTGCCTGCGGGGCAGCCGGCGCAACCCCGACCATACCGAAGGAAGATGTCGAATGGCACGGGCTTCGCCCTATCCCATGGCCAATGACCTCCCGGGGCGCAGTGCCGCCGGATGGCTGGCGCTGGCATGGGCGAGCTTCATTGTGCTGCCATGGTACAAAGTCGAAGGCGGCTTGCTTTCCTTTGACTGGCTGGCGCGTCCGGCGGAGGCGGCACCAGCCATCCTGCTGTCGCTGAACGGTCAGCTGTGGCTGCTTCCCTTGATCCTGCCACTTCTCCTGGCAAGCTGGCTCGTCGCGCGCCGGAACCTCCCCGGCCTGGCGGTGGCGGGCGCAGCCGGCCTCGCCTGGCTGGTGATCGAGGGTTTTTCCATCATCCATTCGGGTTGGGGATTTGCCTGGCTCGGGCATCTCGCCAGTACGCCGGGACCGGTGCAGCCGGGGCTCGGCTGGGGTGCCGTGCTGTACGCGCTGGCGATGCTGATGTTCATCGCCGAGGCGCTGGCCGCGCGTGGCTGGTGCAAAGGCGATCGTTTTGTCGTCGGCTCGCTGCTGATCGTGATCGCTTCGCTGATCCTGTTCGTGGCCTATCCGCTGTTGTCGATCCTCGCTTCCGCCATCGAGGACAATGACGGCAATATCGTGCCGGCTCTGTTTGCCGAAAAGCTGTTCAGTGCCAACATCTGGAGCCTGCGCTGCCTCTACGACGACGGTTCCTGCGGCGTGGCGTGGAATACGGTGGCGATCGCGGTGCTGGTGGGTTTCTTCTGCACGGCGCTAGGCCTGGCGCTGGCGCTGATTGCGTTGCGCACCAGGCTGCCTGCCAAATGGCTGCTGCGCGGCCTCTCCATCCTGCCGATCATCACGCCCCCTTTCGTCATCGGCCTGGCGCTGATCCTGTTGTTCGGCCGGGCCGGCATCGTCACCAATCTTTTGTCCGAACATCTCGGTATTCCGCGCAGCCGCTGGATCTACGGCATGGCCGGCATCACCATCGCGCAAGTGCTGGCCTTCACGCCGATCGCTTTCCTGGTCCTGGCCGGCGTGCTGCAGGGCGTCAGCCCGAGCATGGAGGAGGCCTCGCAGACCTTGCGCGCCAGCCGTTGGCGCACTTTCAGCACAATCACCTGGCCGCTGATCCGCCCGGGGCTGGCCAGCGCCTTCCTGATCTCGTTCATCGAGAGCATGGCCGACTTTGCCAACCCGCTGGTGCTGGGCGGCAACTTCAACGTGCTGTCGACGGACATCTTCTTTGCGGTGGTGGGCGCTGCGCATGATCAAGGCCGTGCGGCGGTGCTGGCGATCGTGCTTCTGGGATTCACGCTCGCCGCTTTCGTCATCCAGCGCCGCTGGATCGGCAGCCGCAGCTACGTCACCGTCGCGGGCAAGGGCGATGGCGGTGTGCCGGCCACGCTGCCCAAGGGCTTGCGCATCGGCTGCTACGCCGCCGTCGTTCCCTGGTTGCTTCTGACCGTCGTGGTCTATGGCATCATCCTGGGCGGCGGCTTCGTGCAATCGATCGGCCGCGACAACACGCCGACGCTCGAATATTTCCTCACCGCTTTCTCCGTCGAGAAAGGCGTCAATGGCTGGTTCCTGAGCGGGTCGGCCTGGCCGTCGCTGCTGATGACCATCGGCCTTGCGCTGGTGGCGATGCCGTTCACCGCCGCGCTCGGCATCCTGACCGCCTATCTGCTCGACCGGCAGCATTTCGCCGGGCGCACGATGTTCGAATTCCTCGCCATGATGAGCTTTGCCATTCCCGGCACGGTCGTCGGCGTCAGCTATATCCTCGCCTTCAACGTGCCGCCGGTGCAACTGACCGGCACCGGACTGATCATCGTCATCTCGTTCATCTTCCGCAACATGCCGGTTGCGATCCGTGCGGGCCTCGCCAATCTTGGGCAGATCGACAAGAGCCTGGACGAGGCATCGCTGACACTGGGGGCGCGTTCCTTCGCCACCTTGCGGCGGGTGATCCTGCCGATCCTGAAGCCGGCTATCGTGACGGCGATGATCTACAGTTTCGTGCGTGCGGTCACAGCGGTCAGCGCCGTCATCTTCCTGGCGACCGGCCGCTTCAATCTCGCCACCGTCTATATTGTCGGGCGAGCCGATGTCGGCGAATACGGCATCGCCATCGTCTATTCGGCGGTGCTGATCGTCGTCATGATGATCATTCTGATCGGCATCCAGCTGCTGGTCGGGGAACGCCGGCTTGGCCGGCGCCGGGCCGAGGCGCAAGCCGTCGTGGCACCAATCTGATCGGGAGAAGCGTATGGATCAAACGGCGAAGAACGCTGCCCCCGGCGTGGTGGACAGACCGGCAGTGCGTTTCGAGGGCGTCACCAAGAAATACGGCGCCGTCACTGCCGTCGACAATGTCAGCTTCGACATCGCACCGGCCAGCCTGGTGACGCTGCTGGGACCCTCCGGCTGCGGCAAGACGACGACGCTCAGGCTGATTGCCGGGCTGGAGCACGCAAGCCACGGGCGCATCGCCATCGACGGCAAGGACGTTACCTTGCTGTCAGCCGCAGAGCGCGACGTCAGCATGGTCTTCCAGTCCTATGCGCTGTTCCCGCACATGAACGTCATGGAAAATGTCAGCTACGGCCTGCGGGCGACGGGGCTCGGCAAGGTTGAGGCCGCAGGGCGCGCCGCCGAGAAGCTGGCACAGGTCGGCCTGTCCGGCTACGAGAAGCGCCAGCCGAGCGAACTTTCGGGCGGCCAGCAGCAGCGCGTGGCCGTGGCGCGCGCCATCGTGCTGGAGCCGAAGGTGCTTTTGTTCGACGAGCCGCTGTCCAATCTCGATGCCAAGCTGCGCCGGCGCGTGCGCGATGAAATCCGCGGTCTGCAGCAGGATCTCGCGCTGACCGTGGTCTATGTGACGCATGACCAGGAGGAGGCGCTCGCCGTGTCCGATCGCATCATCGTCATGAACGCGGCCCGCGTCGCCCAGGACGGGACCCCGCGCGACCTCTACAACGAACCCACGAACCCTTTCATCGCCGACTTCATGGGCGACGCCAACCTGCTCGACGTCGAGGTTCTCGCCAGCAACAAAACGAATGCGGAGGTGAAGGTCGGGCCGCTGCGGCTCGACATGCGGCATCGCGGCATCGCGGCGGGGCCGGCGGTGCTGGCCGTCCGGCCGAATGCCGTGCGCCTCGTCGCCGGCCAGCCGGCAGCCGGCGGGATGAGAGGGCGCGTGGTCAAGAGTTCTTATCTCGGCGACCACATGGAATACCGCGTCGCGATAAACGATCCGGCGGTCGAGCTGTTTGCGACGTCGCCGGTCGTCACACCCGCCCTGCCGGAAGGCAGCGTCGTCGCGGTCGATTTCGATCCGGCAAAGATCGTGCTGATAGCGCGCGACAAGTCCTAGCCAGCAGCGCACACCGCTACCGGTGCGGCTGATACGAAAATAGTGGTTCTCGACGTTCCATGTCGATGTTACGAATCTCTGTGCATTCCGAATGTGCGCTTGTGACCATGTGTCCGGGCACTTTGGAACTGTGGCGAGCACAGGACGTATTCTTCACGCGGGACCAGACGGTGCACTCGAAGCCGTCGCAGGGCCGCAATGGGCGTTTTCGACAGTGGCCACAAGGGAGGAAATACCAGTGAAAGCATCCTATCTCATCTCAGCCGCGCTGCTTGTGGGGACCGCGATGCCAGCGGCGGCAGCCGAAATTTCCGACGGCAAGGTCAAGATCGGCATCCTCAACGACCAGTCGGGTGTCTATGCCGATTTCGGCGGCAAATGGTCCGTCGAGGCGGCCAAGATGGCTGTCGAGGATTTCGGCGGCAAGGTCCAGAATGCGCCTATCGAGGTCATCAGTGCCGACCACCAGAACAAGCCGGACATCGCCTCCAACATAGCGCGCCAGTGGTACGACACCGAGCAGGTCGATGCCATAATGGAACTGACCACCTCCTCGGTGGCGCTCGCCGTGCAGGGACTTTCCAAGGAAAAGAAGAAGATCGACATCGTCACCGGCGCGGCTGCGACCGACCTGACCGGCAAGCAGTGCTCGCCCTATGGTTTCCATTGGGCCTACGACACCCATTCCCAGGCCGTCGGCACAGGCGGTGCCCTGGTGCAGCAAGGCGGCGACAGCTGGTATTTCATCACCGTCGACTACGCCTTCGGCTATTCGCTCGAGGAGCAGACCGCCAAGCTCGTCAAGGATCGCGGCGGCAAGGTGCTTGGTGAAGTGCGCTATCCGCTCGGCTCGACCGACTACTCATCCTTCCTGCTGCAGGCGCAATCCTCCGGCGCCAAGATCGTCGGCCTTGCCAATGCCGGTCTCGACACTTCCAACTCGATCAAGCAGGCGGCCGAATTCGGCATCGTCGCCGGCGGCCAGCGGCTCGCGGCACTTCTGTTCACGCTGGCCGAAGTGCATGGCCTTGGCTTGCAGGCGGCCCAGGGCGTCGTGCTGACCGAAGGCTTTTACTGGGATCGCGACGACAAGAGCCGCGAGTTCGCCAACCGCTTCTTCAAACGCACCGGCAGGATGCCGAACATGATCCAGGCCGGGACGTATTCGGCGGTGTCGCAGTATCTCAAGGCCATCGACAAGGCCGGCACCGACGGAACCGAAGCGGTGGCCAAGGAATTGCATTCGATGCCGGTCAATGACGTCTTTACCGCCAACGGCAAGGTGCAGGCCGACGGCTCTATGGTACACGACATGTACCTCTATCAGGTCAAGAAGCCCGAGGAGAGCAAGAAGGAGTGGGACTACTACACCTATCTTGCGACCATTCCGGGCGACCAGGCCTTCATGAAGGCCACGGATAGCGGCTGCCCGCTCGTCAGCAAGTGACGACGGCAACCGCCGCGGCCGTCAGGCCTGACGGCGATGGAGCCGTGCCGCGGGTGGTGCTTTCCGCCCGCGGCCTCAGGCGCGATTTCGCCGGGTTCGTTGCGGTGAAGGATGTCGATCTCGACGTTCATCACGGCAGGATTCACGCCTTGATCGGACCCAACGGCGCCGGCAAGACCACGATCTTCAACCTTTTGACCAAGTTCCTGCAGCCGACCAGCGGCACGATTGAACTGCTCGGCACCGACATAACCCGGACACCGCCGGCCAAGGTGGCGCGGATGGGCCTCGTGCGCTCGTTCCAGATCTCGGCGATCTTTCCGCATCTGAGCGTGCTCGACAATGTGCGCGTCGCGCTGCAGCGGCCAGGGGGGCTGGGCTTCCAGTTCTGGCGCCCGCTTTCGGCGCTCGACCAACTGACGCCGCGGGCGCGCGAGCTTCTCGGCACGGTCGGCCTCGACGACGCGGCGCACCGGCTCGCCGGCGATCTCTCCTATGGCCGCAAGCGCGTGCTCGAGATCGCCACCACGCTGGCGCTCGATCCAAAGGTGCTGCTGCTCGACGAGCCGATGGCCGGCATGGGGCACGAGGATGTCAGCATGATCTCCGGGATCATCCGCGCCTTGGCCCGCGATCGGGCCGTGCTCATGGTGGAGCACAATCTGACCGTCGTTGCCGATCTTTGCGACTGGATCACCGTGATGCAGCGCGGCAAGGTGCTCGCCGCGGGCGACTATCCGACGGTCAGCCAGGATGAACGCGTCCGGATAGCCTATATGGGAACCGAGCATGAGTGAGCCGCTGCTTGCCGTGCGCGATCTCCATGCCTGGTACGGCGAGGGCCACGCGCTGCACGGCGTCGACCTCGATGTGTTCCGCGGCGAAACTGTGACGCTGCTTGGCCGCAACGGCGTCGGCAAGACCACGACGCTGCGCGCCATCATGGGGCTGATCCGCAAGCGCACCGGCAGTGTCGTCTTCAACAGCAACGACTTGATCGGCCTGCCCTTGCACCGTGTCGCCCACCAAGGCATCGGTTTCGTTCCCGAGGAGCGCGGCATTTTCGCCACGCTGACAGTCGACGAGAACCTGATCCTGCCGCCGGTGGTGGCCAAGGGCGGCATGAGCGTCGAGGAGATCTTCGAGCTCTTTCCCAACCTGAAGGAGCGCCGCAACAGCCCGGGCACCAGGCTATCCGGCGGCGAGCAGCAGATGCTGGCGATCGCCCGCATCCTGAGGACGGGTGTCCGGATGCTGCTCCTCGACGAGCCGACCGAAGGCCTGGCGCCGGTCATCGTCCAGCGCATCGGCGAATTGCTTTCGACGTTGAAAAAGCGCGGCATGACGATCCTGCTCGTGGAGCAGAATTTCCGTTTCGCCGCCCGCATTGCCGACCGCTTCTACCTGATGGAGCACGGCAAGGTGCTGAGCGGGTTTCCGGTCGGCGAACTGGCCGCCCACGACGCTCAACTTCACGAGGTGCTCGGAGTATGATCGCGCCATGACGATGATCTTCGGCATCCCTATCCAGGCCTTTCTCGGGCAGTTGCTGGTCGGGCTGATCAACGGTTCCTTCTATGCGATGCTGAGCCTTGGCCTCGCCGTCATCTTCGGCCTGCTGCGCATCATCAATTTCGCCCACGGCGCGCTCTACATGCTGGGCGCCTTCATCGGTTATCTGCTGCTTGTCCATCTCGGCATCGGCTATTGGCCGGCGCTGATCCTGGTGCCGCTCGCCGTCGGGCTGTTCGGCATTGCGGTCGAGCGTGCAGCGCTCTCGCGGCTCTACCAGCTCGACCCTCTCTACGGCCTGCTCTTCACTTTCGGCCTGGCCTTGGTCATCGAGGGCGTCTTCCGTTATTATTACGGCGTCTCGGGAAATCCCTATGCGGTGCCGGCGCTACTTGCGGGCGGCACCAATCTCGGCTTCATGTTCCTGCCCAACTATCGCGGCTGGGTGGTGCTGGCATCGCTTCTCGTCTGCCTGGGCACATGGCTTTTGATCGAGAAGACCAGGCTTGGCTCCTATCTGCGCGCCGCGACCGAAAATCCAGAACTGGTCCAGGCTTTCGGCGTCAACGTGCCACTGCTTTTGACACTCACCTATGGACTGGGTGCGGCACTTGCCGGTCTTGCCGGGATCCTGGCGGCTCCCGTCTACCAGGTCAGTCCGCTGATGGGGTCGGATCTGATCATCGTCGTCTTCGCCGTCGTCGTGGTCGGCGGCATGGGCTCGATCCTGGGCGCCATCGTCACCGGCTACATGCTCGGCCTCGCCGAGGGCCTAACCAAGGTGTTCTATCCCGAGGCGTCGAACCTTGTCGTCTTCGTCATCATGGCGATCGTGCTTCTACTGCGGCCGGCCGGCCTGTTCGGAAGGGACGCCTGAGATGAGCGAGCTGACGCTTCACGAAAAGCGCGCCGCGGCCTCCGTGCGGCTGGAACGCGCGCTGGTGGCGCTGGCGGTATTGGCGCTCATCGCCGCGCCGTTCTTCGTCTACCCGTTCTTCCTTATGAAGATGCTGTGCTTTGCGCTGTTTGCCTGCGCCTTCAACCTGTTGCTCGGCTACACTGGCCTGTTGTCCTTCGGCCACGCGACCTTCTTCGGTGGCGCCGCCTATTTCTGCGCGCATGCCGTCAAGGTATGGGGCTGGCCGCCAGAGGCAGGCATTCTGCTGGGTACCGCCGGCGCGGCCCTGCTCGGGCTGGTCATGGGCTTCTTCGCCATCCGCCGGCAAGGCATCTATTTCGCCATGATCACGCTGGCGCTGGCGCAGATGTTCTTCTTCTTCTGCGTGCAGGCACCGTTCACGCAAGGCGAGGATGGCATCCAGGGCGTTCCGCGCGGCAACCTCTTCGGCATCATCGATTTGAGCGCTACGGTCAACATGTACTATGTCGTATTGGCCATCTTCCTGATCGGCGTCTTCGCCATTTGGCGGATCGTCAACTCGCCCTTCGGCATGATCCTGCGCTCGATCCGCGAGAACGAGAACCGCGCCATCTCGCTCGGCTATTCCGTCGCCAGGTATAAGCTCGCCGCTTTCGTCATGTCGGCCGCACTTGCGGGGCTTGCCGGCGCGGTCAAGGCAATCGTGTTCCAGTTCGCGACGCTCACCGACGTGACATGGCAGATGTCGGGCGAGGTGATCCTGATGTCGCTGCTTGGCGGCATCGGTACCATGGTCGGGCCGGTCGTCGGCGCCGGCTTCGTCGTCGGCCTTGAAAACACACTCGCCACCTCAGGCTTTCCGGTGACCATCGCCACCGGCCTGATATTCATGGTCTGCGTGCTCGTCTTCCGGCGCGGCATCGTCGGCGAATTCCAGGCGCGGCTGCCCAGGCCGGCGGACGGTGCAAGTGGTTGATATTCATCCCGTGGCCGATCTGCCTGCTGTCTCCAGCCATGTGGTGGGCAGTCCAGTGAGCAACCGGGAATGCAGCCTGGATGTTTATCGAAGCGCCTGCTTTACAGGCAGGTTTGGTAGCGCTACCGTCTCCGTATCGCGTGACCACATGAAGGTTGGAGGGCCGTCGCCGGGAGAGGTCAGCGGTTCCTTCGAAGAGACGTCGCGGGAATCGTTCGGGAGGAGGATCGATGGCGTCTGTCGCGATTAGCGAGGTTTACAAATCATTCGGGACCGTCGAGGTTCTGCACGGCGTCAGCGTGAACATCGACGACGGCGAATTCGTCACGCTGGTCGGGCCGTCGGGTTGCGGAAAATCAACCCTGCTCAGGATGATCGCGGGCCTGGAAAAGATTTCGCGGGGCCAGATCGCGATTGGCGAGCGTGTCGTCAACAACGTTGCGCCGAAGGAACGCGACGTCGCCATGGTCTTCCAGAACTATGCGCTGTACCCGCATATGACCGTCGCCGAGAACATGGCGTTTTCGCTCATGCTGAAGGGCGTTTCGAAGGCTGAGAGCGGCGCCGGCGTCCAGCGCGCTGCGGAGATTCTGGGGCTCGTGCCGCTGTTGGCGCGCTATCCCCGCCAGCTTTCCGGCGGACAGCGCCAGCGAGTTGCCATGGGGCGGGCGATCGTGCGCGATCCGGCGGTTTTCTTGTTCGACGAGCCGCTGTCCAATCTTGACGCCAAGCTCAGGGTGCAGATGCGCGCCGAGATCAAGGAACTGCACCAGCGCCTGAAAACCACGACGGTCTATGTTACCCATGACCAGATCGAAGCCATGACCATGGCAGACAAGATCGTGGTCATGCATGACGGCATCGTCGAGCAGATCGGGCCGCCGCTGGAACTCTACGACAGGCCGGACAATCTCTTCGTCGCCAGTTTCATCGGCTCGCCCGCCATGAATTTGCTGCGGGGCGAAATCGCGACGAACGGGTCGCCGTCCTTTCGGGGCGCGGGCGGAATTTCCGTGCCGTTGGACGCAGCATCGTCCGTCAAAGGCGGCGAGCCGGTGGTGCTGGGCATACGGCCCGAGCATTTGCGGCTGTCCGACCAGGGCATTGCGGTCACCATCGCGGTGATCGAGCCGACCGGGTCGGAGGTACAGCTCATCGGCCGGACAGCCGGCGGTGAAGAGATCGTGGCCAACTTCCGGGAACGTCATTCCTTCACGCCGGGCGAAACCATCCGGCTCACCGCCGAACCCGGCCTCATTCATCTCTTCCACGGCGAAACCGGGCAGCGGCTTCAAACGCGCAGCAAGCTGTAGAGACCAAAGGGCAAGAGAAACAAACAGGAGGAACGAGCATGAAATTCACCAGACGTGACGTGATCCGCACGACGGCCGGCGCTGCTGCCGGCGTTTTGGGAAGCCGCTTCGCCGGCTCTCCGGCATTCGCCCAGGAGGGGCTGAAGTACAAGCCGGAGGACGGTGCGAAGCTCAGGCTGCTGCGCTGGTCGCCTTTCGTGCAGGGTGACGAGGACCAGTGGCTGAAAAACACCAAGCGGTTCACCGAAGCGACGGGCGTGGAGGTACGTGTCGACAAGGAAAGCTGGGAAGACATTCGCCCCAAGGCAGCGGTCGCCGCCAATGTCGGTTCAGGTCCGGATCTGATGTTCGTCTGGTTCGACGACCCGCATCAGTATCCCGACAAGCTGCACGACGTGACGGAACTGGGCGAGTATCTGGGGTCGAAATATGGCGGCTGGCACGACGGACCAAAGCAATATGCGACCCGGGAAGGCAAATTCATCGGCCTGCCGCTCGCCACCATCGGAAATGCCATCGTCTATCGGGAAAGCTGGGTGAAAGAGGCCGGCTTTTCGGAGTTCCCCAAGGATACGAAAGGCTTCCTCGAACTTTGCAAGGCCCTGCAGGCGAAGGGGCATCCGGCCGGCTTCACGCACGGCCATGGTGTCGGCGACGGCAACAACTACGCGCACTGGCTGCTGTGGAGCCATGGCGGCCAGATGGTCGACGAGAGCGGCAAGGTGACGATCAACAGCCCCGAGACCCTCAAGGCGATCGAATACGCGCAGGAACTCTACAAGACTTTTATTCCAGGCACCGAAAGCTGGCTCGACGTCAACAACAATCGCGCCTTCCTGGCCGGCGAACTCAGTGTGATCGCCAATGGCATTTCCGCCTACAACACGGCCAAGATCAACAAGGACAATGATCCGAAGCTGGCGGAAATGGCCAAGGACATACGCACCACCAACCTGCCGATCGGTCCTGTCGGCAAATCCGTCGAACTGTTCCAGGTGACCACAGCCGTCATCTTCGACTACACGCCCTACCCCAACGCGGCCAAAGCCTATCTGCAATTCATGTTCGAGGACCCGCAAATGCCAGATTGGATCACCTCCTCGGCGGGCTACTGCTGCCAGACGCTCAAGGCGTTCGACAACAATCCGGTGTGGACAGCCGATCCGAACAATGCCGCTTACGCCAAGGCTTCGGCGACGCTGCGGCCCAACGGCTATGCCGGGCCGCTCGGCTATGCCTCGGCGGCGACCATGGCCGACTATGTCCTGGTCGACATGTTCGCCAAGGCCGTCACGGGGCAGGCCACGCCCCAGGAGGCAATGGAAGAGGCGGAGAAGCGCGCAAACCGGTATTATCGCGTTTGATCCATGCCAGCTGAGCCTGGCGGCTCTGCCCCGCGCTATCCGACCCTCCGGAAGCGCAGGGCGGCCGCCAGGCCGATCAACGAGACCCTTGCAGGGAGCCCGCCCCATGGCCGTGCCGTCCGTCGCCGCTCAGCCGCGTTCCTCGATGCTGTCGCGCCTGGCCGAGAGCAGGAACGCGCTTGGCTTCGGCTTCATGCTGCCGGCGGCGGCATTGCTGCTTGTCTTCCTGACCTATCCGCTTGGGCTCGGCGTCTGGCTCGGCTTCACCGATGCCCGCATCGGCCGTCCCGGCATCTTCATCGGCATCGAGAACTATGAATATCTGTGGAGCGACGCCGTCTTCTGGCTCTCCGTCTTCAACACCCTGCTCTACACCGTCAGCGCCTCGATCCTGAAATTCGCGCTCGGCCTCTGGCTGGCGCTCATCCTCAACCAGAACCTTCCCTTCAAATCGTTCTTCCGCGCGATTGTCCTGTTGCCGTGGGTGGTGCCGACGGTGCTGTCGGCCATCGCCTTCTGGTGGATTTACGATTCGCAGTTCTCGATCCTGTCCTGGGCACTCCAGCAGATGGGGCTGATCGACCATCGCATCAATTTCCTCGGCGATCCGGAGAACGCGCGTGCTTCGGTGATCGCGGCCAATGTCTGGCGCGGCATCCCTTTCGTAGCCATCACGCTGCTTGCCGGCTTGCAGACAATCCCCCAATCGCTTTACGAGGCCGCCACGCTCGACGGCGCCAGCCGCTGGCAATTGTTTCGCCATGTGACGCTGCCGCTGCTCACCCCCATCATCGCGATCACGATGACGTTCTCGGTGCTGTTCACCTTCACGGATTTCCAGCTGATCTATGTGCTGACCCGCGGCGGACCGGTAAATGCCACCCATCTGATGGCGACGCTGTCGTTCCAGCGCGGCATTTCGGGCGGCCAGCTCGGCGAGGGCGCCGCGATCGCGGTCGCCATGATCCCATTCCTCCTTGCCGCGATCCTGTTCAGTTATTTCGGCTTGCAGCGCCGCAAATGGCAGCAGGGGGGCGGAGACTGACATGGCTGCCACCAGGAAGACAAAACAGCCGCAGCTCGACGAAGGCGGCATGGGCTATTTGCAGAGCGTGCCGCGCCGTGTGGTGACGGTCTATCTCCCCCTGCTCGTGTTCGTCATCGTGCTCTTGTTCCCGTTCTACTGGATGACGATCACAGCGGTTAAGCCCAATGTCGAAATGACCGACTATGCCAATTTCAACCCGCTCTGGGTCGTGCATCCGACATTGGAGCACATCCGCTATCTTCTCTTCGAGACGTCCTATCCGGGCTGGCTGCTCAACACGATCATCATTTCGACCGCCGCCACTTTCCTGTCGCTGGTGGCGTCGGTTTTCGCGGCCTATGCGATCGAGCGGCTGCGGTTCTCCGGGGCACGGCAGGTCGGCCTCGCGGTGTTCCTCGCCTATCTCGTGCCGCCCTCGATACTGTTCATCCCCTTGTCGGTGATGGTGTTCAACCTCGGGCTTTACGACACACCCTTCGCGCTCATCCTCACCTACCCGACCTTCCTGATCCCCTTCTGCACCTGGCTGCTGATGGGTTACTTCCGCTCCATCCCGTTCGAACTGGAAGAATGTGCGCTCATAGACGGGGCAAGCCGCTGGCAGATCCTGAGCAAGATCGTGCTGCCCCTGTCGGTGCCAGGCCTGATCTCGGCGGGCATATTCGCATTCACCCTGTCATGGAACGAGTTCATCTATGCCTTGACGTTCATCCAGTCGTCCGAAAACAAGACCGTGCCGGTCGGGGTGCTCACCGAACTCGTCCGCTCCGACGTCTATGAGTGGGGTGCCCTGATGGCGGGCGCGCTGATCGGATCCCTGCCGGTCGTCGTGCTTTATTCGTTCTTCGTCGAGCACTATGTCTCCTCGATGACCGGCGCGGTGAAGGAATAGCGCCGCCCCGATGCCGCGGGCGCTTTTCCTGGAATGCCCTAGCCCAGGCTTTTGCCGTAGCGGGCAAAGCTTTCGGCCAGGACGGTCGTGCTCGCACCGGCCCGTTCGGGCCGTTTGTAGATGCCGCCTTCGACGCGGATCGGCTCCTCGAAGTGATCCTTGATCCAGGGGATGTATTCGAGGATCGCCGATGCAGGATGCCAGTAGCTCAGATGCACATGCACCTGGCTCATCTCCCCTGCATGCGGAACGACGGGAAGCCGATGCGCCAGTGCCAGGTCCGCGACCTGGATGTATTCGGTTATTCCTCCGAGCCGCGTGACGTCCGGCTGGACGTAGGCGACGGCTCCTGCATCGACAAAGGAGCGGAACGCGTCGATCGTGTAGAGCTGCTCGCCGAGCGCGATCGGGATCGATGTATTGCGCGCGAGCGTGGCGTGGCTGGCGACATCGTCATACCAGAGCGGCTCCTCGAACCAGTAGATATCGAGGTCGCGCGCCAGCGCGCAGAACCGCTGGCAGGTCGGAAGATCCCACTTGCCGTTGCCGTCGATTGCGATCCGGATCCTTGGTCCGACACGTTTGCGCACAGCCGCCAGGCGCTCGACGTCGACATTTGGGTCGTCATGGCCGACCTTGATCTTGATGCGTGTGAATCCATCCTCCTCGACGGCTTTCGCGGAGCCGCGCAGCAACGTGTCCAGATCGAACGAAATCCAGCCGATATCGGTATTGTAGGCCTCCAGGGCATCGGTGCGCGCGCCGCCGAGATAACTCCACAGCGGCAGGCCCGCCCGTTTCGCCTTCATATCCCACAACGCGATATCGATTGCGGCCAGCGCCAGATGCGTGATGCCGGCCCGACCGACCCATTGAAGCGAAGGATGGCGCGCAAGCCTGGTCCATAGACGCTGATGATCCGAGGCGTCTTCGCCTACCAGAAGCGGCGCGTAACACTCGCCGATGCAGGACGTTATCAGCCGGTCGGCGGCCAGATGGGCATGCGTGCCGGTGAAGCCATAACCTTCCAGCCCGTCCGTGGTGACGATCTTCGTACCCACGACACCCCAATGGGTGATGCTGTGGGTCGAGTCCGAAATGGAGTCCGAGGTGAGTGGAAGATGGAGAATAAACGGGCGGACGGAGGCGATTTTCATCTATGACCCTTGGCGGATATGAATTTGTCAATGAAGGAGCTGCGAGAGGAATTCGCGTGCACGCTGATGCTTCGGGGCTGCGAAGAACTCCTTCGGCGTGGCCTCCTCGAGTATCCGGCCCTTGTCCATGAAGACGACCCGGTCGGCCACCTGGCTGGCGAAGCCCATTTCATGCGTCACACAGATCATCGTCATGCCTTCGGAGGCCAGCGAGACCATGGTGTCGAGCACTTCCTTGACCATTTCCGGATCGAGAGCCGAGGTCGGTTCATCGAAGAGCATGATCCTGGGTTGCATGCAGAGCGCTCGGGCGATCGCGACGCGCTGCTGCTGACCGCCGGAAAGCTGGGACGGATACTTGTCCGCCTGATCTGCGATCCGAACCTTTTGCAACATCTCCAGCGCTCTCTCCGAAGCGTCCTTGCGGGATTTTCCGAGCACGCGGACCGGCGCCAGCGTACAATTCTCGATTACCTTGAGATGCGGGAAGAGGTTGAACTGCTGGAACACCATGCCGATGTCCCGGCGCGGAACCATACGTCCATGGGACTTCTCGACCAGCGGTTTTCCGTCGATTTCCACCGAGCCTTGCTGGAGGTCTTCCAAGCCGTTGATGCAGCGGATCAAGGTCGACTTGCCTGAGCCCGACGGCCCGCAGACGACGATCTTTTCGCCCTTCGCCACCTCAAGGCTGACGTGATCGAGCGCCTGAAACCCGCCGAACATCTTCACCGCGTCGCGCAGTTTCACAAAGGCGCTGCCGTTGGCGTCCATGAACTCCTCCTTGTTGCGAGGTTGGCTTGTAACCCGAAAGATCGAAATCGGAAAATAAAAAATTTTCTATTTTTAATTTTTCTGTTGCGCCGAACCGGAACCTGACCGATGCTTGGGCCATGAGCATGATCAAGACAACATTGGCCGAGCAGGCCTACCAGGAGCTGCGGTCGCGGATCGTCGGCGGCAGGCTGGCAGGCGGGCAACGCCTGTTGCCTAACGAATTGGCGGCGGAACTGGGCATCAGTCCCACGCCTGTCAAGGAAGCCTGCCTGCGGCTGGAGGCGGACGGGCTTCTCGTCAATTCCTCGCGGCGCGGCATGGTGGTCCGCAGCTTCAACGAGGAAGCCGTCGAGGAATTATACGCGGCCAGGACACTGCTCGAGAAAGGGGCCGTGGAAGCAGCCTTCGACGCAGGACGGCTCGATGAGGCGCTGCGGGCGAAGCTCCAGGACAGCCTCGAAAACCACAGGCGCTTCGCCAAAGGGTCGTCGCTCGACGATCTGGCGAAGGCGCTCTCCCATGACCGGGCCTTCCACAGTTCGCTCGTCGGCGCCGCGGGGATACCGATGATCTCCGAGGTCCACTCCCGCATTGTCGGCCAGACGCATACGGTCTTCGTCTCGATTCCAGGCGATTACAGCCGCTCGGTCGAGGAGCACCAGGATATTCTCGATGCCATCGTCGCCGGCAAGAAGAGCCAAATCCTCGCGGCGCTTCAGCGACATCTCGAGAGAAGCCGGCAGAACACCTTGCGCCAGGTAAAAGTCCTTGCGCGAGCGATCGAACCGAACCTTGTTTAAAGACCGGGGACGAGTGTGGAGTACCTAGATTTTTCCGGGACATTCGCGCGCGGCGACCTGTTCGTGCACGCCGCCATGTTGACCGTCGGCCTGTCGGCCGCCGCGCTGGTACTGGGCATGTGCGTCGGCATCATCGGCGCCCTGATGAGACTTTCGAGTTCGAAAGTCCTCTCCTCAATCGCGGCCGCCTATGTGGAAATCATCCGAAACACGCCGTTTCTGGTGCAGATCTACATCGTCTATTTCGGCCTGCCCTCGGTCGGCATTCGCATTTCCGAAGTGACGGCGGCCATCCTCTCCCTGACGCTCTACGCGGGCGCCTATATCACCGAGATCGTCCGTGCCGGCATCCAGACGATCGGCAAGGGGCAGCGGGAGGCGGCGCACACGCTTGGCATGTCACCGTATCTCACCTTCCGCTATGTCGTTCTGCTGCCGGCGATTTCAGCGATCTTTCCGGCACTGACCAGCCAGTTCATCCTGATCATGCTGGCCTCCAGCGTCGTTTCGGTCATCTCCGTCCCGGAACTGACCGGCGTCGCCAATGATGTGCAGGGCCTGACCTTCCGCAGCCTGGAAGCCTATCTCGTGGTCGCGGCCATCTACCTTGTCCTGACGGCTGCATTCAAAGGCGTCTTCAAACTGATTGACCGTGCCCTCTTCTCCTTCCGCTTTGCAGGGCGATGACGATGTTCCAGACATTCAACCTCCATCATGTCGGGTTTCTGCTGCAATGTGCGACGTGGACGGTCGTCCTCTCGGGAATTGCGCTTGCAGGCGGGGCCATCGGCGGATCGATTATCGCCCTCATGCGCCTCTCCCGTTTCGCCTGGCTGCGCTGGATCGCACAGGCCTATATCTATGTCATCCAGGGAACGCCCCTGCTCGTCATTCTCTTCATCGCCTATTTCGGCGTCGCCAATCTCGGCTATGACCTTCCGGCGATCTACGCGGCCGGCCTTGGATTTACGCTCTACAGCAGCGCGTTCCTCGGCGAGATCTGGCGCGGGTCGATCCAGTCGATCAACAAGGGGCAATGGGAAGCGTCGTTCGTGCTGGCGCTTGGCTGGCGGCACACGATGACCGACGTCATCATCCCGCAGGCGCTTCGCGTCGCCATTCCTCCGACGGTCGGCTTCTCCGTTCAGGTCGTCAAGAACACCGCGCTTGCTTCGGTCGTCGGCTTCATCGAACTGACGAGAGCAGGACAGATCGTCTCCAGCGCCACGTTCCAGCCGCTGCCCGTCTATCTGACGGTCGCGGCCATCTACTTCGGCATCTGCTCCATACTGTCCCATGCCAGCCGCCGCCTGGAGTGCCGCCTGCACCAGGCAGCCAACTGAAGATCCGGTTCATCACACCAGGGAGGAAAGTATCATGCTATTGAAGAGACTTGCTGTCGGGCTCGCCGCCATGCTGGCGATGATATTGCCCGCGAAGGCCGAGAGCACGCTGGACGCCATCGTACAGCGCGGCACCATCAATGTCGGCGTGGGCCTTGGAACGCCGCCTTATGGCCTGATGGACAGCAGCATGCAGCCCGCCGGCTATGACGTGTCCGTAGCAAAGGCAATCGCCCGCGATCTCGGCGTCAAGGTCAACATCGTCGACACGACGGCAGCCAACCGCATCCCGAACCTGACTTCGGGCAAGCTCGACATCGTGATCTATTCGTTCTCGATCACCGCCGAGCGCGCCAAGGCCATCGCGTTCACCAACACGTACTATGTCGACCAGCAGGTCTATGTCGGTCCCGCCGACCAGCCGATCACCAAGATCGAGGATCTGGCGGGCAGGAAGATCGGCGTGACGCGGGCCAGCACGAACGACATCGTCATGACCAAAAAGGCCGTCGAAGGCGCACAGATCCAGCGCTATGACGATGACGCGTCGACATCCCAGGCGCTGTTCGCAGGCCAGGTCGAAGGCATCGTGACCAGCGGCGCGCTTGCCCGCGCCGTCGAGGAGCACGATCCTAACCTCAAGAAGCAGTTCGTTGTGGCGCAGGCGCCGATGGGCATAGGCCTGCGCCGCAACGACCCGGACTTCCTGCACTGACTGAACACGGAGCTCTTCATGCTTCAGTCGACAGGTGAGCTGCAGGCCCTGCAGAAAAAATGGATGGGTGTCGAAGTCGACCTGCCCCGCTTCTGAGAATGACTGGATCCGGGACTCCCCCGGATCCACACATGCCGCTGCGATCGGTTTATCGAAGGTTTTTCCATGAAAATCACGGATGTGAAGGTGCGCTGCTGCCAGCGCAAACCAGGCGATTTTGCCGCCAGCGCGTTTCGAACCGGGGATTTCGCGAAGTTCGAATTTCTCACCGTCACCATGATGACGGACACCGGGCTCGAGGCAACCGCCTTCGGGTTCGCCGGTCGTTCGGCGGCGGGCGCCGGCAGGCTGATTGCCGACACGCTGCGTCCGTTCTTCATCGGCCGTGACCCGCTCGACCGGGAAAAGGCATGGCACGATTTCCGGGTGGCCGACCGCTGGTGGGGCCACTTGCCGATCTATGCCTACGGACCATTCGACACCTGCCTCTGGCTGCTGTCGGCCACCGCCGCCGGGCAGCCTCTCTACAAATATCTCGGAGCCTTCCGCGAACGCGTGCCGGTCTATGGCAGCTCGATGATCCTGTCGGGGCCGCAGGACTATGTGAAAGAGGCGCTGCGCGCCAGGGCCGAAGGGTTGCGGGCCTACAAGCTCCATACACCCGGTCTCGATCTCGACTACGATATCGACGTCCATCGCCAGGTCCGCGCCGCCGTCGGGCCGGATTTCACGCTGATGTCGGATCCGGTCTCGATGTTCAATCTCGAGCAGTCGATCCGCTTCGGCCGCGAGCTGGAAAGGCTCGACTTCTACTGGCTGGAAGAGCCTTTATACGACGAGGACGTTCATTCGCTGCGGGAGCTCGCACGCACGCTCGAAATCCCGCTCGTCGGGACAGAAGTCCTTGCGAAGCACCCTTACAGCATCGCCGAATGCATCTCGACGCGTGTCGTCGATCGCGTCCGGGCAGACGTTTCCTGGACGGGCGGCGTCACGGGCGTCATGAAGACGGCCCGCCTCGCCGAAGCCTTCGGCGTCAATTGCGAGATCCATACCGCCATCTTCCACCCGATGGAGATCGTCAACCTGCATTGCGCCGCGGCGATCAAGAACTGCGACTTCTTCGAAGTGCTCTATCCAATGGAGAACTTCGCCTTCGGCCTCAAGCAGCCGCTGCCGATCAAGGACGGCTACGCCGCGCCGCCGTCAGCCCCCGGCCTCGGGGTCGAGATCGACTGGGATGCCATCGACAACAGCACGATCTGTGAGGCCTGAGCGCCATGATGAAAGCTGTCTGCCTCGAGGAACCCGGCAAGATCTCGCTGGTCGAATTGCCCGAACCAAAACCGGGCCCGGGCGAAGTCGCGGTGCGGATGGAGTATGTGGGGTATTGCGGTTCCGACCTGACGTCGTTTCGCGGCCTCAATCCGCTGATCTCCTACCCGCGCGTCCTGGGCCATGAAATCTCCGGCACCATCTCGGCGCTCGGCGACGGCGTCAGCGCGCTTGCGGTCGGCCAGTCCGTGACTATTCTTCCCTATTTCAATTGCGGCAGGTGCCATGCGTGCCGCCTTGGCAGGCCGAACGCCTGCAAGGACAACCGGACGATGGGCGTCCAGCGCGAGGGCGCGATGGCCTCGATCATCGTCGTTCCCGCGGGCAAGATCATTCCGGTCGAGGGCATGCGCCAGCGGGACCTCGCGCTGATCGAGCCGCTTGCCGTCGGCTTCCATGCCGTCCGCCGCTCCGAGCTTTCGGCTGGAGAAACCGTCGTCATCCTTGGCTGCGGCGTCGTTGGGCTCGGTGCCTTGCTCGGCGCTGTCAGGCGGGGCTCACGCGTGATCGCAGTGGACCTTAGCGCCGACAAACTCGCCGTTGCCAAGGTGCTCGGCGCCACTGACACCATCGATGCGTCGCGCGAAGATGTCCTGGCGCATGTCCTGGAACTGACCAGTGGGGACGGTCCGCAGGTCGTCATCGAGGCGGTCGGCGCGGATGCGACCTTTCGGCAGGCGATCGATCTCGTGGCGTCCTGCGGCCGGGTCGTCTATGTCGGCTACGCCAAGAACAAGATCGCTTACGACACCAAGTTCTTCCTGCTCAAGGAGATGGATATCCGCGGGTCGCGCGGCTCCGAGATCGCCGATTTCCACGATGTTATCGGCTATCTGAAGCAACATCGGGACGCCGGCGACCGCATCGTCTCACGCGTCGTGCCAATCGAGGAAGCCGGTGCGGCCATGCAAGCCTGGGACAAGAGCCCCGGAGGCTTCACCAAGATCGTCGTCCGGATCGAAGCGAAGGAAGACGCATGAGCATCAAGGATATCTTCGGGCTGGAGGGGCAGCATGCGCTGGTGACCGGCGGCGGAAGCGGTCTCGGCCTTGCGATCGCCACCTGTTTCGTCGAAGCCGGCGCCAAGGTGACGATCGTCGGCACCAACGCCGCGAAGCTCGCTGCCGCCTGCGAGACGCTGGGGCCTTCCGCCACGAGCCATGTCTTCGACGTGACCGAGACTGCCGGTGCCACGGGTTTCGCCAGCGAGGTGGCAAAAAAATCCGGACGCGTCTCGATCCTCGTCAACAATGCCGGCAACACGGTCAAGAAGCCGCTCGGCGAGATGAGCGTCGAGGCTTTCAATTCGGTGCTGAACGTCCATGTCGGCGGCGCCTTCGCCCTCTCGCGCGCCTTCCTGCCGCAGGTGACGGAAGCAAGGGGCAGCATTCTTTTCACCGCCTCGATGAGCTCTTTCCTCGGCATTCCCAACGTGATCGGCTATTCGGCGGCGAAAGCCGCCTATGTCGGCATGGTGAGGGCGCTCGCGACCGAACTTGCGCCCAGCGGGATACGCGTCAACGGTGTGGCACCAGGCTGGATCGACACCGCGCTTCTACGCCAAGCCACCGCAGCCGATCCGGAAAGGGCGCGCAAGATCAACAGCCGCATTCCCATGGGTCGTTTCGGCGAGGGCGCCGATATCGGCTGGGCCATGACCTATCTCGCCTCACGCGCCTCAGCCTATGTGACCGGCCATATACTGGTGGTCGACGGCGGCGCGCTGCACGGCTTCTGACACCATAGTTTTTCGAGGGAGAAAACAGATGACGACCGATACTGACAAGGCGATCTTCGAAGTCATCCGCAAGGAACTCTTCACGGCCGTCGTCGGCGACGTGCTCGATGTAATGGGCCACCGCCGGCAGTTCCTGCCGGCCGGGATCGTGCCGTTGCAGCCGGAGATGAAAGTCATCGGCCGCGCGATGCCGGTGCTGGAGGCGGACGTGTTTTCCGGCGGTTCGCCGGATGCGCACGGTCCGATCGCGAACAAACCGTTCGGCCTCATGATGGAAGCGCTGGACAGCCTGACGGAGAACGATGTCTACATCGCCAGCGGCTCCTCCTTCCGCTACGCGCTGTGGGGCGGGCTGATGTCCACCAGGGCCCAGAAGCTGAAGGCTGCCGGCGCCGTCCTCAACGGCTATATCCGCGACTCCTGGGAAATCGAAAAGCTCGGCTTTTCGGTCTTCTCGCGCGGCATCTATGCCCAAGACCAGGGCCCGCGAGGCAAGGTGATCGACTATGGCTGCCCAATCGAGATCGAAGGCATCCTGGTAACGCCCGGCGACCTGATCTTCGGCGACCGCGAGGGCGTGCTTGTGATCCCGCGCGAGGCGGAAAAGGAAGCGATCGAGCGCGCGATCGAGAAGGTCAGCACAGAGAACAAGGTCGCAACCGCGATCCGCGACGGCATGAGCGCCTGCGAAGCCTTCCGTACCTTCGGCGTCATGTGAGCCGACGATGGACGATCCTCGTCTGCTCCTGCTCTGCGATCACGACAATGTGCTGGTCGCCTGCCGGCGCATCGAAGCCGGTGAGACCATCATCGTTGGCGGCGAGTCGCGCATTCTGATCAAGGCCGTGGAGCTCGGCCACAAGCTGGCGCGGCTGCCGATCGCCCCGGGGATGAAGGTCATCAAATACGGCGTCCCGATCGGCTCGGCGACGCGGTCGATCGGACCCGGCGAGCACGTCCATATTCACAATCTGAAGAGCGACTACACCAAAACGCACGTAATAGCGGAGACCGGATCATGACCGGCGAACAGTCCACCATCCTCGGCTATCTCAGGCCGGACGGTCGCAAGGGCATCCGCAACATTGTGATCGTGGCCTATCTGGTAGAGTGCGCGCATCATGTCGGTCGCGAAATTGTCTCCCATTTCCGCGGCAGGGACGTGCATCTGATCGGCTTTCCAGGCTGCTTTCCCAATCCCTATGCGCAGCGGATGATGGAGCGTCTGTGTACGCATCCCAATGTCGCCGCGGTACTGCTGCTGTCACTGGGATGCGAAAGCTTCAACAAATTCTCGCTCGCCCGCACCGTCGAGGCAAGCGGACGGCCGGTGGCCACGCTGACGATCCAGGAAAACGGCGGTACTTTGTCGACGATTTCCGACGGCATCGAATGGGTCGGGCAACGCCTGCAAGAGCTGGGCGCGGTCGCGAGAGTGCCAATGGATGCGAGTGAACTTATCGTCGGCACGATCTGCGGCGGGTCGGACGGCACCAGCGGCATGACCGGCAATCCCGCCGCCGGCCTTGCCTTCGATCGACTGGTCCGTGCGGGAGCAGCCTGTATTTTCGAGGAGACCGGCGAGCTGATCGGCTGCGAAGAGATCATGGCGAGCCGTGCCGTGACGCCTGAACTCGGCGTCGAGCTGCGCGCCTCCGTGGCAAAGGCAGCGCAATACTACGCGACGCTAGGCTATGGCAGTTTCGCTCCGGGCAATGCCGATGGCGGCCTATCCACCATCGAGGAGAAATCGATGGGTGCCTATGCCAAATCGGGCTCGTCGCCGATTTCGGGCCTCATCAAGCCGGGCGACATTCCCCCTGGCGGCGGACTCTACCTGATGGATGTCGTGCCGGACGGGGACGTGCGTTTTGGCTTCCCCAACATCTCGGACAATGCCGAGATCGTGGAGCTCATCGCTTCCGGTTGTCACCTCACGCTCTTCGTCACCGGCCGCGGTTCGGTCTCGGGGTCGGCGGTCGCACCGGTCATAAAGATCTGCGCCAATCCCGAAACATACCGTCGCCTGTCGGGCGACATAGACGTCGATGCCGGACGTATCCTCGAAGGGGCCGCCACCTTGTCGGATGTCGGCGACGAAATCTTCAATCTGGTTCTTGCTGTCGCCAATGGCCATGCGACGAAATCCGAACAACTCGGGCACCGCGAATTCATCCTGACCTACAAGACTTTCGAACCGATCGGTCCCGCATGTCTGCCGGGCGCACAGCCAAAGGCTGGTCACCGAAGCTGAAGCCGCCGACGTTTGCCGTGTGCCTGCGAGCGCTGTTTGCGTCTGTGCTGAAGCGGCGCGATCCTTGACCAGCGCAGGAGCAAATGCATGGCGGGCCGAACAATCTGGCGACAAGCTCACTCGTTTTGTTTGAAGCGCGGCACGCCGAAACGGATTCATGCGAGCCGCTTAGGTCTTGTTTTGCATGTCGCTACATCGAACCGAGGTTGCTTGGGCAACGTGCATTGGAAACGAGGTGCGCAAAAAAGGGTCGCGGCAAACCAGCATTGGGCTGGCGGCTCGCAACCGCCTCACCCCCATGCGGACAATTCAAATCAGCGGGCCTGCGTCAGCCATACGCCGCTTCCTGATATCTGGGGGAAGCGTCTTCTCGTTTTGGCGAGGGTTCTGTTCCGCCGGCGCGAATGAGCTGCCTGCCTGATCCGAAAAAAACAGCTTCCAGCGGCCCGGGCGGAACGCTACCCGGCTCTTCTGCGCCGCGGGATGGTCGACGGGCAGCTCGATCTCGACGCGCTGGCGTTCGCCGCCGATCTCGAGTTCCACCCGGCGGGT